>JAICSX010000017.1 GCA_025936675.1 Sphingomonas sp.
AGGGCAACCCCGATCTGAAGCCGATGTCCGCGTGGAACTACGATGCCGCGCTCACGTGGCATCAAGGGTCCAACTTCCTGAGTCTTGCGCTCTACAGGAAATCGGTCACCAACCTGCTCGGCAACGGCATTTCCAACGTCACCTATTTGGGGCAACCGTTTACGGTCTATCAGCCGATCAACATCAATTCCGAAAAATATAGCGGATTTGAGGTTTCCGGGCAGTACACGTTCAACATGTTGCCGGCGCCATTCGACGGGCTCGGCGTGCAGGCCAATTATTCTTACACGCATCCTTCGACAGCGTTCGTCGATGCGGTCACTTACAACTTGATCGGCTTTTACGAGAAGGGTCCGATCCAGCTGAGGGTCGCCTACAACTGGCGTAACGCTCAGGTCCTGACCGGGAACGTCGTGACCGTGAACGGGGCATCGGTTCACAATGACGAGTTCCAGGCTGCTTACGGACAGCTGGATGCGAGCTTCCAGTACAAACTGACGGAGAATGTCGCCGTATTCGCGCAGGCTCTTAACCTGACCGACGAGAAGTCGATCAAATATTTCGGCGTGCCAGATCGGATCGAAGATTACGAGGGCTACGGTCGCCGCTTCGGCGTCGGCGTCCGGGTGAAGTTCTAAAATTGCGAGAAAGCAGGCCGCCCGCAGAAATCGCCGACGATGCGGGCGGCCTGATTTTCTCGACGGCGCCGCCGAATCTTGTCTTGAGCGGCCGCTCGCAACGCCGTCCGCCACCATTCACCCGGCCGTCGAGCTGTCCGATCAGGCTGGATCGCCCGCGTAACAACATTGGACGTCATGGATTCACCCTCTCAGCCCAGCCATTCGTTTCCGGCCACCGCAGCCCGCTTCGCGTCGATTGAGGCAGGCGGCACCAAGTTCAACGTCGGAATTGGCGGGTCAGACGGGATCCTTCACACGCAGGCCCAGTTCCCGACACGCTCGCCGCACGAAACCATCCCTGACCTGATCGAATGGCTCGACGCAGAGGTCGCAAAAGACGGTCCGATCTCAGCTATCGGACTCGCGACATTCGGGCCGATCGATACCGACCCGGCCTCCGTCAGCTGGGGCCGGCTGGGACCGACACCAAAGCTTTCCTGGCAAGGTACGGATCTGATCACGCCGTTTAGATCTTACGGCGTGCCGGTCGCGCTCGATACCGACGTCAACGCTGCTGCACTCGCCGAATGGCGCTGGGGCGCCGGCCAGGGTTGCGCGCGGCTTTGCTATCTGACGATCGGCACCGGGATTGGCGGGGGAGCCGTCCTCGATGGAAAGATGCTGTCCGGCCGGAACCATCCCGAGATGGGCCACATGTTCATTCGCCGCGGCGCCGAGGACGAGTTCGCGGGCGTCTGCGCTACGCACGGCGACTGCCTCGAAGGACTGGCGAGCGGAACGGCCATCCACGCCCGCTGGGGCGCCTCGCTGTCGAAGCTCGGTGCAGCCCATCCCGGTCACGAGATCGTCGCGGACTATCTGGCACAGGCTTGCGTCAATGTGGTTGCAACGCTTGCCCCCGAGAAGATCGTCCTCGGCGGCGGCGTGATTGGAACCGAGGGGCTGCTGAGCAAGGTGCATGCCCGGTTCGACGCGCTCGCTCGAGATTATTTCTCGGGCTTAGCGGCGAGCGACGTCGTTCTCGCCGAATTGTACCCGCTGTCGGGATTGATCGGCGGCCTCGCGATTGCCGATCTCGCGCTCAACGGAACCGGAGCCGGGCTCAGAACCGCTCGAGCATCTCGAGCGATGGAAGCAGGAAGTTCTGAAACGGCAGGATAGCCGCCCCGATCGCCGGCGCATCGGATGACAGCTTGGCGCGGCGAACGTCGATCCACTGCGCCGACCGGGCATTTTCCTGTCGTTGCTGGCACAATGTAGCGAGGCGATCGAGCAGATGTTCGGGCAGCCGTCCGCCGAGCATGATCGCGTCGGGATCGATGAACTGCCTGATCTGGGCGAAGATGCTGGTCAGATATCCGCACGCTTCCTCGAGCCACTCGTCGACCAGCAACGCGCCCCGCGCTTCGAGGTGCGTGAGGTCATCGGGACGGGCAATTGTTATCCCGTGGCTCTTCAGACGTTCCGACAAGGCTCCCAAAGACACCACATCTTGCAACGAGCAAGCGGCTCCGTCCGCAGTCTTCACCTGCATGAAGCCGATTTCGCCGCTGCGTCCGTTCTCGCCTCTGAAATAGTTGCGGTTGATGACGATGCCGCCCCCGAGCAGGACGCTGATGAGGACGTAGACGAAGCTCGGCGCGTCCAGTCCGTGACCGAATTGCGATTCGCCGATGGCCGCTGCGACGGCGTCGTTCTCGACGAAGGTCGGACCTTCGTAAGTCGAGCGAAACAGCCCGGCGACATCGGTGTCCGCCCAGATGGAATAAGCGGGAGGCTTGCCCGGAAAGGCGAGCGTTCCGAGGTCGTCCGGCAGCGCGATTCCGAGCCCTGCCACGCGGCTCAAGGGAATTTTCGATCTCTTTTCCAGGGTCTGCCACGCGTCGGCAACGAAGCGTTTTGCTTCGCCGGGCAGTGCAAAACCGATCTCGGCGGAGACGCGTCCCCTGATCTCGCCGCCAAGGTCCAGTGCAACCAGGCTGAGATGGTCCCGGTCGATGTTCAAGCCGACCGAATAGGCGCCATCCGGATTGAGCTCGAGAACCCAGGCCGGCTGGCCGCGCCCGAGCGTGGCGCGCTCTGCTTCGACGATCAGCCCGGCCTGCAGCAGCTGGCGCGAGACGTTGACGATGGTCGGCTTGGTCAGGCCGGTGATATTCGCCAGTTCGCTCCGGGTGACCCTTTTCCGGGTGCGGATCTCCAGAAAGACGACGCGCTGGTTGTGGTTGGCATCGATGTCCAGCGTCAGATAGGGCGGCGCGGATTTCGAAAGATTGTCCTCGTCCGCCGCGCCGCCGGCCTGCGACCGGAAGGGAAAGCGGTTGCGCGACGATTTCATCGGCCGGCCTCCGCAGCGGAACTCGCGAGCGCGTGACGGTCAGTTCGCTTGGTCATGGCTCTTCAGCAGGGCTTCCCCGATCGGCGACAGACGCGCGCGCATCGGGAGGCTGGCCGCACCAACGAGGGTCACGTCGGGGCCGAGGCGCGCCGTGCGGATTCCCGCATGGCTCGGAATTTGCGGCGCACGCTCGAGCAGCAGCGCGTTGCAGCGCTCCGCAAGCACGTCGAGCCATTGCTGCGGAAAGTTGCCGCCGAGCAGCAACCCGCCGGGATTCAACAGGCAATTGATCGAAATCATCAGCGGCAGCAGGTCGTTGCACGCCGGCTCGACCCAGGATTCGCGCGGCTCTGGCGCCGCCTGGTGATCGCGCCGCGCTTCGCTTTCCGCCGCCACCGCCTCTCGGCACCACGCGAGCTCGGCGTCCGGAAACAGAAAACGCTTGTGGCCGGGATGAGCCCCCCTGAACAACGCCTGGTGCATGACCAGCCCGCCGACCGGCCTGATGTCGAGCAGGATGAAGTAGAAGGTTTGGAGCGTCGCACCGACCCCGAACAGCAGTTCGCCGGCGGTTGCCGCGGCAAGATCGGAATCGATGTAGATCGGCATGTCGCGCGCAATTTCGGACAGCGCCATCAAGTCGATTCCGACGGCGCTGGTCGCGGTCCTGGCGTCGGCGCTTCGGCCCGACGGAATGCTGTCCGGCATCGCCACCCCGAGCCCGATCACGCGTTCGCGGTGAATTCCCTTCGTCACGTCGACGAACTGATGCTGGAAGAATTCGTTGACGCGGGTTCGGGGCGAGGACGGCAAGCCGGTCGTCGATCGCCGCACGGGCCGTCCGAGCGCGTCAACGACGATCAGCGACAACTGATCTTCGTCGACGTGCAGGCCGATCGAATAGCAACCCTTCGGATTGGCCTCGAGATGGACCGCGGGTTGGCCGCGGCCGCCGTAAATCCGTCCGGTCTCCGAAACCAGCTCGCTTCTGACCAGCCGTTTGACGATGCCCGCGATCGTCGGCTTGGCGAGACCCGTCAGCTCGGTCAGCGCATTGCGGGTGATCGGGCCCCGGGTGCGAATGGCCTGATAGACCAGACGCTGGTTGTAATCGCCGGTGAGCTCGAGGTTGGTGCCGGACAGGCTGGCCTTGCGCCGTCGCGCGATTTGCGGCTGACTGTCTGTCATCGTCGAGCAGCTAGATCGAACCCCCCGCCGGATGGACCCCTGCGCCCCCCGCTTCGGCACCGTCAGCGACTAATTCATTTTTCCGCTTTGAGAAGCCCCAAAGCGATTGACAAACAGCAGGACAAATTAAAAAAACAAAAACGCATACTTATCGTTGGGGAGCGAGGCAGGTATGAGCCGGGTCAACATTTTCACGGTCGTCGTTGCGTCGCTTGCGGGGCTGTTGTTCGGGTTCGACACGGCCGTCATCTCCGGCGTCACGGCGGCGCTTCGGACGGTGTTCGATCTCGGCGCGGGCGGGCTCGGGCTCACGGTTTCCATCGCCCTCCTCGGCACCTGCGCGGGGGCACTCGTCGCCGGCTTCGTCGGACACCGGCTCGGCGGCCGCGACGCGCTGAAACTTGTCGGCCTGCTCTTCGCCGGCGCCTCGATCGGCTGCGCCTTTGCGCCTTCGGTCTATGTGTTCGGCTTCTCGCGGCTGGTCCTTGGAGTCGCCGTCGGCGGCGCCTCGGTGCTTGCACCCGTCTACATATCGGAGATCGTTCCGGCCAAGCGTCGCGGCTTCATGGTCGGCCTGTTCCAGTTCAACATCGTGTTCGGGATTCTGCTTGCCTACCTCAGCAACTTCGTGGTCGGCCAGCTCGCGGCCGGCGACGATCAATGGCGCTGGAAAGTCGGAGTCGCGGCGATCCCGTCGCTGTTCTTTCTCGCCATGCTCTTCCTCATCCCGCAAAGCGCCCGCTGGCTCGCGTCCAAGGGCCGCACCGACGAAGCCGAGCGAAGCCTGCGGCAAATCGGATCGACCGAAACGCTCGCCGACATCAGCGCGCCGGAAAAAGGACACGGCCACCTCAGTTGGCGCATGCACAAGAAGCCGATCATGTTCGCGATGCTGCTCGCCTTCTTCAACCAGTTCACCGGCATCAACGCGATTCTCTACTACCTCAACGACATCTTCGCGGCGGCAGGGTTCGGGAAGGTGTCGGGCGACCTACAGGCGGTCGCGGTCGGCCTCGCCAATCTGGTGGCGACGATCGTCGGCATGATGTTCATCGATCGGCTCGGGCGCAAGAAGCTGCTGGTCGCCGGCGGCCTGGTCATGTCGCTCGCGCTCGCGGGCGTCGCGTTCATCATGGGCACCGGAAACGGCTCCAGCTATCTGCTGATCCTCCTCGTCCTCTTCATCTTCGCGTTCGCCTTCTCGCAGGGGGCGGTGATCTGGGTCTATATGTCGGAAATCTTCCCGACCTCGGTGCGCGCGAGCGGACAGAGCATGGGGAGCGCCACCCACTGGATCATCAACTTCGTCATCACATTGCTGTTTCCGATCATCGCCGTCCATTCGCGCGGGCTGCCGTTCGTCGTCTTCGCGGCAGTGACTCTGGCGCAGGTTTTCATCGTCGCGAGATTCTTCCCCGAGACGAAGGGCGAGACGCTCGAGGATCTGGCGGGATCGTTCGCAGGCCGCGAGGAGTTCGCGTGAAAAGGTTCGCACTGACGCGTGCCGAATTCATTGCTGGGATGGGCGCCAGCGCCGCGCTCGCGCTGAGCAAGGGGGCCAGCGCCGCGGCTCCCCGTTCGCGCCATGCGACACGTTCGCACTGGGAGCTCGGGCCGTTCTCGCGGGTCGCCGACGAACCCGTGATCAGGCCGGATCCGAGTGCCGTCTTCGATGACCCGATGCGCAAGCGCCCGGTCCACTGGATGGCCGCGCACACCTTCAACCCGGCCTCCGTCGTCAGGGACGGGAAGATGGTCGTCCTGTTCCGTGCCGAAGACGATCCCGACGAACAGGTCATCGGCTTTCATACTTCGCGGCTCGGCTATGCCTCGTCGGCCGACGGCGAGCATTTCAAGGTGCGCCCGACGCCGGTTCTCTACCCCGCTGAAGACAGCCAGAAGCAGGCGGAATGGGAGGGCGGATGCGAGGACCCGCGCCTGTGCGAAGGTCCCGACGGCACTTATTATGTCACTTATACCCAGTGGAACCGCAAAACCTGGCGGCTCGGGCTGGCCTCGTCGCGCGACCTGATTCACTGGGACAAGCTCGGCTCGCCGTTCGCCGGCACTCCCTATGAGCAGCTCAAGACCAAATCGGCGGCGATCATCCAGAAGCTCGACGGCGGTCGGATGAAAGCGGCGAGGATCAAGGGCAAATACTGGATGGTGTTCGGCGAGAACCAGATTCACATCGCGACCTCGACGAACCTCGTCAATTGGTCACCGGTAGAGCGATCCGACGGCGAGCTGCTCACGTTGATGTCGCCGCGGCCGTTCCGTTTCGACAGCGGCCTTCCCGAAGTCGGCCCGCCGCCGCTCGTCACCGACAAGGGCATCGTCATGCTGTACAATGGCAAGAATTCGGAATCGGACGCGACCCGCGACCCGACGATCGGCGCTGGAGCCTATTCCGCGGGGCAGGCGCTGCTCGACCCGAACGACCCGACCAGATTGCTCGCGAGAACCGACAAGCCGTTCATTCGCCCCGAGCTGCCGTTCGAGAGGAGCGGCCAGTACAAGGCGGGAACGACATTCGTCGAAGGCTTGAGCTACTTCCGGCGCAAGCTCTTCCTCTATTACGGAACCGCCGACACTTATGTCGGGCTGGCAGTCGCCGACTGGCATCCGTGACCGTCGGGATTCGACCCCAATGGCCCTGAAGCTGAAATCGAGCGCGGTGGAAAAGCCATGGGGCCGGGAAGAACTGCCGGCCCTGTTCCCCAATCCCGAGCACCGGAAGATCGGTGAAATCTGGTTCGACGAAGGCGCGGAAAGTGAGCTTCCGCTGCTGGTCAAATATCTCTTCACCAGCGAGCGGCTCTCGATCCAGGTTCATCCCGACGATGCCCAGGCACGCGCGCGCGGCCTCGCCCGTGGCAAGGAAGAGTGCTGGTACATTCTCGATTGCGACGAAGGAGCGGTCCTCGGCATCGGGCTCACCCGCGCGCTCTCCGAGGCCGAGATGCGCGCCGCAATCGCCGACGGCAGCATGGAAGGGCTGATCGAGTGGAAGCCGGTCAGTCCCGGCGACTTCTTCTTCATCCCGGCGGGGACGGTGCACGCGATCGGCGCCGGGATCACGCTTGTGGAAATCCAGCAGAACGCCGACGTGACGTACCGGCTTTACGATTATGGCCGGCCGCGCGCGCTCCACCTCGAAGAGGGCCTCGAGGTCAGTCGTCTCGCTCCCTATGCGCGCGATCCTTCCCATGCAGCGGTCGGCGAAAACACGATCCTGCTGCAACCGGCCATCGCGCCTTTTGAGGTCGAAATGCTGTCGTGGCGCGCTGGAGCTCCGGTCGTTCCCGATGCTTCGAACAGGTCGTGGTTCATTCCGCTCAAGGGCAGCGGAAGGATCGGCGGGCGGGAATTCGGACCCGGGGAATGCTGGCTGGTCGAGCCGGCGGAGGCAATCGTCGGCGTCGATGAGGGAAGCGCCCTCGTCGCCACCTACCGGGAGGGCGCCGCGTGAGCGCTGGAGCCCCGCTCGCGACGTCGGAAAAGGCCGGCATGACGAAGGACATCGCACGGCGTTTTGCGGCCAACCCGATCCTGTCGCCCGGCGACCTCGAGCCGAGCATGGAAGGGCTGGAAATCGCCTGCCTGCTCAATCCCGGCGCTTTTCGGTTCGAGGGCAAGACGTGGCTGCTGGTGCGGGTTGCCGAGCGGCCGACGCAGAAGCCGGGGATGATCTCCTTCCCAGTCCTCGATGAAAGCGGGACGACGACCATCATCGAGGTCGACCGCAACGATCCCGATGTTCGAAGCGACGACCCGCGCACGGTCACCTGCAAGGGCGAGGATTATCTGACCACGCTGTCGCATCTGCGACTGCTCTGCTCGGACGACGGGGTGCGTTTCGAGGAGCGGGAGGGCTATCCGCCGCTGGTCGGCCTCGGACCGCTGGAAAGCTACGGGATCGAAGACTGCCGCGTGTCGCAGATCGGCGACGTCTATCATCTGACCTATACTGCGGTGTCTCCGAACGGCGTCGGCGTCGGGCTGCGCACGACCAAGGACTGGCGGCACTTCGAGCGCCACGGGATGATCCTTCCGCCGCACAACAAGGACTGCGCGATCTTCGAGGAGAAGATCGACGGCCGCTTCTTCATGCTGCACCGCCCGTCGAGCCTGTTCGTCGGCGGCAACTACATCTGGCTCGCATCGTCGCCGGACGGAGTGCACTGGGGCGACCATCGCTGTGTGCTGCGCACGCGTGCCGGACATTGGGACAGCGAACGGATCGGGGCGGGCGCCGCGCCGATCAGGACCGAGCGCGGCTGGCTCGAAATCTATCACGGCGCCGACGAAAACAATCGCTACTGCCTCGGAGCCTGTCTGCTCGACCTCGACGACCCGTCGCGGGTGCTGGCCGTCACCGACGAGCCGTTGATGCGGCCGGCCGAGCCCTACGAGCTGTCTGGCTTCTTCGGCCATGTGGTGTTCACGAACGGGCACGTGCTCGATGCGGATGGAGACACGCTGACGCTCTATTATGGCGCGGCAGACGAATTCGTATGTGGCGCGCAACTATCGCTGCGCGATATATTCTCGCTGCTGAAGACCCTCGATGCTTAGCAAGCTTCGCAGCGAGCTCGCCTTCTTCGGGAAGCAGCCGCACAATTTCCGGACACTGATCGTGACCAACATGGTCTATGCGCTGGTCGGGCCGGTGATCGACACCTTCGTTTCGGCCTACATCATGCGCTCGTCGAACGACCC
Organism: Sphingomonas sp.; assembly: GCA_025936675.1. The sequence goes on from JAICSX010000017.1 coordinate 8,890, forward strand.
GACCAAGGTCGTCATCTACCAGCTTACGATCTACACCGGCATTCCGCTAACGTTCCTGTTGAACGGCTTCCTCCTGCGGCACTTCAACATCCGCAAGCTGTTCTCGGCAGGGATGCTGCTGAGCGGCGTTTCGATGCTCGCGATGATGTCGCTGAAGACGTTGAGCAGCGCGGGCATCGCCGCCGCGGGGCTGATCATGGGCATGTCGTTCGGCTTCTACTGGGCGAACCGGGACACTCTGGTCCTGGACGTGACCGACGACAGCAACCGCAACTATTATTACGGGCTCGAGACGTTCCTCTACACGATCATCGCGATCGTCATGCCGTTCGCGATCGGCTGGTTCATCCATGCGCAGAATAGCGCGGCGCACGTGCACGATGCCTATCTGGCGATCGTCGGTATTTCGTTCTGCATCACGATCGCCGCGTCGCTGATTTGCATGCGCGGCACGTTCGCCAACCCTGCCGCGCGAAGCTTCGTCTACTTCAAGTTCCACCCTTTGTGGTACCGGCTGCTGCTGCTCGCGCTGCTCAAGGGCCTGGGCCAGGGGTTCCTGGTCACGGCGCCGTCGATGCTGATCATGACGCTTCTTGGCGACGAGGGGTCGCTCGGCCTCGCGCAGACGATCGGCGCGCTGTTCGCGGCCGTTGCCATGTATGTTCTCGGACGCCTCACCAGCCCCGACGACCGGATCAGGATTTTCGCGGCCGGGCTGCTGCTGTTCCTCCTCGCGGCCCTTTCGAACGCGATCCTGTTCAATGCCGCCGGCGTCATCCTGTTCACGCTTTTCCTGTTGATCGCGAAGCCGCTGCTCGACCTTGCCTATTTCCCGATCCAGTTCCGAGTCATCGATATCGTCAAGCGGATCGAAAACCGCAGCGAGTTCAGCTACATCCTAAACCACGAGGCCGGCCTCTACGTCGGACGCTTCAGCGGCGCGGTCGCCTTCCTCCTTCTCGCTTATATTTTCTCGACCACGGTCGCGCTGCGCTATGCGGTCCTGCTCATCGCAGCGGTCCAGCTGCTCTCGCTGGTCGTCGCGAGCAACATCGTGAGGACCGGCAACAGGCTCGCGCCGCGCGGGACCGAAGAGCAGGGGCCGATGCTTCACACCGACGACGCGCTGGTCACGCATCCGACCTGATCGGCCGCCGCGGTCAGGCGCGGCGTTTCGCCATCCGATCGGCGTCGACGGCGACCGCCAGCGAGCGCGTCGCATTGCCGGCATCGATCTTCCGCTTGTGTGAACGGTCGGCGAGCCACTGCAGCTGATCGTCGAACATCGAACCGACGAGCCCCTGATATACTTCGAGCTTCGGCTTAATCACGCCCGTGTCGAGCCGGATTTTGCGATCGAAGTGGATCGGCTCGAACCGGCCGCAGGCATGCTGCGGCTCAGCCCATTGCTCGAGAATCGTCAGGGTTGCCGCCGGGAACAGCGCCTGGAGTTGCTCGCACTCCGCTCGCGTGCAGACGGCATGGAGCACCAGCCGGTTCGGCACCCATTCCTCGAGCGTGATGTCGCCGCGCTCGAACTGCAGGCGCATTTGCTGACGGTCGAGAACCCTCGGCTGGTTGAAACCGTGGAAGAAATGAACCGGCGAATTACCGTCGTAGATCAGCTCGCACTGGGCGATGTCCCATATGCCCGGATGGCCGTCGCGCTCGAGGCGCTGCGCCGATGCGACCGTGCCGCTGCCCAGCCAGCCTTCGAACATGTCGAAGAAGTGGACGCCATGCTCGATGAAGATGCCGCCGCTTTTCGAGTCGTCCCAGAACCAGTGGCCTCGCGGCAGCGGTTCGTCGCTTGCGTAATTTTCGAAGAAGCCATGGACGAACCGGCCGAGCGTTTGGGTGCTGATCAGCTTTTCGACCGCCTCGTAGAGAGGATTGTAGCGCTGCATGAGGTTGACGACGAACAAAAGACCGTCGGCCTCGGCGCAACGGCTGAGTTCGTGGGCATGGGCAAGCTCGATGGCAGCGGGCTTCTCGCAGATAACATGCTTCCCGGCCTTGAGCGCAGCGAGGCTTTGCTGGTGGTGGAGGAATGGCGGAGAGGCGATGTAAACGAGGTCGACTTCAGGATCTGCCAGCACCTGCTCGGCGGTCTCATACGCTTTCGCTCCGGGGTGAGAGTGCTGGAACGAGCCAATCGACTCGGAATCGGGATCGTACGCACCTACCAGTCGCGCGGCCGGGCGCTTCACGAACTGGGATATTGCGAAGCGCGCAAAACCTCCGGCCCCGATTACTGCGAACCCGACCTGCTTCATTCCCAATCCTGCGCGCCCTTCTTCAGTGCAAATGTTTAGTCTGTTGTTTTTTCATAAACAATCGTGACAATCGAACCTCTGTCCGCGTGGTGCGCAAACCTGCGCTCCGCGCCGGTCTTGCTCCGTCATTGGGTGCGGCGCCGATCGGAAGAAAAGGATTCTCCATGGATGCACGGGGTGCGATAACGCGCCGAACGCTCATCACCGCAGGCGCCTGCGTCGCGGGACTGGCGACAATCGCGCGGGGTCGAGGTCAGGCGGCGTCCTTCGCCGGCACGAACCCGAATGCGACGATTTTCGATGCATTACCGGCGATTCCTGAACGAATGCCGCTCCGCTGGCGCGAGCGCGCCGACGCATTCAACCGATTCATCATGAGCCCCGCGAACGGGGTGCTCCGAACGCGTCCGGACGGCTCGCATTATTTCGCCTCGGCGCTCGAGGGCACGGGAGACGGAGGCCTGACGACCTTCGCTCCAATCCTGCTGGGGAAGATCCTGCGCGGGGAAATGGTGGGCGGGCTGGCGCCATCGATGGCCGCCTACTTTAGCGATCGATATGGGATCTTCCTGGATGGAAGGCGCGCCTCCTCCTGCGAATATTGGTACCTAATGAACGTCAACGCGCGGGCTGCCGGGATCGTGCGGAGGCATTCGGCGAGCGACGCAGGCTGGATGGCACGTGTCCAAAGCAGCGCTGACCGGCTGATTTCCCTCGCTCACCAGATCAATTATAATTTCAACGATCAGGGATACCGGTTCGATGCCGGTAAACCATGGACAAAGCAGGATATCTACCGGCAGCCCGACGCGGTCGGTGGCTACGCTTATCTGCAGCTCCTGGCCCATGCGATGTTCGGCCAGCCGAAGTATCTCGCAGAAGCGACAGAAGCGCTGCAGCACTACCTCGGGTTCGCGCGAAACCCGTGGTACGAGGTCCCAAGCGGCGCGATGGCCTGCCTGGCGGCGGCGCGTCTTTCGACAACTGACCCCGGCATTGATGTTGCGAAGGCGCTCCGCTTTGTTCTCGATCCCGGCGGCCGGCCGCTGCACACGGGCAGGTGGGGGAACGACGAGGTGGGCGGCCTGATGGCTGGCTTCTGTACCGAACCCGCCGGCGAAGCATACAGCATGGAGTCGCTGGTGACTGCCGGCTATCTTTTGCCCGTGCTCCGCTACCGTCCGGAGTTTGCGAGCGTGATCGGCAGATATCTCCTGAACGCTTCCGCGAACATGCGGCTCTTCTATTCGGACTGCATTGCCGCTGAAAACCAGAGTCGCCCGGAGCTAACCTCCGCCGTCCCATACGAGCGCGTTACCCGCACATTGGCTGGAAAGTCGCCGTATGCATCGGGTGATTATGGCAGCCACCGGTCAATCTACGGAGGCGCCTACGCGCTTTGGTGGGGAGAATTGATGAAGCCGACTGCCGATCCGCGGATCTTGCAGATGAGCGTCGCCCACACGGACTTTTTCGAAAGGAAGACCTTTCCCACTTACCTCTTTTATAATCCGTATGCGGATTCGAAGCCGATCGACGTTTCGCCAATACAGGAGGGCCGGCGCTTCTATGACCTTCAGGCTCACGAGTTCCTGCGCGGGACCGGATCAGGCGATCTTCCGCTGGTAATCCCGGCCGGCGGCGCGAGGGTCGTGGTGCTGACCCCGCCAGGAGCGCCCCCGAGAATGATCAACGGAACATTGTTCTGCGGGGATATCGCCGTCGATTATGCGCCGCCAAGTAGGCACGGAAGCGCCTAGCGCGGCCCACTATGCTCATGGCAATTCCGTGCTTCGTGGTGGGTGCTCCTCAGACGAAGCAAACACGCTGGAATCTCCGTTCATGCCTGGTCAGTGCGGCGATCCTGAGCTGACCATCTCTGCCATCCTTCGGTGCAGTCAGAGCAATCTCACCAATGTTGCCCATGAGACGCTCTCCTCGTGGCCAACACCGGCCAATGAGGCCGTGGTGTTTGGGTGGGGGTAGTCGCCGTCCGACGAAGAGCCGCATGAGGACGACGAGCAGAATCACCATCACGATCCCGCCGCCCCAGGTCGCGGCGGTGAAGCGCCAGCCGAGCAGCAGGGCCATGAGGATGCCGGGCTCGGCAACGAGCTTGGTCGAAGCGAATTCGAACGCGATCGCCGCCGTGAAATCGCCGCCGTTGCGGAGATCGACCGCGTGATCGGCACGGCCGCGTAAGAGCAGGGACGACGATGCAGCGCCGAGCAGCGATGCTTTGACGATCGTGCGCGGCTTTGCGTCAGGCAGCAGCTTTGCCATTTCGCTATGGCTGACGACCGCCTGGATCACGCCAGAGATGAAGAAACCGAGCACCAACGCCCAGAGGATTTCCCATCCCATGAACGCGGCGGTGAGCAGTGCGTGTTCGAGCGGCCCCAGCACATGGCAACAATAACTTGCAGGGACTTAGGTTGCTCGCCCCTCGCAGTCGGCAGCGCGTCCGCTGTTCAAACGGAAACCGATGAGCAATGCGGCGAGTGGCATGAGCTGCGCAATGACCACCTGAAGGCTCGGCTACGGTCACGGCATCCATTGCCGAAGGCTGCTCCAGTCGAACGTAGACTTTGCGTGAACGCGGCAATCGATCTCAACGAAAATGCCGCCAGGACGGCGCCCGATGAAATGCCCGAAAGCAGGCATCGCAAGAACGCCGCACCCGCTCGCGTACTCGATCGGCCACAATCCAATCTCTCGCCTAAACCTGCACCACAAGATTATTCACGGCCGCGTCGGCAGTGCAGCCCCCGCATAGGGATCGTATGGAACAGCCTTTAGCGGAGGCGTTGCGGCGGGCTCCGGATAGACCGCAGGCGCAGGCGCTTGCACCGGCACCTCAGGCGCAGCCGTGTCATTGTGGAGTACGGCGACGATTCCCGCGGCGATCGAGGACGCGCCAAACAAGATGAAGCAGCCGGCAATCACCTGGGCCGCACGACGAACATCGACACGTCCCGATACCAGGAGGAAGCCTATGGATGCGACTGCGATCACGGCTACGGCAGTCGCAACCGTGCCTAGAAGCGTTCCCTGAAGCCACTGCACGGCCACCGTGAACACGGTGACATCGGGTGCTGCGGAATTCAAATTCATGTCAGCGCTGGTTCGCGCCGTCGGGCGCATCGTTCAGAACCACCGCCTCAACCATCCGCTTGCCGCCCACCCGCGACAGCTGGACGAACAGGTCAATCGATTGACGGACGTAATGCCGGACGTCTGCACGCGCGAGCTGGGTACCTCCCTGCAGCACAAGCATCGTCAGCTGTTCGACCGCGCTTTCTGGAGAATCGGCGTGGATGGTCGTCATCGAGCCGGGATGGCCGGTATTGGCGGCTCGAAGAAAGGCGAAGGCCTCGGGTCCCCTCAACTCGCCGAGGATGATCCGATCCGGGCGCATGCGGAGGGACGCGGAAACGAGATCATTGACAGTGACCCTCGCTTCGCCAAGCTCACCGCGGACGCTCACCAGCCCGACGCTGTTCTCATGCGAGACCGCAAGCTCCGGTGTGTCCTCGATCAAGATGAGCCGCTCCTCTTGCGGAACCTCGCGCAGGAGCGCGTTGAGAAAGGTTGTCTTGCCGGTCGACGTGCCGCCCGCGACGATAATGTTCTTCCTCGCTCGAACGGCAAGTACGAGCGCATCCGCGAACTTGCGCTCGTGGATCAATTGTCGAAGGCGCTCGCCACCGGATGGAGCGGTGTTCTCCGACCGGGCACAGGCAAATTGGCCTGTCGCCTCGTAGTCCTGGAGAGTGAGCGAAGCCGCGATCTGGCGCCTGATTGCGAGCGCGAGTGGTCCGCGGGTCGCGGGCGGTGCAACGACCTGGATACGTGAGCCGTCCGGAAGTGTGGCGGCAAGCAAGGGATGTTCGCGGCTCACTCCCTGATGGGTGAGTGCGGCAACCTGCCTCGCGAGTCGAGCGAGTGCCAGCTCCGAGATATCTTCGTTCTGATGCCGCTCGATCGTGCCGCCGAGCGTCTCGACCCACAGCTCGCCAGGGCGGTTCATGTAGATATCGGTGACATCGGGCCGCGACAGCACATGGTCGAATGGCGCAAGGCACGAGCGCAGATAGACGCCTGATGCCGGGAGCTGCGCAGCGGCGGTGCTCATCCCTGAGCTCCCGCCCGGCTGAAGTCGAGGTCATGCGCGACGAACACGCTTATGCTCTTGCCAGCGGGCACAGTGAGCGTCGGAACATAGTTCGTGGCAGGGGCCAATGCGCCTGTCGAGTTCGCGCCGGCATTGCCGGACAGGACCAGCACAGGTCCGGCCACGGAGCGCTGCGCGAGCGCGCTTCCGAGTCCGACTGTCGACTGGAGAAGGGCATCGCCCAAGCGTGCCCAGAAATGCGTGTTGACGCTCGCAGCAACGCCTCCGCGGCCGAGTGTGTCGACGGCAGGCGAATCCATGCTGATCGTCATCCCATCAGGGCGAATGAGCCGCGTCCAGACGATCACGGCACGCTTCTGGCCTTGCCCGACGTCGGACCGGTATTCGCCGATCAGCTTGCTTCCGCGCGGGATCAGTACGTTTGTTCCGTCGAATGAGCGAACATCGCGGGAGACGACGGCACGCGCAAAGCCACGCTGCGTCGAATCGAAACCGGTTTCGAGCACCGCCTCAATCAGCGTCCCCTGGGTCACCGTCATCGAGCGATTGGCGAGCGCACTCGCGCGCATCCGGCCCGTGTCACTGCGCGGCACCAGCGACGAGAAGCTGCCTGGAGTAGCTGTGCCGCCACGATTGCCGCTGGTGTCGATGACGAGTGCGGAACCTGCCGACACGCGCGGCTGGAGCGGTGGCGCAGGCGCCGTCTGAGGAACCGGCTGAGGGACATAGACGGTCTGGACGGGCGCCGGCCTTGAGACCGGGGCCGGTGCAGGTGCGACAACCGGCAGCGCCTGCTGCCGTTCAACGATTCGCGGCGCTGTGGCAGGGGCGATGCTAGGGGCGTCGTCAGGGGGAACATACAGGGGAGGCGGCGGCTGCCAGGCACTTGCCCCAAGCGCCTGTGGCGCTGTGGCCACCGATGGCTCTGACTGGCTGAGGCGTCGTTCGTTGAGCACGACGAACAACAGCACACCAAGGACCGCCGCGATCGCGCCGAGCGCAACCGGAGGCAGGCCTCTGCGCGGGAGCCGGACGGCAGGGCGGATGCCGCTATCGCGCGGATCGTTTGCGCCAAACAGCGCCTGGAGCCGGGGATCGCCGATTTCGGTAACCGGCATCAGCGCTTCTTCTTCTTCTTCTTCGGAATGATGCGAACCGCATGCGCCTCCTCGGCGTCAATCCGGAACGTAAGCCGGTCCGGCACACCGTCGATTACATAAACGTCGTTGGTGCCCATCATGCCATTGACCAGCACGTCCCTACCGTCTGGGTCGTTGGCATAGACGGCAGGGATCGGGGCCGATCTCGGCCAGCTGATGAGTGTGTGCTGACCGTCATTGGTAATCCCCGAAGGCCACAACTGACGATCGCCGCTGACCTTGTACCGGCTGATCCGCCGGGTTGCTGCAGCGACGTCGACAAACTGATTGTCCTCGGGCGCTGCCTTGGGTGCCGGGTAGCGGAACTCCACCGTATAAGGCATGTCCGACGCAGGTCCCGAAAGCGACGCCAGATCGAAGCTGTAGACGCGGACCGAGGTGACCACCGTCATGTTGGTCGAAACATCCGGCTGCGCCGGTTTCAGGAACAGCCTGTCGCCTTCCTTGTTGACGCTGACCTGCCAGGCCGAGCTGTCGCCGAGGGCGACGCTCTCGACCTGCTCGTCAGGGGAAAGCTCGATCATCATCTGGTATCCCGGAGCGCCGCGCAGCTCGACGATCCGCGCAGCATCATAGTCGATCGCCTGCAGGTGAGGATCGCCGCCGGTGGGCTGCGGCTGCACTTGGCCGAACGCGGGTGCAGCGCTCAGCAGGAATGCTACGGCCATGACTGCGAGCTGTCTCAATGTGCTACCGGAGCGGGCGGTGACTGCGTATCGCCATAATAGGGCTGGGGCGCCGTGACTGCCTGAACGGTGCCGTTGCCTGTGGCCGGTTCAGATGGAGCAGCCTCCGGACTTAGAACTTCGGCATCCTTGCGATAGCTGATCACCTGGAAGCCAAGCGGATTCACGAACCGGTCCTCGAGGCTCATCGGTGCGTTGGAATAGCGGTAACGGATCACTGCGACCCAGGCCGCCGCAGGCTGGGCCTGAGCTCCTGAGTCGCTGCGGACCGTGTCGAACCGGACGAGCGCGGCGTTGGCACCGATCGGAGACACACTCTTCACCCGAACATCGAGCGTCGTTGTCCGCGGGTAAGCAGCAAGCGGGCTGGCAGGACTGGAAAGCTGCATCTGTTGAAGGTAGGAGCTGCGCGCGGACTCAGCCGAGAAGAGCGCGACCTTGCGATAATTCGCGTTCAGCGTCGCTATGTCGAACCCCTCGCGCGCGATCACATACTGGACGAGAAAAGATTGGGTCAGCGCCGCATCCGGCGAGATCTTCTGCTGATCCAACGGCTCGAGCGCCTGCACGTAGCCGGTCGTCCGGTCGACCATCAGCGTATACGGCTCGACGGTCTTGAGGGGCATCAGGACGACGAGCGCAACCGCCTCCAGCAATGCGATCGCGGCGGCGACGGCGGCGATCCACCAGGCGACCCGCTGCGACGACCGCATCGCGCCGACGCGGTCCCGGTTCCAGCTCGCGGCTTCGGCATAATAAGCATCGAGCGCTTCGCGGCTGTGCTCGTTCATCCGCCCGCGTCCCTTTTGGCGGCGATCGCCGACACCCGCGAATTGGGCCGCCGGGTGAACGAACGCCCGATCCGCACCGGCAGCTGAACTGGATCGTTGGAGGCGCGGGCAGCAGCGGCGATGCCCTGCGCCGCGCCCGCTCCGTGAGCGGCGACCAGGATATCCCGCTCGCGCCGGCTCGTGGACACGAGGATGCTCGCGACCGCAGCCGCGCGACTCCGCTCAGCTTCGGTCTTGTCCCGCGACAAAGCGGTTGGGGCGCTGGCCTCGGCCGCGGATTGTCGGCCGCTGCCGGCGACCGGCAGCATCAGTCCAAGCGGTGCCAGCCGGAATGCGCGGGTCACGCGCACGCAGGCGTAAAGCGCAGCCGCGACGATCATCGCGAACAGGCAAGCAATGACGAACAGTTCCGTCGCGACCGTTGGGAGTGCTTCGCCCGCCATTCGCCGCGCAAGCACGTCGCTCAGCCACGGCTCCATCAACGCAAGCTCGAGCCCCAGTGCAATCGATACGCCGATCACTGCGAGGGCCGCACCGGCCAGCACCCGGATCCATCCCTCGAACAGGCTGCGCGTGTTCTCGAACATCAGGAAGGCGATGAAGAACGGGCCGAGCGCGAGCATCAGCCCGGCGACGATTCTGACGCTTCCGAGCCCTGCCATCGCGGTCAGGTCGAACAGGATCCTGGATCCTCCAAGCGCGAAGGCATCGAACCCGCCGAATGGCGGGGGTGAGTCTGCGCGGCGGCGCTCGCCGGCGGATTCCCGGCGCCGAGGATCGAGAGCTGCGCGAGAGCCTGATCAGCAAGATCGAGCCGCTGCATCAGCGACCCGTCAGAACCGGCGACCCCCGCTTGAGGGCCGATTTCGGCGACGAGCTGTGCGGGGCCGTCCGTCACGACATTGTAGACCAAAGTGCGATACGCCGGCCAGCTGGTCGCGAGCGCGAAGATAGCGCCGATCTTCACAACTGCGAGCGTGCCGCTGCGCACCGTCATGCTGTGCCCGAGCAGCAGATTGTATCCGATCAGCGCGATGAAGATCGTCAGAAAACCGGTAAGCACGATTGTCAGTGTCGATCCGGGAGCCGCCAGCGCCTGCCACGCGCCCGATCCGAGAATCTGCGCCTGACAGTCGATGTAGCCCGTCATCGAGCTGATGAAGCCAGCTCCCGCCGGAACCGCCGGACAGACATCCATCAGGCGACCTCCAGCAATCTGGGCAGCCACTCGGCAGGATCATCGCCGGTCTGAAGGCGAATCTCGTCGAGCAGCCTGACGGTGCGCTCGCGTCCGGACAGGATCGTGAGGAGATCCTTTTCCCCGGAGAGGTTGAGCCTCGCGACGACGCTGTCGTTGCCATGCTTGACGAGAAAACAGTGCGCGCTATCCGGGATGGTGCGCACCAGCTCGAGCTCATGCTCGCTGAGCCCGAATCCATCGACATATTCCCGGGCCTGAGCCTTCGGGTTCGACATGAAGATCTGCGTCGCGGCCTGTTCGATGATGGCGCTCGCGATCCTGCTTTCGAGCGCATCCTGCGCGCTCTGCGTCGCAAACCCGACGATGCCGTTCCGTTTCCGGATCGTCTTCTCCCAGTCCTTGATCCGGCGGACAAAGACCTCGTCGTCGAGCGCCTTCCAGCCCTCATCAACCACGATGATCGCCGGACTCCCGTCGAGCCGCTCCTCCACCCGGTGGAACAGGACCATCATCGCCGGCGTCCGGACGACCGGGTCATCGAGCACCTGAGTCATGTCGAACCCGACCGACTCTGCGCCGAGGTCGGTCAGATCCATCTCATTGTCGAACAGCCAGGCGCGCTCGCCGTCGCCCCACCAGGGCGTCAGCCGAGACCACAGATCGCTGCCGTGCGGGCGATGGCCGCCACGGAACAGTTCGACGATGTAGCGCAGGCGCCGGTGCTTGACCGGCTGCTCGTAATTGGCGTCGACTGCGTCCTTGATCTGCGCCAGATCCTCGCCGTCGGCGCCGCCGGCGAGCACCGCGATCCAGTCGATGATGAACTGGCGGTTCCCTGATGTGTCCGGAAGCTGGAGCGGATTGAGACCCGATGGCATGCCGGGCCGCAGGACATCGTAGCGACCGCCGATGGCGCGAATGAACAGCTCGGCGCCGCGGTCCTTGTCGAAGAAGATGATTCGCGGCGCGAACTTGCGCGCCTGCGCGAGAAGAAAATTGAGGACGACCGTCTTGCCCGATCCGGACGGGCCGATGACCGTGAAGTTCCCGAGGTCCCCCTGGTGGAAGTTGAAGAAGTAAGGACCGGCCGCCGTGGTCTCGAGCAGCGTCACCGCTTCGCCCCAGTGATTGCCGGACGGCTTTCCGAGCGAGAAGTTATGGCAGCTGGCAAGCCCCGCGAAGTTGGACGTAGAGACGAGCCCCCGCCGCGCGATATATTTGAAGTTGCCGGGGAACTGCGCCCAGAACGCCGGCTCGAGTGCGATGTCCTCGCGCACCGAAAGAATGCCGAGATCGGCAAGCGACGCCTGCACCTCGGCAACGCCCTCATCGATCACTTCAGGCGAGGCAGTGCGCACCGCGATGGTCATATGATGTTCGCCGAACGCAGCGCGGGCCGCCGCGACATTGTCTTTCGCTTCGGTGAGCTCTCCCCTGAGGCTCAGCGCCTCGTCTTCCGCCGAGCGCATCCGGCGAAGCGAGAGGTTCATTCGCGACAGCGCCGCCTGCCGCTCGACGAACCCGAACGACTGCGACACCGTCAGCTCGAACGGGAGCCTCAGCAGCTGGTCGAGCATGCCGGGCGCGGTCTGCCCCGGGTAATCCTTGATCGAGACGAGGCCGAGAAACTGTCGCGGGCTCGCGCCGGCGCGCCCGAGCTCGATTGCGTCCTCTCCGAAGCTGATGCGGCGGTACGGCAGATAATCGCCGATGCCCTGCATCGGCAGGAGCACCGGGCGCATTTCGCCGTTGAACAGATAGGACAGGAATTCCAATGGCTCGGAGCAAGGCCCCTGTGCGGTCTCATAAACGCCGAGCAGCCGCGGTTCGTAATTGCCGAGCGAAGCAATCAGCCCATCGCGTGCCTGATTGAGCTGCTGGAGCTCGTAGCGAATCGTGTCCAGCTGCTCGACCACCTTGCCGAACCGCTGGCGCAGCCGGTCGATTGCGCCGGCCTTTCCCTGCAGCGGCCGGCGCACGAGAGTAAGGAAGAGATCATTGATATAGAGGCGCCTCGTTGCAAGCTTCGCTCGCCAGGCGCCATCGAGGCGGCGAGAAAAGCCGTCGCTGTAATTGGCGTCGAGAGACACTTCGGCTTCGCGGCGGATGATGTGGTGGTAGATCGCGTAGCGCGACGAGCCGATCGCCTGGAGCGTGGCGTCGCGCAGCTGCTTGCGATAGTTGATTTCGGCGCTGTCGGCAGTCTCGAACAGTAGTCCCCGCACCTGGATGACCTGCATCAGCAGACCATCCCTGGTCTCGATCGTATGATCGTCGACATGCCTGGCGTAGGGCAAATGCCTGCCCGCAGGCTGCTCGCGGGCAGCGGCTGCGGAGTCTCGGGTCAGGGCCGGTACGAGTTGCATCCCCAGACCTGGTAATTCTTGATCCGCGGGCACTTGGAAACACGCGTAAGCCACAACTCGAAAATGCGCGGCTCCTTCAGGCAAAGCAGCACGCCCACGCCATGGAACAGCAGCGCAGCGGCGATCACCCACGCGGACTTGAAGATGAGGAACAGCTCGGTCGCGAGCACCACATTGGCGACGAACAGACCGTAGGTGACGCCCGCGAACATCTGAGGGCGCGTCAATCCGACGAACAAAGTGTCGCGTTCAAGCGCGTTCATTTGATCAGCTTCACTGTCCGAAAGCGGCGGTCGAGTGGATGCCCGCGACGATGCTCGATGCTCCGAACAGGATGAAGCAGCCGAGGATGACCGTCACTCCGTACCGCCAATTTATGCGGCCGGTGAGCATCATGAAGCCAACGGCGGCGACAGCGATGACCGCGGCGGCGGTCGCAATGGTGCCGAGCAGCGTTCCCTGCAGCCAGCTTACTGCGGATATGAGCACTCCCGACCCTTGCGGATCGGAGTAGCTATCCTGAGCAAGTGCGGGAGCTGCGGCGATGAATGAAGCAAAGGCCGCAAACGCGGCACGCGCGCGATTCTGCATGAAGGCGTTTCCCCCCAGGCGATTCGGCACTCGCATAGTGCGCCTGCGGGGCAGAAATGCAATCGGAGACTCAAGAAGTTGGTTCGATTTTTGAAGCTGCACTGGATCTGCGATCGAACTGTCACGCCCGTAGCGCTTTAGCACGAGCCGCATGGCTGATCTCCAATCCAGAGGACATTTGCCACCCAGCGTCTTCTAGAGGGTACGTCCGCGGGACAACACGTCATCGGTGTTGGTGACACGGTCAGCCGCCGTTGAACTGTCGAACTTCGCGGTGAGCTGATGACCTGCGACGTCGTGTGCAATATCGCTCGGATTTCGACCTCCTCATCATCGTCAGCGACGAGCGGCTGACCGATCGGGTCAAGTTCTGGGCCAATGCCGAGGACCGCCTGCTGCGCGAACTGGTCATCACCAAGACCCTCAACACCCCGGTCAACTTCATCGTTCACACGCTGCACGAAGTGAACGACGGTCTCGCCCATGGCCGCTACTTTTTCATAGATGTCGCCAGCGAAGGGATCGCCCTCTACGACAACGACGGCAGCGAACTGCACACTCCCACACCCAAGACGCCGGCGCAGGCGCTCGCCATGGCGGGGGAGTATTTCGAGGAGTGGATGTCGGCCGCGATGAGCCGATTCAAGCTCGCCAAAGTCGCGATCGACGAAGGGCTCCTAAAAGACGCGGCTTTCGATCTGCATCAGACCACCGAGCGCCTCTACCATTGCGTGCTGCTGGTGATGACCTTCTACACGCCACACAGCCATAACATCGCCTTCCTGCGCGTTCATGCCGAGCGGCTCGATCGCCGCCTTCTCATCTGGCCGATGGACAGCCGGAAGGAGCGCGCCATCTTTGCGAAGCTCAAGGACGCCTACGTGAAGGCCCGCTACTCGAAGCACTACAGGATCACGATGGAGGAGCTGACCTGGCTCGCCGCGAGGATCGAGGAGCTGGGCCAAGCCGTCCATGCCGTCTGCGCTGAGCGCATCGCCCAGCTCGAAGCGGATGCGCAGCAGGGCAAGATTGCCAACTCCGGCTGAGCACCGGATCGTCTTGATCACCCGTCGCCCTTCGGGCCGAACGCGAGGACGTAGATCGCCTTCGCCATATGGCGCTCGACCGCATCGACGCCGATCCCGAACCGCCATGCGATCTTGGCGTAGTCGAGATCGTCGATCCGGTGCAGCAGGAACACCGCGCGCGTGATCGGCCGCAGCGTATCGAGGCGCCTGCGGATCAGGTCCAGGTCGATATTGCTGTCGTCCATGTCCTCGTCTCCCTGCCTGACCCCCCGCGCCTCGGGCGGCGGGGTGGGCGGCAAGGAGCGGACCGGCAGCCCCGCCGATAAAGGCGGGCCGCACCCGCAGGGCCGCAATGCAATGGAGGACCGGCGCAGCCGGTTGCGGCGCGCCGCAGCGGGGCTAGAGGGCAGCGACGCCCACCCCGCTGGCCGAGGCACTACTTCATCGCGGCAACGCCGCGATGGCCGTCTGCCGGGCTCTCAGCCCGGCCCCACGTTAGCGATCGTCACGGGGACCGACGAGACGCCTGGCCGGCGGCTCGGCGAAGCGGAAGCGGAGTAGAGCGCGGGCCGCGCCAGGCGCGGCAACGCCCATGCCTTCAGCGGTGGAGATTCAGATTATGAGGAAGATTCAGCAGCTTGGCGGCTGAGAAGCTCCGCATGGGAGCAAAAAAGCCTCTCGGAGAGCCTGCTTGTCTCCCTAAAAAACGATGTGCAGACAACAGCTTACCCGCAGGGGGAGCAAGTCCCTTTATCTTGCTTTCACTTCCGAGCGCCTTAAACGCTTCCGGAGGCTCTTTCCGATTTTCCCCTCCAAAGCAAACCCGCAGCTGCTTCCGAGAGCACTACTACAATCACGCCCAGTATCACCAAGGGAACGTCGGAAACAGAGAAATCATTGCCAAAGATCGCTATAAATATAGCAACATGTAGTATGAGCAGTACGCTATCTACTGCTGCTTTCTTCTGCCAATGAATTTGGAAGTTTTTTAGATTACTGACTACAATCACGCTGATAAAAAAGCCGGATAACGTCATAAACGACAGCGAAAACAGAAATGATGTCTTCACATCAAAATACGACAGACTTCTTGCGTGATTCAGTCCATTGTCTGAAATAATTGAACCGTATACCCACAGAGCCAGGGTGCCAAAGAGCACCATCAGAACGATTTCCGATAGACTAATCGCCGCTCTTTTCCGCATGCTCAACATGTCGGAATCCTTGATCCGGTCTGTGTGCAAGCGCCGCTGTCTCGAATACTTTTAATCAAGCCGTTGCCTATCGCCTCTCGGTCACTTTGCCGACCAAAGTCGATAGGTCGTCCTAAATCCTTGGCTACGCCATTGAGAACCTGATTGTATTGACGGTCGGAAGAGCTTCCAAACCCAGATATGTCTCTGAGAGAGGAGTTGAATCCGGCATTGATCGATCCAACAATCGCAGCTCGCTCGCTCGCCGGCAGAGCATCGAGCATAGATTGCACCCTCGATTGCTCTAAATGAACAAGTTTGCTGTCTAAGTTGGCACCCGATATCGATCCGTTCCTTATTCCAGCGAACGTTTGGGCATTGAGGGTGGCTAAGTTGGAGCTCACTCTGTTCAGGAAAGCCTCCGCCCGATCGCTAATTACATTTCCCACCAAGGGGAGATCGTTGTTTGCAAGATACCTTACCGTTGCAGCTGCGGCTCCAAAAAATCTGGTTTTCCCAGAAACTTGGCGATCATAGCCGCTGTATGTCTCGGCCCTATCACAATATACGCTGGTCGCGTTCGCCAGAACGCAACGTGCACCCGTCGGATCGACCCCATTGACGGGATCATTCCCGACGTAGGCATAGAGGTTGACCTGGTCCTTGTACCCGATGGGGTCGGTCTGCAGGAACCGGCCGAGCGTCGGCGAGTAGAACCGGGCTTTATAATAGTAGAGACCGAGCTCGGGGATGTAGGCCTGACCGGTGTAGCCGAACCGCTCCGTCGTATTGTTGGCTGAGCCGTTGATTCCATATTCGTCATAGGTGTTGATCGCGTAATTGGCGCCGGTGCTGCTCGCGATCCCGACGATCGATCCGAGGTGATCGGCGTGGAGGTAGCGTTTCGTGTTGAGGTCCGATCCTGCGTACCACGCCAGCGGATCGTCCGCCGCGGCATTCGAGCCGTGCACGTAGCGGTTGATGACGCTCCAGCTGCCGAAGTTACTGCGATATTCCAGCACCTCAGCGTCGCCATCATAGACGAAGCGCGTGTCCGACAGCGTCGAGCCGTTCCGCTTCTGACTAACCTCGAACAGGCGTCCTGATGGGTCGTAGGTCAGGCTCGTCGCGTAGGTCCATCCGCCGCTCGTGTAAGTGGCAGCGACCAACCGGTTCTCGACGTCATACATGTAGATATTCGTGCCGTCGGCAATGAGGTTGCCGTTGTCGTCGTACACGAAGCTCGCAGCACCGGCCGAGCTGTACTGGTTGAGGCCGTTGACGGCATAATCGCGATCGACGTCCACGGCGCCGGTCCAGGCGTAGGAATCATTGCTCTTGTCATCTTCGACGATCTGGCTCGCCGGATTGTACCCGAGCGTCCACGTCACATCACCCGTCGTGCCCGCAAAGCCATCCGCCTGCGTCAGCAGCCGTCCGGCGTCATCCCAGCTGTAGTCCGCCGTCGCGACCGGCGAGGCGATCGATCCTTCGCCGCGGTTCGAGACCAGGCCGTTGCTGCCGTAGGTGAAGCTGTCGAGCGGGGTTGTCGTGCAGGTCGTCCCCTGGCCGATCGTCGTCAGCCGGTCGAGCGCGTCGTAGCAATAGCTGAAGGTGTAGGTACTTGTGCCCTCGGGATGGACCAGCTGCGTTCTTCGTCCCGCTCCATCGTAGCTCGAGGTCAGCGTCTTCGTGAACCCGCTCATGCTGATTGTGCTCGAGGTCAGCTCGCCAAAGCCGTCGTAGCTGTTGGTGATCCCGTCGGGGCCGCTCGCGCTGTCGAATTTCGCGCTCAGCTGATGACCCGCGACGTCGTAGCTGTAATAGACGCTGCGCTCGGTAGTGGCCGCAGACGCAGCAGAGGCGAAGATTAGCGCCATGAATGCGGCGACGCTCGCGATGAGCATCGAAAGAAGATTGCCGCCGCGCCGGCAACGCATCTGCAGTACCCACCCGGGCTGATGACGGACGCTCATGGGCAGCTCCCGCCGCTGGTCGCCGCAACCACCTTGCTGGTCATGCGATTGAGCGCGTCAAAGGTATAGGTCAGCTTCGATCCGTCGCGCTTCCTCAAGCACGTCCGGTTGCCGGCATCGTCATAGGCATATTGCTCGAAGTCGGCAGTATCGACGGCCCCGGGCGTCGTCTTGCTCGGGAACTGCCATTCAAAGAGCCGGTCGAACCCGTCATACACGAACTGCGCCTTGTTGCCGTTCGCATCCGTAATCGTCTGCTGCTTGCCGTTGGGCGTGTAGGTGTAGGTCACATAATCTTGCTGGAGGCCCGTTACGCCGAAGGCCTTCTGCACCTTCAGCAACTGACCCGCGCTATCGTAATTGTTCTTCGTGATCCGGTCCGGCCCCTGCGACCCCTGGGCGCCCAGTGCGCATGCGCCGTGGTCCGCTTCAGCTGGAAGCGACGCGAAGTTCATCCGCACTGTCGTGCATTCGGCGAGGCCTCGGTCGAGGAACGACCGATCGGTGACGCTATACACAGTCCCGCTCTTCGACGTGGTGTCGCGGATCGCATTGCGGCGGCTGTCGTAATCGGTGTCGCTCTGTTGAAGCAGCGTAAGCGACAGGCTCGCGGTGTCGCACGCCGACGTGCAAGCGACCGTACCGGTCTCGACCTTCGTCACCTTGTCATCGGAATCGCGATAGGTGTACTTCTTCGCGAGCCTCAAGCCATTCGGCGCAAGTTCGGCAACTTCCCAGACCTCCCGGCCAAAGCCGTCATACTGGATGTATTTGGCGTCGTCGGTTCCGGTGAGCGGGCCGTCGACCATCGTCGGCCGGCCGGCCGCGTCGTAGGCATAAGTGGTCGTGCGCGCCGCTCCCGTCGCTTCGTCCTTCTGCGTGATGGTGACCGGCAGGTTCGTGTCGCCGAGATAGGTGTATTGGGTGTGGCTCAACGCATTTCCGGAGCAGCCGGCTGTGTCGATGACAGCTGTGGATGACTGGCAGACCTGCTCCAGGGTCTTGCGCGAAATGCCCGCGGCACTGTTCGCATAGGTGATGACCGTGAGACGCTGGTGTCCGCTCGCATCCGCCGGATCGAGCTCCTTTGTCATCTGGCCGGTCGTGGAATCATATGCGTAGCTCGTCACCCGCCCGAGCGCGTCCGTGTAAGATGTCGGACGATATGACGTGACGGGACACAGAGGATTTGAATCGTAGGTTGCGCTTTCGGTCAGCGAGGCGCTGCCTGCACTCGGCTTCTCAGTCGTCGTCCTCGTGACGATGTCGCCACAGCCGCCGTATACAACCGATACAGAGTTCCCCTCGGGGAAAGTGACGCCCGTAAGCAGATCGTTGCGGGTGGGATCGTACGCGAATATTGTCGTGCGGCCAAGCGCGTCTGTCTGGCTCTTGACGACGTTGCGCGACGGATCGGTTGTACCGAAATAACTTGCGGGCTCCATGGCGTAGGTGACATTGTAACCGTCGGGTCCCGCAACGGTAACACTGTCGTACGCCACGAATAGATTGCCGCCAGGAGAGAGCGCCCGCACATTGGTGTAATTGTAATTCCAAGTGACTCCGTCGTGGGCCACTGCCGCAATCAGACCAAGGTTGTTGAAGGTTCCTCTGGTCACGCTTAGTTCGCTGTCATTTTCTTCGGGCAATTTGATTGATGCTGCCAACGTTTCCAGGTCCGCACTCGTCGCGTTCGCAATACCCGTAGTGGTGAATGTCCGACCTCCGGTGTTCGTGGCGTTGTTCCCATAGTCCACGATCGTGCCGTCGCTATTGTAGACGATGCGACGGATCAGAGATCCGGACGGCGAATAAAGTGCCGCCTGTGCCGGTTCAGCCCAAGCTGGATTGCTGGCGTCGCTGTCCGTTTCATCCTGGTAGATGATGCTGATGTAATAGCCCGTGTTGCTGCTGACCTTGGTGGGTCGCTGGAACGTTCTGTTGCAGCAATCACCGGCCAAGAAGCCCTGGTCGTAGCTGTAGCTAATCGCCTCCCCGTCCGGGTATGTCACACTGGACGCGTAATATTGCAGCTGGATCCCGCCGCCGTCGGGGCTTTGATAATTCTCTTCCTTCTGATCGAACTTGAAGTAGGCGGCGGTTCCGGCCTGGCGCACATCGCTTCCAATGCTCGAACCTCTGTAGATCAACGTGGAACCGTCATATTTGACGTTGTGACAAACATCGTCATTGACACACTGGAAGGATTCCGAGGTTCCTGCGCCGAGATGGGCTGACCAGGACGACGTCTGATAAGTGCATCCTTCGGCGGTACAATTGCTAGGAAACGTACCTACAATGTAGGGCTCAGCACTTTGAACTCTGTCGAATGAAAGTCGCGGATCGGCTGGAGTCGAGAGCACAACCGGCATGTCAACGTTCTTCATGCCGTCGGTGAGATTGACACCGTTCGGGTCCTGGATGCTTTTGAGTGGCGAGATAACTGACGGAGGCGTCGGCGCTTCTTGCGCAATTGCCACGGAGGCAAAGCCGAGCAGGCTGACGAGACCCGCGGCGATGGCGGCGACATGCTTTCCGAGGATTTTCGGGAGAGCCGCCCGCAATCGAAACTCACTTTCCTTCCTCATTGTCTCGTCACCCCTGAGAAACTGTTGTTCACGGACGGAGAGGACGCGCGCTGTCATGGCGCCGGCGCCATGCATCGCCCTCCGCTGATCGTGAAGTTCATGACATTGCTGGCACTCGCTCCGTGCGAGTCTGTAATCGTGTAGCTGAGACTGCCCGTGCCGGAGCCGACTTGGGTCGAAAACGTCACGCTGGTGCCCGAGTAGCTGGCCGAGCCGTCAGTGACGTTCGTCACTGCCGTGACGGAGAAGGTGTCGCCGTCGGGGTCATAGTCACCCAGATCGGTAATCACACTCACCGTTGTCCGGCCACAAGCCGAGACAGTGCCATTGTACGGATACGCCACAGGTGGGCGGTTGCCTGTGTCATTATCGGTGATCGTCGCCTGGCCTGAATAGCCGCCGAGCGCAGCCCCATTCGTCGGATTCGATAGAATGAGAAAGAAGGCTTCGGTGTTTTCAACCGTCGTGTCGTCAATTGTGGGCACCTGGACCGTCTGCGACGTCTGCGTGGAGCTGAAGGTCAGCGTTCCCGAGGTCGCAGTATAATCGGAACCGGCCGTCGCGGTGTCGTCCTGCGTGGCATAACTGACGCTGCAGCTGCCGGTGGCCGATCCTGTCTTGGTGACCGTGAAGCTAGCCGCCGCGCCCTCGGTCGTCGTAGTGTTGTTATCGCTGAAGGTGACGCCGCTGCAGACCGGCGTCGAGTCATCATCAGTGATCGTTCCGATGCCCTGACTGTCACTGATTGTCGCACCGCCGCTTGGGGACGACAGGTTGACGAAGAATGTTTCGTTCCCCTCGACAGCCGAGTCCTGCAGCGTCGCCACCTGCACGGTCTGCGAAGTCACTCCGGACGCAAAGCTGAGCGTGCCCGATTGAGCCGTGTAGTCAGACCCGGCGGTCGCCGTGTTGTTCGCCGATGCATAATTGACGGTGTAGCTGCCCGTCGTCGGCGCTGATCTGGTGACGGTGAGCGAAACCGTGCCGCCTTCAGTCGCCGACGCATCGCTGATCGAAAAGCTTGGAGCGCTGTCGTCGTCGTGAATTGTTCCGACGCCCTGGCTGTCCGAGATGGTGGCGCCGCCGCTGGCGCCCGAGAGATTGACGAAGAAGTTCTCGTCACCCTCGACGGACGAATCCTGCAGCGTGGTCACCTGGATCTGCTGGGTCGTGACCCCTGCCGCGAAGGTGAGCGTACCCGAGCTCGTCGTATAATCCGAGCCTGCGGTGGCGCTATTGTTGGCGGTTGCATAATTGACGGTGTAGCTGCCGGTCGTGGGGCCTGACCTGGTGACTGTAAACGCTAGAGTGCCGCCCTCGGTCGCCGACGCATTGTTGATCGAGAAGCTCGGCGCAGTGTCGTCGTCAACTATGGTGCCGACCCCTTGGCCGGCGGTGATCGTTGCCCCGCCGCTCGGCGCAGACAAATTGACGAAGAAGTTTTCGCTGCCCTCGACTGCGGAGTCCTGGAGCGTCGTCACCTGAATCTGCTGCGTTGTGACGCCCGCCGCGAAGGTCAGCGTTCCGGAGCTCGTCGTGTAGTCGGTCCCCGCGGTCGCCGTATTCGGGGCCGTCGCGTAATTCACCGTGTAGCTACCGGTGGTCGGACCTGATCTCGTGACCGTGAAGGTGACGGTGCCACCTTCGGTCGCGGAAGCATTGCTGATCGAGAAGCTCGGGACGGGAGCGGCAGCGCAGTCCGAAGTGGTCGACACTGTCACGTTGGAGCGGTTGCTCGCAGGATCGTAAGCGTAGCACTCGCTCGTGTTGCTATTCACGGTTCCCGCCCGTGAAACCTTTATCAGCCGCCCCAGTGCATCATAGCTGTATGTGAGGTTCTCTCCCGCCGTAGCCGCAACACCAACGCAGGCGATCGCGATCAGAACTGCTGCCCGGCGCGCGAGGAGCGCGGCAGCTCGAGTGACCGCGGCTTTCATGAGCGGAGATCCGTCCGCAGCTCAGCCGAAAGCTCCCACCGAACCGAGCCCGGTGAGCCGTGCGCGTTTGAGCACTGGCTCCGGGCCCTCACAAGCGAGTTTTGATTACGGCCAACGCAAGCAAGCGGCGAGCGCATGCCCATCCTCCCAGCTGAACGGGCTGGCAAGACAAGGCAAACCTGTTGCGGGTTTCCCCGCAACGGCTACCGAGCTACCGTTGCTTTGGCAGTTCCCCCTGTGGCCGAATAGCTATCGAGGCTCTATCAAACGTCAATGACCAAAAGATGCCGGCGGCAACTTGGTTGTGGATAACTTATGCCGAAAGCGGCTTCTTCAGATCCCAAAACTGCTCGGCGAGCCGATCGGTGTCTCCCAGGTGAGGGCGCACAGCTCCTCGCGCGAGACCAGCGTATCGCCGGCATCCTTCATTTTTAGGGGCCGCCTGGCCAAAGCAGCAACTGACGGTAACCGCGTGATTTTATGCCGAGTTGTCCGACTTCGGTTTCTCGCAGTTTTCCGGCCATAAATCCGGACACATACCGAGTTCGCGAGCGTCGCATTTCCGCTCGATTTTGCCGAATTATCGGGGCGTGAAAAATATACCGAGTTGGCGCTCCGTCTGTTCTTCGGCGATGGCGATAGGATTGCTGACGACGGTCAGAATCATCGTCATAAAGAACAGTGCGCGATCGTCGCCGCCGAACTGGCTTGACTTGGCCGATGACTGGCGGTCCGCGTCCGGGTGGGCTCCAGTCGTAAGCAGACGTTCGTCAGCCTATTTCCGTGTCTGGGAAGAGCCAGACCCAGACAGCTCTGACGACAATCGATGCTGGCGGGTAAGCCGACGTTCGGTCTCAAAGGCGCTTGAGGCTGAGAGGACCCAAAAGCCGCCATCCAGAGAGCCTCGGAAAGCTTGTAAGCAGCCAAATAGACGGGACGAGCTCGAACCTGGAAGTTGTTGAGCAGGCAGCTGTCTCTGTAGAGCATGCTCGAGCTATGAGGCGCTGACAGGGCATGAAGTCGGCCGCGTCAAACCAGCTGGAGCCGCCGGTTGCGGAACCGGTGTTTCCACCAGAATTCCCGAACAGCTTGAACAAGAAGATCGGGGGGCAAGCCGCCGTCGATCAAAGCGGAGCGAATAGAGCCGATTACGCTGGCAAACTCTACAAGAATCCACCAAGCCTCCGCGCATGCCAAAGCATTTGCTCGCAGAAAACTGCTGACGCGTCATAACTCAGCGCACGTGAAGCCAAGTGACCAAGATAGCGGACATATAGCCGGCAATATTGATGCACTTCCAAGTTTGAAGATTTGCCCTGTTACGTCAGAATGCTGTCACCTAACTAAGGCATAAGATTATTTATTTGATACAACCTTGAAATAGACTATCAGGAATCAGGTTCTCGCCCCTGCTGTGCAAGCTTCGATACACGTGGTATCATCATTTTCGAACTCACGGAGACGCTCATGAGCACGAACGCAACCACCACTACCGAGCAGCAGGCTGCGCAGGACTCTGTCGCAGTCAGTAGCGCGGTTCTGACGCGACTAATCGAAGAGGTGCGGAACAATCAGGCATCCGCCCCGACTGCGTACAACCGCATGCACAATCGTCACAATCGCTAGAAAGTACGTTTCCGCCGTGCCGAGGAGTTCGCCGGCATCGCCCCAGATAGACACCGTGCTCGTCAAGCTGGCGAGCCGATGCAATCTCAGTTGTGACTATTGCTATGTCTATCAAATGGGCAACGACGCATGGCGCTTGCAGCCCAAGCTCATGGCTGCCGGGACCGTCTCGGCACTCGCGCGAAATTTAGCCAGTGTTGTTGAAGCGCAGGGAGCGCCGCTCAGCATCGTCTTCCACGGCGGTGAGCCATTGCTCGTGGGAGCCGATCGCTTCGAAGCCTATTGTGGGTTGATCCGCGAACATCTTCCAGAGCCCGTTGGCCTCCATGTACAAACCAATGGAGTGCTCCTCTCCGATCGCATCCTCGACATCTGCGCGCGCCACAATGTCGGCATTAGTATCAGCCTAGATGGACCAGAAGCCATTCACGACCGTCATCGGCCTGACCGTCGCGGGCGGCCTAGCCATGCATCTGTCCTGGCGGCATTGAAGCGCATCAAGGCTCATCCGAAAGGCGAGAGCCTGTTGTCAGGCCTTCTTGCGGTGATCGATCTCGATAGTGAGCCGCGCGACGTCTACGCCTTCTTCAAGGAATTGGGCGCCCCGAGCGTCGACTTCCTTTATCGCGACGGCAATCACGATACTTTGCCGATTGGAAAAGAGAGCTTCCGGTCGCACGAATATGGCGACTGGATGTTGCGGCTGATGGACATCTATTTGGCGGATTCTGCTCCCATCCGCATTCGTGTCCTCGACGACATGCTTCGCCTGCTTCTGGGGGGACGCTCAGTCAAGGAGGGCGTCGGCGAGCAGGATTACGGGATTCTCGTCGTAGAGACAGATGGCACGATCACCAAGAACGACACCTTGAAGTCCGCGGCCGGCGCTGACCGGTTTGAAACGCAATGGTCCGTTCACGACGACCTGGTTGCACTCACGGGATCCTTCGCCTTCCTCGACTATCATAAGTCTCAGCGTCCCTCGGCACCCGAGTGCAAAGCCTGCTCGGACCTTCGCATCTGCGGCGGCGGCATGCCGACTCACCGATGGAGCGCTGAGCGCGGCCTGAACAATCCCAGTGTCTTCTGCGCCGACCAGAAGCATCTCATTAGCGCGATGCGAAAGCGCACCGCGAAGCTCAGCGCGGCATGATCGAGCCTCAGTTCGAGGGTATCACCAAACACGATGCCCCGTTTCCGCACTTTCGAGTGCCTGCCATCCTGTCCGAAAGAGCAGGCGCGAGCCTCCTGCAATGGTTCGACGACAGCGCGCCCTGGCAGCTGAAGATCGCGGATTTTTACGAGCAGCGCGAGTTTTCACTGCTTGCGCATGCGTTGCCAGCCGAATTCGGCACCCTGGTAAGCGAGCGCGTCACCGGACCTATCGCTCGGCAGTTCAGGGACCTGTTGGGTGCTCCCGAACTAGAGATCGTGGATGTGGTCGCGCACCGCATGATCCGCGGTCAAACCATCCGCATTCACAATGACTATATCGGCGGGGAAGAGAGCCATCGCTGCGTCATCCAACTGAATAAGGGTTGGTCAGCCGGGCAAGGTGGCCTGTTCATGATGTTCGCCAGCGACGATCCCGCGACGGTTACGGACGTGTTGCTGCCCACGCATCGAAGCGCCTTTGGGTTCGAAATCTCGGAGCGCTCACATCATGCCGTTTCCAAGATTCACGACGGCGACCGGGATACCTTGGTCTACAGTTATCGGAAGCGACAGGGTTAAGCTTTGCGCGAAATTGTCGAGCGTTTCATCGCTAATCCGGCTGATCGTTGGTACCCAAAGCTGGCTACGCAACTGGCCAATGTTTGCTGGAGCGCTTTGGCCGACTTCGGCTTGAACCCCAGCAACTACTCGACCTTAGGTGCCCTTCGATGTGATCCGAAGATTGATGACTCCGCGTCGCCGCTGTCTGACACCGGCTGGGGGAGGCCGCTCCGCATCGAGGCGTTCGTGGGTGAGCTCGCCCTCATATACGGGGACGTCGGGCTTCGCCAACCTTCACCCTTTGTGCCCGACGACCTAGCAAGCAGGCTGAGGGAGGCCATGGCACTCCTCGATGTCGCACCTACGATCGGCGAAGCTGGCCGCTCGCTCGTTTGGGCACTGGTCCCCGTTGATGTCGAAGGGGCTGAATACGACACCGGCTACAGCGATCCAGCCGTACCCTTCTCGATTTTCATAGGGCTTCACCCGGGCCGCGATCGCGTTCCGGCGATCCGCTTGGCCGAAGGCGTCCTGCACGAGGCCATGCACCTGCAGCTCAGCCTGATAGAGGATGTTTTACCACTTGTAGGCGGAAGCACTGACCTTCGGATTTCACCGTGGCAGCGGCGGCCGCGACCGATGCAGGGGCTCCTTCACGGGCTTTACGTCTTCCGTGTTATTCAGGATTGGCTTTCACGGCTGCTGCAGAAGGACGCGCTCAATGCGCATGAGTACGCACATGCCCGAAAGAGGCTGGCGGAGATCGAGGACGAATGCATCACGCTTGGCGGGATTGTAAACAGTCCTGACCTGACCAGGCACGGACGCGTTCTTGCTTCCAGCCTCGCGATCGGTCCCGCGTTCGCTCGCCGGCTTCTGTGACTTAAACAAGTTGAGGCGCGTGCGAGTACGTTCTCTTTGTGTTCGGCACTGGCGGAGCCGGTCCACTGCAGGCTGCCGACGAGCAATCGCCCGCCCTTAGGCCCTTGGCATGCTTTCAACGCAGTGTCTCAGAAGACTGGAAGGGGGTTCTTCCTGAGGTAAGCGTCGACCATGGCGCTGAACTGTTCCTGTGGTGTTCGCCACTTTGCCAGCAATGCCGCTGCTTCCCTCGCATGCGCGACGGCCAGTGGATCTCGGCTGTTATGGAGGTCGCGAACTCTCTGAGCCGCGCTGACCATGTTATTATAATGCGCCAAACGCGTCTCATGGGCGGGCTCATCAAGCCCTAGCGCGGCGATGGTTGCCCGACCCCGATCGGTTATTCCGACCGGAACTTCTTGGTACCAGGTAATGTGATTAGCTGGATCTTCCGCGTCAGGCTTGATGAGGTGCGGCTGCTCCGCTGCAATGCTCATGCCATGGTGCCGTGCACGAGAACGCTCGTTCGCAAGCGGAAACTGATTGCCTTTCTGAGTCGAGTTGCAGAAAAAGCAGCTCAGAAAGAGATTATCCCAATCGTAGGCCAACCAATAATAACCCGGTCGGACGGCAGGGCTGCCCTTAGTCTGCTTTGAGTAAGCCTTTGGCCGGAAATGGTCGACGTGGCCATGAGCGATCTGCTTGGGCAGATAGATCTCGCAATAAGCACACTTGCCTGAATGCGATCGTTTCAGCCTCGCTTTAACAGCGGATGAGCCATAGATCTTCGCATCGATGCTGAATGAGGCGCTGCCATCGCGATACCCAGCTGGGTTCGCAGTGTAGTCGGCAATCATCTGAGCCAGCGGAACTGCGCTCGTTGTCGCAAGGCTTGGAGGAGCAGTACCCTTAGTGATGCGGATCACGACTAGGCGACGGCCGCCGGCGGCAAGTATGAAGACATGAGTTCCTCGAATTCGATCTCGGATTTCGAGCGCACTGCGGGTAGCTGGTGGACGAAGGCGTTAAGGGCCTCCAACTCTTTATTGTCGCGAGCAGTGCGGCGTTCGCCCTTTCGGATGAGCTCCAATCTCCGCGTCATCTTTTCCTCCGCCTCGACGCTTCGCGAGACACGGAAGTCGAACAGCTTGCTTGTCATCAGCTGATCTAGGCGCCAGTCGGTGCTGGCGATCGGGTTGTTGAAGATCTCGGCTTCAACGCCTTTCCAGCGGACCACCGCGACCCTCGCCCCTTCAGCAACAGCTTCCTGAGCCGTGATAGGGCTGTGCGTGGTGGCAATGAACTGAACATTGGGGAAATGGCTGGCCAGTCGGCGCCTCAGATCCCGCTGCCAGCGAGGGTGCAAGTGAAGATCGATCTCGTCTACGAGGACGATCGCGCTCTCGCTCATTGGATCTTCGCTATCTGGGAAAGCTTCAATCAAACGGTAGGCGAGATCCACGGTCCAAGCGAAGACAGACTGGTAGCCAAGGCTAAGCTCGCTCAGGGGCATGAGACCAGAAGGCGTGCTCACATGAACGCCGTACTCGCTCGGCTTACGTCCTGGGACCCTTGGACCTTTGAATTGGATGTCCTTGCTTTCTCGAGAGTCGAGTAAGGCGGCTACGGCCTTCACGACTGCTCTTAGGCGGCTGCGGTCGCGAGCTCGAAGGTCCTTAGGACCAGATCTGGCGGCATGATCGAGCTGTTCCAAGAGTTCTTCAGCATCGTAGAGATCGACAGCATCCGAGAAGAGCGACCAAACTGGCGGTCGCTCGGCGACGGTGGACTTGTTGCTGTGGCCGACGTGGCGCGCGGCGCCATAACCCAATATGAGCGGACCCTCGGATTCTAGCGGGTATTTAGCTAGCTGCCGACGCACCTTGGTGATTTCGCCAGCCTTCGTTTGCATGACGATCCCGACCGTTAGCTCCTCGCCTCTTTGATCCTGCAGCGTGGCCTGCATCGACGTTCGCGTCCCAGTCCCAGCTCTGACAAAGCGTTGAAGCTCATCATTCTGTGAATCGGTGATCTCAGGCTGAGAGAGGGTCGGCGGCCCTGCGTCGTCGGTGCTGCTACTCGAGGCGCTCGCGGGAATTGGTCGCATCAAGGCGAGCGACTGCATCAGAGTCGTTTTGCCAACGCCATTTTCGCCGAGGATAAGACACCATCGGCGCGGCCTGCCGTCTTCATCGGTTAGATCAAGCTTTTGGAAACTTCCGAAAGCGCGAACGTTCTCCAGCGCTATCGACGCAAAATGCAGGGCATCAGGCTTCTTGCGTTCTTTCATCGACGAACTCCCAGGCGCAGCCCTTTAAGCTTCCTGCCGGCAAGACGGCGACAACTTTCGACAGTCACTCCGGAATAAGGACATCCGTAGACACGTAGAAGAAGCAGGATACGCCTCGCTGCCCGGGGTTCGAAGATCAAGTGAGGGAGCCGTTTGTCGGCCGTCACCTCGCTTGCTTGATCTAGGTGCGAGGCCGACGCGGGCGAACGTCTGCAATTTGCTCTGCGCACCCGAAGCAGCTGTTCCGCTTCCGAGCAAGCACAGTCTCGAGATGGTACTGAGCGAGCGTCTGCTTAGGGGCTTGGCTCCGGCTTCCCTAAGCCCGAGAGGGGCGCAAAGCCGACAGGCGCACGTGATCAGACGACGAGCGGATTTAAGTGCCCGTTCGGTGCCTCTCGAAATGCCGACAAGTATGCAGATGCGAAAATATACCGACTTGGCCGACGGCAAATTTTCGCGGCTTACCAATGGCGCGCTAAACGCACCCGGGGACCCTCATCGCCCATCATCTTTGGCAAGTTAACTGTACGTATCTTGAAAATTAACTCAGCTGGGTCCATCCTGTTAACGCCGAGTCCGAAGTAATGGGGGATTACGCGTAATGGATAGGAAATTCCTTCGCCCGCTTACGGCGACAATGGCCGCCCTCTTTGCAGCATCGGGAGCGCATGCAAGCGCAGACCTTGGGAAAGCCGCGGAAGCGATCTCCGCAGCTCAAGAGAATGGGGTCGCCGGTGCGTCGCTGACGTTGGCGAAAGCGGAAGCTAATCGCGAAGTAGCGATGGCATATGCTCATGAGAGCCATTCGAGTCACTCGAGCCACGCTAGCCATAGCTCGCATTCTTCGAGTTCATTCTAATTAGGCCCGCCGCGGCCTAGCGTTCTCGCGCTGGCCTGGTGCGGGTGGGGAATGTCCGGTGGTTATTGAATTCCCGGCGACCGGCTTCTCGTTGGAAGCTGCGAAGCGTGCTGCTTACGATTTGATGACGCAAGTCGACGTGTCATTCAGCGTGAACGAACAAACACTTTCCTGTGAGTTGAGTCCGGTGCGACCGGACATTGATATGAGTTCGGCTGAACGCGCGTTCCGGCGCGGCGTGCTCGATCACGAACTCAGGTTGTCGATCGAGGCGAAAACCGAGCCGTTGAGGACTGCCATTCTAGGATTGGCGTTCTCGAATACGGGCCTCCAAAGTGAGTAGGTTTCAAGAAGCCGAGCACTTCGACGCTTCAGGCGCATCCCCATACACAATGCTACCTTGGAAGTTCACGAACCTCCGAGACGACCAATACGTGCTCACCAACATGGCTGGCGAGTACATGTCGCTTGCCCATGAGGAGCTCCAGAGGTTCGCGAAGGGTGAATTGCAGGCTGGTGAGGCCACTTATTCGGAACTGAAGGCGCGACATTTTCTCATCGATGATGACACGAAGGTCGCGATCGATCTCTTAGCGCTGAAAACTCGGACAAAGCTTGCCCCCCTGGCGAGCTTCACCGGGCTCCATATCTTTGTCGCGACCCTTCGCTGCGAACACTCCTGCCCATACTGCCAGGTTTCGCGTGCGAACGACGACCGCACGGAATTCGACATGTCGGAGGCCACGGCAGCAAGGTCACTGGACCTCGTCTTTCAGTCGCCTTCGCCGGCAATCAAAATTGAATTTCAAGGCGGCGAGCCGCTGCTCAATTTCCCGATCATCAAGTACGTGGTTGCTGAGGCAAAAAAGCGCAACGAGCCTGCCAAGCGGGACTTAGCCTTCGTGATTGCGACCAACCTAGCCGTGCTCAGCGATGAGCACTTAGCGTTCGCGCGAGAGCACGACATCTTGATCTCGACATCGCTCGACGGGCCTGCGGAACTCCACAATCTCAATCGCCCCCGACAGGGACGAGATTCGCATCAGCGGGCTGTCGATGGCATTAATCGGGCGCGGGCTGCGCTTGGTTTTCACCGCGTCGGCGCGCTGATGACCACGACAGCCGCTAGCCTCGGGCAGGTGCGGGAAATAATCGACGAGTACGTCCGTATGGACTTTGGCGGCATCTTTCTTCGCCCACTCTCCCCCTATGGGTTCGCCATCAAAACAAAGTTCTACCAGTCATACGACCAGCGTCGTTGGCTCGACTTCTATTTCGAAGGTTTGGACTACATCATCGACCTGAATCGCGGGGGGCTCGATTTCATCGAACATTACGCCGCGATGGTGCTCAAGAAGATGCTCACACCTTCCCAGACGAGTTACGTCGATCTGATGAGCCCGGCAGGGATCGGCATCGGCGCTCTCGTCTATAACTACAACGGCACCGTGTACGTCTCTGACGAAAGCCGGATGCTCGCGGAAATGGGCGATGAGACCTTCGCTCTGGGCAATGTTCATGACGACAGTTTTGCGGAGCTGATGCTTTCGGAGAAGCTGCTCGAACCTCTTGAGAAATCCTTCGCGGCAAGTGTGCCGGGTTGTTCGTGGTGCGCGTTCGAACCTTATTGCGGAGCGGACCCAGTCTTTCACCACGCCACTCAAGGGGATTTCGTCGGGAAGAAACCGCTGTCGGCCTTCTGCACAAGGAATATGGCAGTGTTCCGTGGTCTGATCGAACGAATGGAAGCCGACGAAGAGGTTCGCGGTATCTTCGAGCGGTGGGCTAACCTGATATGATCCCACTGCGCGCTCGTTCCATTCGATTCAATGACGCTGCGATCGCGACCGGCGCCTGCATCGTCCGACTGAGCACCAACCCGGCACGACCAATCCCGCTGCGGCGACAGGAAGCGTTCGTTACCGCCGCTGGTCAGGAAATTGTCCCGGGATTTGGATGGTACGTTAGCGCTAGTGGTGCGCCGCCGGAGGGACTGCCACAGGACAGTCCCTTGGTCGAGCTACCGTCCGACTTTGAATATCTGGGCGATGGTGACGTAGTTTCTCTGGAGCCGAAGAGCGGCACCGTCCGCGTGCTTTTCCGAAAATCGTCGGCGTACAACCACTTTCTCCTGACGGAGCGCTGCAACAATAACTGTCTGATGTGCTCACAACCGCCCCGCGCAGTGCAGGACGGATGGATCGTCGACGAGATTCTTCAGGCGCTGCCGCTGATTGACCGCGGCGCGCGGGAAATCGGGTTCACGGGAGGTGAGCCTACACTGCTCGGAGAACGCTTTCTCGAGCTCGTGAGAGCGACCGAAAGCTACTTGCCAAATACGGCCCTTCACGTTCTCTCGAACGGTCGGAACTTTGCCGACGACGATCTTGCTAAGTCGCTTGCTGCGATCCGGCACCACGACTTGATGCTCGGCATCCCCCTCTACTCCGACCTGGCGCACTTGCATGATTACGTTGTGCAAGCGGATGGAGCCTATGACGAAACGGTGAGAGGCATACTCAACCTCAAACGTCACGGCGTGAGGGTTGAAATTCGAGCAGTGTTGCAACGACCCACCACTGAACGGTTGCCGGAGCTAGCCAGATTTATTGCACGCAACCTCTTGTTCGTGGATCACGTGGCCCTGATGGGCTTAGAGGTCACTGGATTTGCAAAGGCCAATTTGGATCGCATCTGGATCGACCCAGTCGACTACGCAGCAGAGCTAAACGAAACTGTCAGAATCCTCGCGCAAGCTGGCATGAAAACTTCAATCTACAACACCCAGCTCTGTGTTCTTCCCGAAGAGCTCCGTCCGTTCGCCCGTCGGTCCATAAGCGATTGGAAGCAACAATATTTTCCTGCCTGCGACGAATGCACGGTGAGGTCCGAATGCGGGGGCTTCTTTGCGACGTCGGGAACGAAACACAGTCGAGCAATTGCGCCAATCTTTAGGGACGCTGCCTAATGCTGAGGCTCGGACGCTGGATGATCACTCTTTCGCTTCTCTCTGCGAACGCGATTGTCGGAACCGCTGCCCTGGCATGGGGTTCGGCGGGTCATCAGTACGTCGGCAATCTTGCCTACTTACTTCTTAATCCGAATGCCCGACGACACGTTGATTCGCTGCTTGGTCCAAATTTGAGCCTGGGTGAGGCTGCAGTCTGGGCGGATTGCGTGCGAAGCGTCAGCGGCAGCCCTTCAACCAGCTATCGCTACGATGCGGGTCATTACACAGCGCAAGCCTGCGCGGTCTTCGGCAACAGCGAGCAGGAAATCCAGCGGATGACGGATTACGCGTCGCGCAACTGGACCAACTGCGACTACTCTGGCCATCCGACGAAGTGCAATCTCAGTTATCACTTCGCGGACGTTAATGTGCGCGAGCACAGAGATTACGGCGCTTCATACTTCGGAGCGCAGCCTTACGACGTCGTTCACGCGATTGAGGCTGCCGAAGTAGTGCTGAGATGCAGGCCCGGTTATACGTGTGCCGCTCCTGCGCCTTTCAATATCGTCGACAAGCGCGAGGCGCTGCTCCTCCTCGCGCACTTCGTCGGGGACGTTCACCAACCACTTCACGTCGGCGCGATCTATCTCGATGCAAATGGCGGAGAAGCTGCTGACGATGGAACATCCACAATCGGCGGCAATTCCCTGCTGCTACCGGACGCGTATAGTGAGAACCTCCACCACTCATGGGATGAGGTTCCTTCGACTGTGGGTGCCGTTCCAAGTGCGGCAGCGATCGCGAGCGCGTGCAAGATTGCGCCGCTTCCTAACCCCGTCGCCGATCCTCCCGAAAAATGGGCGAGCGAGAGCGTGGCCGCTGCGAAGATTGCCTATGCTGGCATGACATTCACGCGCGATGTCCGACATGCGAAGGACTGGGACGTGCAGTTCTCGGATCAGTCACATTACACTGCAACACAGCGCTCCCTCCAAGTGCAGCGACTAATAGCAGCCGGTGCCCGGCTTGCCGAAGTGCTCAATTCGATGTGGCCGTCGAAGAAGGCTGCCGCAGCATGCCGCGGAACAATTCATTAGGATCGGCCGGTTCCTGATTGCCTGTGCGGCATTGGGATGGCGTCGGAGGGGTCGATAATCACATAGTCGTACTTGTCAGGGGCATCGCCGCGCCGGTTTAGAATCTCTCACGGTCGCCGATCTGGCCGGGCGGTTTTAACTAACCGTCATTTTCAATGACCCGTGGGAACCATCGGAGAGGCAAGTCATCGTCGCGCCGTGCACGGCGATGTGGCCATCCGCAGCGTTCCTCGCGCACCGGCAAATATTCTGACTAGCCGGTCGCGAGCACGCGAGCCTGCCACATCGTCGACCGCGGACGAGCTGCGGAAGCTCGGCGACCTCCATAACGAGGGCTTACTGACAGAAGACGAGTTCAACACGCAGAAAGCGAAGCTTCTCGGCTACCCCTCGACCATCCTGCGCTCCAGGACAGGGCACGACGCCAGAGCCCGCTCGACCCATTCGCTCACACTTTCGCCGTCCCTCCGCGCGTCGTCCGGCGGTTCGATCGGATGTGGCCGGCCATTAAGTTGCGCTTGCCCGGCCGCCATATCGGAAGAGCTCATCGCGTATTTCCGCAACAGTTCAACGATGAGCGCAATCGGCAGGACCGGAAAGCCCATCAGACAAACGATGCCGAGGAATGGGCCGCTGGCCAAGAGGCCACAACCAACAATGAAAGAGACGACATAAGCTACTGCAAGAATCGCGCAACGTCCCCCCGCACTTCGGCGTATCGATCAATCGCGTCCGCGCAGCGCGCGCAAACGGTGCGAGTTCCTTGATATGCTCCAAAGGATGCGCCGCCCCACCGCGTCAGATAGACACGCGTCGAAGTTCCAGTCTGGACGCTCCGACGAAAGCTTTCGCCACGCGGAATGTACGCTCCGCACGAATAGCATTCGGGCATGTCGAAAGTCCCAGGGGAAGATGAGTAGCGCAGGTGGTTTGTAGAGTACACTCCGTAGATGTAAAGCCGACGCCCGTAGCTGCTCGACTCCATCACGCCATCACGGCTAACGCGCGGGACTGCTTGCGCTGCCGCAAAGCCCATTCATCGCGGCGGCGCGGAATTCCGACAAGCAACTACGGTGGTCAGCACGAGCAGAGTCGTACAGGCGAGATCATGGCATCGCGTTTGCAGCTCGGTGATGCGCACCCCAAGTTTAGCCGCTCAGCGAACATCCCCAGAACTCTAGGTTTTTGCCTGAGTGCTGAGCCTCGCTGCAACTGGCGAGCACATCATCACCTTCACTGAATGTTCCGTCGCCACTGTTGTCGGATAAGTGAAGTATCAGCTTCCCTTTGGTGAGGGCCGCTTCTGCATCGCTTGTAGAGTCGAGGATGAGGGTGTCGCTGCCGTCTTTACTCGTGACAACGCTATTGAAGAATCCGCCAACGGTACAAGGGCACCCGCCCGGCTTTGTGTAACCCATGGGATCGGGCATTTCATTCCGAAGCTCGTCGGCGTTGGATGCAAGTGTGTTGACCGTCGACGGAGCGGAGGTGTTCGAACTCGCCTCCGCACTGCCGGCCGTGAGGTCGGCGTCGACGTTGACTTCTTCAGACGAGCCGGCCGTGAGGTTGGCACCGACGTTGATCTCCTCGGACGAGCGATCACTTGTCGGCTGCGGTGTGCAGCCTTCGAGAATAAGACCGAGAAAAATGCAGCACACGGGAATTCGCAAAAAAGAAAACATCGAGACATTCCCCCTCCCCTCAGGGAACGTAGAGTATACTCCGTGGATGTAAAGTCCGCGCCAATGCCACGCTCTCGGCATGACACTGCGGCAGATCTTCGCGTTGAACTTGCGGCGGTTTCGAACACACCGAAATTTATCGCAGGAAGCGTTGGCGGACCTGGCAGGGATCGATCGAACCTATGTTTCCGCGCTCGAGCGCCAGCTCTATTCCGCGTCGCTCGACACGATCGAAAAGCTTGCCGATGTGCTCAAGATTGAGCCGGACGAGTTGCTCAGGCGTCACTGAGCTCGTCGCCCGGGGTGGCTGACAGGTTCCGTGCAGCCGATGTCCGATCGACCAGCTGTCGAGCCATGCCGAAGATCATGCCCTGACTGCTGAGCTTCCCAAGCCAGCGGCGAGGAATGGCCTGATAGCCGTAGAGCGCTCCAGCAAGCTGACCGGTGATCGCTGCCACCGTATCCGCATCGCCGCCCAGGTTTGCCGCCAGCAGCACCGCTTCTTCGAAGGAGCCGGTGCGACCAACACACCAAAGCGCTGCCTCGAGCGAATGCGCGACATACCCAGAGGACTGAATTTTCTGACGCGCCTTACCGCGCCAAGAGCCGGCCATGATCTCGCGGATGTGGCCAGCCCAATCACCCTGGCGCTCGCGCAGCACCTGGCTGCGCGGCTTGCCGGCGATCGCATCAGCGAGCACGTCCGCGAAGGCGACGCAGGCGTCGACCGCTTCGGCCGCACCGTGGGTGGTGCGGCTCTGACGTGCTGCCGCATCGCGTCGGGCAGCTCCATCGTCCCAATAGCGGATCGCCACCGGCGCCAGCCGCATCAGGCTGCCGTTTCCGGCGCTCATGGGATCGGTCGAGCCCGCGACGGGATCACCATTCGCCTTGAACCGAGTGAGCGCCGCCCGAACGGTTCCTCCAATATCGAAGCAGCGCCCATTCGACGAATAAGCGCCTTCGTGCATCCAGCTGACGAAGCGCGTCATCAGGTCGAGCTCGTCAAGGCCATCGCAGGACAGAAGGCTGTCGGCCAACGCGAGCGCCATGCTGGTGTCGTCGGTCCACTCGCC
>JAICSX010000031.1 GCA_025936675.1 Sphingomonas sp.
GAAACTTCTGCCTGATCTCTTCCTGGATCTCCGCCTCTCGTTCCAGATCGTCCGCAACTTGGCGCAGCGGCTCTCTCGCCTGCTCAGTCAGGCAGCTGGAGGCAAGATAGCGACAGTGGGTCGCGATCTCCCGCAGGTCATGTGGAGTGCGGTGCATGACCTTCAAACGGGCACGCGGGCTGCGGGAGCCACGCGTTTCGCCGAAGGAGCGGCCAATGGCCCTTGGAGCGGGGTGCACTGCCCCTAAAACGACTAAACCCCGGCAACCGAAGCTGCCGGGGTTCCATGCTTCGTTTGTCTTTCGACTCGCGAAGCACAGGAACACCATAGACCGTTTCAGGACCTCCGCCAGCACAAAGTGCATTCAATCCTCGAGAATCTGGGCGATGCGTCTAGCGGCAGCTTTGGGTCGAAGCCGGACATCTGCCTCCTCTATAGGACGTCCGCTTTCGCGAGCTTCCAACCCGCAAGCCGACCGTCAGCTTACGGCCAGGTGATGCCATTGCGCGATGCGCCCTTGTCGGCCGCTCAGCGCTGAGCGCCGGCCACACGAAAGCGGACGCTTTTTCAGCCATGTAGCTAATGTCTGCTTTCGACCCAATGCAGACACTAGCGGCTTAGATCTGCTTTCGACCCAAAAGCTGACTCTAGCCAAGCGTCCGATCTGGCAACCAGACTTTGGTCTTTCGACTGCGATCCGGAACAATTGATCGGCGACGGCATTGACGCTACAATTGTAGCGCACTGGATCAATCGTAGCGGAGACTCGCAATGGACCGAGCAACGTACATGCGGAGAACGACGCCCCTGAGACTCACGATCTGCGCAGCGGCGCTTACGCTGACTTCGGCCGCATCAGGAGCGACCTTCTTGTTCGCCTCAAGGCAGCCGCCGCTGCGGCTTTGGTGGGATGGCGCGGCGCTGCCGAACTCAGAATTCTCAATCGTCCTGCATCAAACGCCATCCAGCGACGCTACCATCTCGCGGTCGCTGCCGCCCGGAGCCTTGCAAGGCCTCCGACCTGATCAGTTCAGCGGAGCAACGCCAAGCGCCATCGCATTCCGCTACGAGGTTGAAGCTGGGGAGCTAAGCTGCGCCGGACAAGCGGCGCTCGGGCGTGGCGAAGGGCAGTGCCAGTTCTACCCGTCCATCAGCTATGCGGACGCACTTGCACGACTCGGGGTCGCCCCACGCAACGAATTGGAGCAGCTGCGCCTCGGGATGGCTGGGGTCACGATCGAATATGCGGACGCAATGCTGAGATCGGGACTGCGCAATGCCGATGCGGAAGATCTAAAGCGATTGCGCAATCACCGAATAAGCCCTGCTGAGGTTTCTGCCGCGTCGGACCGGACGGCCGCGGCGATAATCCATGCCGAAAAGAAGCGACGCTAACTAGGACGTTATAGCGCCCTTGCGTCCGCAGTGAGCCAATAGGCGGCCAGGATAACTGCTGGCACCTGCGTTAAGGAATTCAGCCAGTTACGCCCGCTTCCCACCATTAACGGACCTTAGCGCGCGTCCGGCCGTAACTCTCTAGCACACGCTGGAGGCGCCCCATGCTCTATTCACCCGCGTTCCGTTTTCCTTCCCGCAAGCCAACTAGCGCGAAGATGACTGGCTCTTCCCGAGCCGCCTGAAGCCGGGTTGCCACCTCACCACGCGGCAGTACGCGCGGCTGGTGGACAAGTTGGTTCAACTCGTCGGTTTGGACCCGGCCCCCTATGGAACCCACAGCCTTCGCCGGACCAAGGTGGCGCTGCTCTATAAGAAGACCGGCGACCGACGACAACGGGGTTATCGTATTCGAAGCTCTGGCAGGATCTAAGGGCGCTGCTCTCCATGCAGTCCTCAAGTCACACAAGCGCCGGATCAAGCTGATAGCTCTTGAAAGCTGCTCGTTTTCAATATCGCTTTGCCGATCATTATCGAAGCTCGGGTATCCGGCGGCGATGTTCGAGGCGAGACAGGCGAGCAAGTTTCTCGCTATTCGCAAGAACAAGACTGATAAGAATGATGCGCGAGGACTAGCCGACATTGCTCGGCTGGGAGGCGGCTCCGTATCAGAGGTGCGTCTTAAAGCACCCGAATGCCAGCGCCTTCGTTCAATGCTGGTCACTCGCCAAAAGCTTGTTCAGCTTCGAACCGCAATGGAAGGGAACATGCGTTCGCTGTTTCGCTTGAACGGAGGCAAGCTGAAAAGCTCGTACTCAGCCGCCGCACTTCGGAGGAATGTCGCCGATGAACTGAGCCGCCTGCGCAAAACCGACAAAATTGATCTAAGCGATGAGATAGAGCCTTTGCTCGCGCTCAGCGCGGCGACGCGCGCATATATTGAGGACTTGGATAACAGGTTGAGCAAACGAGCGGAAGATGATCCGGTTTGTCAGCGATTCCTCGAAATTCCGGGCGTTGGGCCGATCACCGCGCTCGCCTTCTACAGCGCTGTTGATGATCCGCATCGATTTCGGAAGAACGCTGACATAGGTGCTTACTTCGGGCTGGTCCCCAGTGTTCGTCAGTCAGGCCAGAGTCTGGTTCGAACTCGGATAAGCAAGACCGGCGATAAATTGACGAGGACATACCTAACGTCCGCCGCAAAGCAGCATCTTAGAACGGCGAACTCTTCTCTCGCCTTTTGGGGTACCGCACTTTCCGAGAGACTCACGAAAAGAGGAGTTCACGTGGTGCTGGCGAGGAAGCTCGCGATCATAATGTTGGCCATTTGGAAGTCGGGCGAACATTATGATCCCAGCCACGCGATGCCAACCAACCCATCCACAAGGAAAACCCAACGATTAGATGTGAATTAGCTCCCTCGGGAGTGGCAGGCTGGGACACCGTAACCACCATTGGGACATTCGATCCCGCTATGGGTTCTCGGCCCAGCCTGCTGAGGGGTCTTAGGCAGCGACTTTTGCTTAAGGCGCTCGTGGCAGGAATGGGTCGAAAACAGACATTAGCGGGATGGTGAAGATCGGTCGCTTGGGCCCGCTCGTGCTTACGCGGTGCTACCATGAACGGAGCAAGTGCCCCTCTCCCCTTCACCGAATCCGTTGATTGGAGATTAGCGAGCTCATTTTCAGCTGGGGTAGCTGGTGAGGGAATAATTTCCGAAATAGGCCGTTTTCCCATAGGAGTTCGGCAGCCTCCCGCTCCGCCAATAGCTACCGCTGAGTTTTCGAACTGCCGTCGAGAAATCCCTCGTCAGCCAGCCAGTCGGCGAGGCGGTCCGGCCAGTGGATGACCGCGATGCGGCTCGTCTCATCCAGGTTGAAGGCGTGCCCGGCGCCCGAATACATGTGTAGGTCGGCGTCTCGATGCGCATTGCGCAGTTGCTCGTAGAGCTGGACCGCCGGTGTCGCGCAGCAATCATCGAGCGTTCCGGCGGTGATGAAGGCCGGCGGCGCATTGGCGATGTCGTTGGCCGGGACGCCTTGCGGCCCAGGGAAGACGAGGACCTGGAAGTCGGGGCGATCGCTCTTACTGTCGATCGCATCGAGTGCCGCGGCTGGCTTTGCTGGCCGGTTGTCCGCAACGAGGGACACCAGCTCGCCACCGGCGGAGAAACCCATGATCCCGACGCGGTGTGGATCAATCCCGTAATCTGCGGCATGCGCGCGGACCCAGCGGATCGAGCGCCGGACGTCGTTCGCCGCATCTTCGACCGTGCTCGTTGAGCCTTCGTCCTGCGCCAGGCGATATTTTAGCACGAAGACAGTGAGGCCGTACCGGCTGAGCGCTTGCGCGACGTTGATGCCTTCGTTGGTCCAGACGAGCAGCTTGTGGCCGCCGCCCGGGATGACGATCACCGCAGCGCCATTCTGATGCTTTGGCCGGAAGATGGTCAGCGACGGATTGTGGACGTTGCGGACCCAATAATCCTTCGCGACCTCCGGGTCGTTCCGTTTGGTCAGACCCGGTGCATTGGCAGGCCAGATATCGACGACCGTCGCGTGCGGCGCCTCATATTGGGCTGCTGCCGGCATGGACAGAGCCACGCAGCATGCGATCGCGATGGTTGCCAACCGCATCATCGGCCTCCTCCGAACAAAGACAACGGCACGATCGTGCCCATGAAGCGATAACCGGCAGGCGAGGGGTGAAGCCCATCGCCGGAGTCGAACTCTTTCTTCAAACGGTTGGGATGAGCCGGGTCGCGCATCAGCGCGTCGAAATCGATGACGTCGTCGACATGTCCGCGTGCCCGGATCCATGCGTTGACCGCACCGCGATCTGCTTCGTTCGCGGCGTCGGGGTGGTAATAGCCTGAACCGCCGTACGGCATGATCGTCGCCCCGATCACCTTGATTCCGCGCTCATGCGCGCGCTTCGTCACCTGCGATAAAGCGCCAATCATCCGCTGCACTAAAGCGTGGTGAGCTTCGGGCGAAGCCGGCACATCGCGCGTCAGCATTCCAAGGTCGTTCACGCCTTCGAGGATGATCATGTAGCGGACGCCGCTGCGTCCGAGCACGTCGGGGCCAAAGCGGGCTGGGACGCTGGGGCCGACGCAGGTCTCGGCGAGGCAGTTGCTTCCGATCCCGACGTTCAGGACAGCGAGGCGGCCCTTCAGCCGATCGGCCAGATAATCGGTCCAGCGGGTGTTGGTATTTGAAACAACCCCATGGCCGTCCACGATCGAATCGCCGAGCACGGCGATTGCAGCGGGCGCGGTTGAAGGCTGAACGTCGATGCCGTCCAGATAATACCAGCGATCGACGGTGCGTGCGTCGCGCAGCTCCGTGTCGGCAAGCTGGTTTCCGGGCGCAAAATAGCTCGTCGCGCGGGAGCCGGGATGCCCGGTTTGGCGCTGCGGCAAGCCGGCAAAGTGAATCGAAACGGCGAGGGTCGTGAACGCCGGCACGGTAATGGCGACCGGATCGGAAAGATAATCGGCGCCCGCCGGAATGCTGAAGTTGGAAGCGCCGTTGAACGTCACGGCCTTGTCGCTCGCAACATCGATTCGCGACGACGAAACGGACGATGCGCGCGCAACGTGGACTCCGCGGATCTCGAGCGGCGAATCGCCAAATGCGTTGGAAATCCGCAGCCGGATTGCCCCGCCGTCCGCGCTCACTCGCGCCAGCTGGCGCAAGGTCAGGTCCTGTCCAACGGGCAAGGCATCTTTCGAGTCGACCGGGATTTCCGCGGCGGCCCAAGCGCTCACCCAGTTGTGCTCCGCCGGCGCTGCGCCAACGAGGAACAGCGCCCCGAGTGCACCAAGAATGGCAGCCTTGTCGAAATGGAAGTGATGCCGCACCACGCCTCCGCCTTGACACCCTTCGCCTCGCGAGGGGATGTTAGCGCTCACAACAGAGGAATCCATGGCGAAAATCGAACGCGCCCGCGTCGTCGTCACGAGCCCAGGCCGAAACTTCGTCACGCTCGTCGTCGAGACCAGCGACGGCCTGCGCGGCGTTGGCGATGCTACGTTAAATGGGCGCGAGCTCGCGGTTGAAGCCTACCTCAACGACCATGTGATCCCGTGCCTGATCGGCCGCGACGCGCATCGCATCGAGGACATCTGGCAGTTCCTCTATCGCGGCGCTTACTGGCGGCGCGGGCCAATCACGATGTCGGCGATCGCCGCAGTCGATACGGCGCTGTGGGACATCAAGGGGAAGGTCGCCGGACTGCCGCTCTACCAGCTGCTCGGCGGTGCATCGCGCGAGAGCGTGATGGTCTATGGCCACGCAAACGGAAGCACCGTCGCGGAGACGGTCGAGCGCGCGCTCGAGTATCAGGAGCAGGGCTACAAGGCGATCCGGCTGCAAAGCGGCGTACCGGGACTCGCGTCGACCTACGGCGTGTCGAAAGACAAATATTTCTACGAACCGGCGGACGCCGATGTTCCGAGCGAGAACGTCTGGTCGACCGAGAAATATATGCGCTCAGTGCCCGAGCTGTTCGCGGCCGCGCGCGATGCGCTCGGCTGGGACGTGCACCTGCTGCACGACGTTCACCACCGCCTGACTCCGATCGAAGCGGCGCGGCTGGGCAAGGATCTGGAGCCCTATCGCCTGTTCTGGCTCGAGGATGCCGTCGTCGCGGACAATCCCGAAAGCTTCCGGCTCATTCGCCAGCACACGACGACGCCGCTTGCCGTCGGCGAGATCTTCAACAGCATCTGGGACGCGAAGCTGCTGATCCAGGAGCAGCTGATCGACTATATTCGGGCGACCGTGGTGCACGCCGGCGGGATCACGCATCTGCGAAGGATCGCGAGTTTCGCCGACCTGTTCAATGTCCGTACCGGCTGCCACGGAGCGACCGACCTGTCCCCGGTCACGATGGCCGCGGCGCTACACTTCGACCTGTCAGTCCCGAACTTCGGGGTGCAGGAATATATGCTGCACACCGAGGAGACCGACGCCGTCTTCCCGCATGCGTACACATTCGAAGATGGGACGATGCACCCAGGGGAAGCGCCAGGTCTCGGCGTCGACATCGATGAGAAACTGGCGGCCAAATATCCGTACAAGCGCGCCTATCTCCCGGTGAACCGGCTCGAAGACGGGACGATGTTCAATTGGTGAAGCGGTTCGTCATCGCCGCAGCGTTACTCGCCGGCGCTCCGGCTGCCGCGCAGTTCAACCGCTCGCCCGAGCGGCAGGTCGCGACCGAAAAGGACTACCGCGAAACGCTATCGCGTCTCGGCATAACGCTCATGCGGCCCGGCGCGGACGGCTACAACAAGCAGAGCCCCAACTACGTCAATTACGATGAAGCGAAGGCCAGCATGAGCTCGCCTCCGCCGCCGCTGTTCACGGTCGCGCACCCGACTGCCTCGTGGTGGCGCAACGTGCGACGGCCGCAGCTGGTGAAGCTGTTCGAGGATGAGATGTACGGCCGCGTTCCAGCCACGGCTCCGCACATCGAATGGAAGCTGCAGTCCGAGCAGCATCTCACCAAGAACGGCATTGCCGTTGTCGAGCGGCATTATCGTGGCACGGCAAAGGGCACCACGCTCGCGATCGATCTCAGCGAAACGTTTCCTGAAAATGCGTACCACGTGCCGCTCGTGCTCGAGCTGGGCTTTCCCGAAGGATTTCACTTCCCCGGTGCACCGGTGCCCGCCGATCCATGGACCGCACAGGTCCTTCGGCGCGGGTGGGCTTATGCCATCATCGTCCCCTATACCGTCCAGCCGGACGACGGCGCGGGCCTGAAAGAAGGCGTGATCGGAATCGCCGCGGAGGAGAAGCCGCGTGGGTTGCACGATTGGGGCGCGCTGCGTGCTTGGGCATGGGGCGCGAGCCGAGCGCTCGATCTGTTCTCCCAACAGCTACAGGTCGATCCGAAGCGCGTCGCAATCGAAGGATTGTCGCGCTACGGCAAGGCGGCGCTCGTAACCATGGCGTTCGATCCGCGTTTCTCGATCGGCTTCATCGGATCATCGGGGGCCGGCGGCGCCAAGCCGCTCAGGCGAGATTTCGGCGAGCGGCTGGAGAACCTCACCGCGTCCGGGGAATATCACTGGTTCGCGCCAGAATTCCTCCGCTACGGCGGGCCTTTGACGGTCAATGATCTTCCCGTCGACGCGCACGAACTAATGGCGCTCGCAGCGCCGCGACCTTTGTTCATCAGCGCCGGCAATGTGAAGGAAGACGGCTGGGTGGATCCGCACGGGAGCTTCATCGCGGCAAAGGAAGCGTCATCGGTCTATCGGTTGCTCGGTGAGCCGGGACTCGTCGGCGACAGCATGCCTTCGCTGAACGAGACACGGGCGGACGGCTGCATCGCCTTTCGTGAACATGACCAGGGCCATACGACCGGACCAAACTGGCCTGCCTTCCTCGCTTGGGCCGCAAAC
Organism: Sphingomonas sp.; assembly: GCA_025936675.1. The sequence continues at coordinate 7,817 of JAICSX010000031.1, forward strand.
ATATGGAGCGGGAAGAGCCTCTGTTCGGCGAAGCGCTGACTAGGCGGGCACAGCTCGCTTCAGCCTGACGTCGCTCGCGGCGCCAATCTGGTGCAGAAAATCGCGCTGCATCGGCATCACCGCAGCAGTGTTCACAATCACTTCGCGAATGTGCGCGAGACGCTTGAGCGTTTCCGAATCGGAGAGCATATCGGCAAACGGATGATAAACTTCGGGCACGATCCCTTGGCCAATCATCACTGACAGCCAGCTCGTCTCGCTGAACAATTCATTGTGCTCGCGGATCACCCGGCCGGTGCGGCGGAACATCTCGATCTTGTGGGTGAGATTCTCGGGCACGCTCACCGCGCGACACGCTTTCCAGAATTCGGAATCGTCACGCTCGACTGACTTGTAGTGGAGGATCAGGAAGTCGCGGATGTCGGCATATTCCTCGATGGTGAGCTCATTGTAGCGGTCCATCTCCAGCTCATTGAAACGCTTGGTTGGGAACAGGCTCATCAGCCGTGCGATGCCGTTCTGGACCATGTGGATGCTGGTTGATTCGAGCGGCTCTAGGAACCCGCTCGCAAGGCCGAGCGCGACGACGTTCTTGATCCAGGATTGCCTGCGGCGTCCGGCCTTGAAGCGAAGCGGCCGCGGATCGGCCAGCGGCGCGCCGTCGAGATTCGAAATGAGCACATGGGCCGCCTCGTCGTCGCTCAAATGCGCGCTCGAATAGACATAGCCGTTGCCGGTGCGATGCTGCAGCGGAATGCGCCATTGCCAGCCGGCGCCCTGCGCGGTCGAGCGCGTGAGCGGCTGCTGGTCGTCGCTCGACTCGCAGGCGACCACCATCGCGCGATCGCACGAGAGCCACTTCGACCAGTCCTCAAACCCGGCCTCTAGCTTCTCCTCGATCAGCAGTCCCCGAAATCCCGAGCAATCGATGAACAGGTCGCCCGCGATTTCGCGGCCGTCCTGAAGGATCAACTCTTCGATGAAGCCGCTTTCGGAGTTCTGGACCGCATCGACGATCCTGCCTTCGCTGCGAATGACTCCGAAGCTTTCCGCAATCTGACGCAAGTAACGCGCGTACAACGATGCATCGAACTGGAACGCATAGCCGATGCGCGATAGCGGTGAGTTCGGCTGGTCTGCGCGCGGCCGGGTGAATCGCCCCTGCTGACCGGCGACGTTTCCGAGCGAGTAAGCGTCGAGCGGCGTTAGATCGCCCGCCGCTCTGCCCTTCAGCCAATGGTGGTGAAATTCCACGCCCAGCATGTCGAGGCCGTAAGAGCCGAACGGGTGGACGTAGCGATGGCCGATGCGAGTCCAGTCGCGAAACTCGATTCCGAGCTTGTAGGTCGCGTTGGTCGCCCGGACGAAGTCGCGCTCGTCGATGTCGAGCAGCGAGTTGAACAAATTGATCTGGGGGATGGTGGCTTCGCCGACGCCGACGGTTCCAATCTCGTCGGATTCGACGAGCTCGATGCGAAGCCCAGGCATGTCGCTAAGGAGCTTCGACATCGCGGCCGCAGCCATCCAGCCGGCGGTTCCTCCGCCGACGATGACGATCTTTTCAATGAGGTCGCGGGTCAAAGGGTGAACTGGGGCAGCTCCGCCTGCGCCTGCGGCCGCCCGAGGATCTGCGCAATGAAATCGCCGTGGGTCGGAAGGCGCTCGGCAGTCTCGAGGTTCGCGAGCCGCATCTGCTCCATCGCAGTAGCAACCTTATTCTCGTCGAGTGAGTCGGCGACGGGTTCATAGGATTCCGGCCAGAGTCCCTGCCCGAGCATGACCGCGACCCAGCTCGGCGTTGCGAACAGCTCGAGCTCGTCACGGAAGACCCGGCCCTTCGCGCGCCACAGCGCGACCTTTCGTTCGAGCGATTCCGGGATGCTCATCGTCCGGCAGTAATTCCAGAAATCGGAATCGTCGCGCTTGGTCATCTTGTAATGGAGGATGATGAAGTCGCGTACGTCCTCGAACAGCGCCTGCATCTGACGATTATATTCGTCGCGCTCGACGGGGTTGAAGCTCTTGTCCGGGAACAGCGCGAGCAGCTTGCTGATGCCGCTCTGAATCAAGTGGATGCTGGTCGATTCCAACGGCTCGACAAAGCCGCTCGAGAGCCCCATCGCAACGACGTTGCGGCTCCACGCGAGCTTCCGCCGGCCGGTGACGAATGAAAGCTTGCGTGGATCGGCCAGGGGCTCGCCTTCGAGGTTCGAGAGGACCAGCTCGCGAGCATCATCGTCGGAGATGTGATTGCTCGAATAGACGAGCCCATTGCCCATCCGGTGCTGCAGCGGGATACGCCATTGCCATCCGGACTCATAGGCGGTGGCGCGGGTGAACGGGTCGGGACCGTTCTGATACGTGCAGGGTACGGCGACCGCTCGATCGCAGGGAAGCCACTGGGTCCATTCCTCGTACCCGGTTTCAAGAGCCTGCTCGATCAACAGTCCGCGGAAGCCGGAGCAATCGATGAACAGATCACCTTCGATGACCTGGCCGTCCGTAAGGGTGACGCTTTCGACGAAGCCGTCCTCGCCGCGAACTTTTGAGTCGACGATCTTGCCCTCGATCCGCCGAACGCCGTTCTGCTCGGCATATCGCCGGAGAAAAGCCGCGTAGAGGCTTGCATCGAAGTGGAACGCGTAGCGGATCTGCGAGAGCGGCGCGCCGGCATTCGGGCCCGGGCGTGCAAACTTGCCATGCGCCGCCGCGACGGCGCTCATTGACCATGCCGAGATGTCCTGGAGCTCGCGTCGCTTGCGCGCGCGAAGATAGAGCTGGTGGAAATGGATGCCCTGCAAGTCGTGGCCGTAAGTGCCGAACGGGTGGAAATATCGTTCGCCGATCCCGCCCCAGTTCACGAATTCGATGCCGATCTTGAACGACGCATTCGTCGCTGCGACGAAATCGTTCTCGTTGATGCCGAGCATCGCGTTGAAGTTGATGAGGGGCGGGATCGTCGCTTCGCCGACGCCGATGGTTCCGATCTCTTCGGATTCGACCAGCGTCGTTCGGGTGTAACCATTGTTGAGGTATCGCGAGAAGGCGGCTGCCGCCATCCATCCGGCGGTCCCGCCGCCCACAATCACGACTTCGCGAATATTCTTGTCGTTCATCTTATCCCACGTGGGTTGAGGCTATTCATGGTGGAGTTTGCCGATGGCAATGTGAAGGATGAAGCAGCCAGGGCGCGCATCGCTTCGGCCGATGAGACGGCATCCGTCAGCGGATTGATGTGCTCGGGTTCGAAGCCCTGGCCGAGCATGACCGCGAGCCAGCTGTCCTTCGAAAAGGTCTCTTCCTCGTAGAAGGGCAGCCGGCCGCGCTCTTTGAAAAGCGCCAGCGTATGCGAGAGGGAATCGGGCGGCGTAATCGAGGCGGCGTCCCTCCAGAAGGGCTCCGATCGCTGTGCGCAGACATAATGCATGCAGACGAAGTCGCGCACGCGGTCGGCCTCGGCGGCGCACTGGCGGTTGAATTCCGCCAGCTCCACCGGCGCGCAATCGCGCCCAGGCATCATGTCGATCATGCGGTCGATCTGACTGTGCGCCAGGTGCAGGTTGGTCCATTCGAGCGGTTCGACGGTGACGGCAGCGTCGCCGATCACAACACAGTTGTGCACCCAAAATTCTGATCTGCGCCCTTGGCGAAGTGAAACGGCGCCGGCCGGCGAATTAGCGAACGCGCGATCAATGTCTTCTGCGGAGGCGTGGCTCGAGGAATAGTTCATCCCCCAGGAAGAGACTTGCGGTGACGACGCGGCCCAACTCCACCCGAACGGCAGAGCGCTAATCCGGTCCATGGAGACAAGCGCCGGATCTGCCGCTCCGACGGCAAGGGCGACTCGGTCGCACAGGAGCCAGCTACTCCAGTCGACAAAAGCAGGGTCCAGATGCGCGTGAAGAACGGCCGAGGGGCCGGTGCAGTCCACGAACAGGTGGGCAGCAAGCTCTGCGCCATCGTCGCAGATGATCTTGTCGATGAATCCATCGCTCGAGCGAAGGGCTATGTCGGCAAAGCGCGCTCGATGCACGCGGACGCCGACATGCAGCGCATAATCGCGGATCAGTGCGGAATAGCGTTCGAGCGTCAGCTGCAGGCCGAATTCGATCCCGCTTGAAGACGCCTGCGGCGATCCTCCCGAGCGGGCCAGTTCGGCAGCGGGGGAGAAATGATCGAACGGAGGCAAAGACTTGCTGCGGCGCTCGCGCAGCCACAGTTGATGAAAGGCTACGCCGCCGATCGGAGGTCCGTAAGGGCCGTAAGCATGGACATAGGATGGTAGCCCTTCCGCCCAGTCTTCAAACAATGTCCCGAAGCGGGGCCCGCTTGCCGCGCCAGTGATGGTGTCAGCTTCGGTCAGGCCGATGTCGCGATGAAAGCCGTGAATCGAGGGCGTCGTGCTGATTATCCGATCGGCCAAGGCTTCCGCGGGAATAGGTGCGGGGACGAGCGTGACGTCCAGCGACGGAAGTCGGCGCTTCAGCGCTGCGGCCGCTGACCAGGCGGTCAATCCGCCGCCAACCACCGCAACTGTCGAGATCGGCCTGTCCGTCACGCGGCATCCGGCATTGGGCAGTACCGCTCAATATGCTGACGATGTTCGGGCATGCTTTCGGCAGCAGCGCGGATCCGCGCTCGCAGCGATTTCATCGCATCGATCAGCGCCGCTTCGGGAACAAGTCCGGCGCGCATGTCATAGCTGTCAGGAACGATCCGCTGGCCGATATAGACGGCGATCCAGCTGGCATCGAGGAAGACGCCCTCGCGGTACTTCACGACCCGGCCGCGCCGGCGGAAAAGCTCGATCTTTTCCTTGAGGGTGTCGGGCACCGGCATCGTGCGCACATAATCCCAGAACGGCGTGTCGTCGCGCTGGGTCGCGTGATAGTGCAGGATCAGGAAATCGCGGATGCGATCATATTCGAGATCGATGAGACGATTGAACTCGTCGCGGTCGAGCGGCGAAATCTCGCGTTCGGGAAACAGCTCGACTAGTCCCGTGATCGCAGCCTGGATCAGGTAAATGCTGGTGGACTCGAGCGGTTCGAGAAAACCGCTCGACAGCCCGACGGCGATGCAATTCCCGACCCAGCTGCGTTGGCGGCGACCGGCCTTGAATTTCAGGATTCGAGGCTCCGCAATTGGCTCACCTTCGACGGCCGCGACGAGTGCGGCCGATGCTTCTTCATCGCTCGTGAATTGCGAGGAATAAACGTAGCCGTTGCCGGTGCGATGCTGGAGCGGGATTCGCCAGCGCCAGCCGGCGGGCATGGCGATCGCGCTCGTATAAGGCGACAGCGCGGTTCGGGTGCGGCATGGCATGGCGACGGCGCGGTCGCATGGCAGCCATTGAGCCCAGTCCTCGAATGGCTCGGCAAATGTCTTGCCGATGATCAGCGAGAAGAAGCCGGAGCAGTCGACGAACAAGTCGCCGGCAATGCGCTCTCCGTTTTCGAGCAGGACCGAGCGAACGTCGCCACTTTTTCCGTCGAGCTCGACGTCGACGATACGCCCTTCGGTGCGCATGGCGCCAAGCTGCTCGGCGATGCGGCGCAGGTAAGGCGCGTATGATGTCGCATCGAATTGGTAGGCGTAATTGAAGGTCGATTCGATGTGCGACGGATCGGGATCTGGAAGAGTGAAACGATTCATGTAGGCCATAGTCACGGCCATGGAGAAATCGCCCAAGGGTGCGACGTCCTTGCCCTCGAGCCGCGCGCGGTTCCAATATTGGTGGAAGTCCAGTTCCCCCTGACCGCTGCCGAACGTGCCAAACGGATGGATGTAGCTGTCGCCGATCTGTCCCCAGTCGCGGAATTCGATTCCGAGCTTAAACGTAGCTCGGGTCGCGGCCATGAAATCTGCCTCGTCGATTCCCAGCTTGTCGTTGAACGCGCGAATGTGCGGAAGCGTGGCCTCCCCGACGCCGACAATTCCGATCGCTTCCGACTCGACCAGATGGACGTCGCAACGCGTCGGAAGCAGCTTCGCGAGCGCGGCAGCCGTCATCCAGCCGGCGGTTCCTCCGCCGACAATGACGACCTTCAGCCGTGAATCATTGACCATCTGCTTGTCCGACCGGCGCCTAATGCGCGTGCGCATGATTGAGACTTTGCGCGGCCAATCAAGAGGGTAGCTCAGCGGACTCAACCTCGACCCACGGAGCGCGCAAACCGGCGATATTGCAAACTTGCCACAGGTCACGACAATCGTCGCTTCAACCCTTCAGCAGCCGTCTTGCCGGGCCGATGCGGCTGCGTTATGCGATGAGGTCGAGGAGAGAGTCTGGTCGCGTTTGTTAGCGCTACCAGAAAAAAACAGGAGGGGACGCGAATGCTTCTTCGCGCAAAAGAGCACACCGATTCCGCGCGCTATTCGGCATTGCTGCGGAGCGGCGCATCGCTGATCGCGATTTGTGCAATCGGTGCCGCGGTACCCGCCTACGCGCAGGACACGCAGACCAACCCGCCCTCGACGAATTCGGAGCCGGTCGCCGGCGCCGGCCAGGTGCAGGGTAAGGCGAAAGGCTCTAACAGCGTCGCCAATTCGACCAATCCCGACGCGGGTCGCGGCGGCGCTATCGTCGTCACCGGCATTCGTCAGAGCTTGAGAAGCGCGCAGCAGATCAAGCGCAATTCCGACACCGTCGAAGATGTCATCACTGCCCAGGATATTGGCGCTCTGCCGGACCGTTCCGTCACCGAGGCATTGCAGCGCGTTCCGGGCGTCGCGATGACCAGGTTCGCCGGCGCAAGCGATCCCGATCACTTCTCTGCGGAAGGATCGAGCATCACCATCCGCGGCTTGACCTTCACCGCATCCCAATTCAACGGTCGCGATACGTTCTCGACGGGCGTCTACGGCCAGGCGATCAATTTCCAAGACGTGCCGGCCGAGCTTCTCGGATCGGTCGAAGTTTATAAGGAGCAGACCGCGGACAGGCTCGAGGGCGGCCTCTCGGGCACCGTCAACATGAACCTGCGTCTGCCCTTCGACAACAAGGGCCTGCACATCGGCTACGACATCGAGGCCGATTATGGCGACTTTGCCAAGAAATGGTCACCGGTCGGCTCGATCCTCGTCAGCGACAACTGGGATACGAATATCGGCCGTATCGGCTTGCTGGGCGCGGCATCCTATTCGCGCTTGTTCGTCCGCTCGGACGGTCTCGCCGTCTCGAACTTCCAGACTCGCAACGGCCAATTCGGCCCGGGATTGAACGGTACAGCGGCTGTATGTCGCAATCCGTTGCCCCTCAGCAGCGGAGATACACAGGGATTCCCACCGTCAATTCCGCTGACGGATCCGGCCACGCAGGTCAACACGCCCTGCTTTGGCACGCCTCCAGCCGGCGCAAACGGCTTCGCCGACTGGTCGCCGCTTCAATATGCGCCGGTCGGTATCCAGTTCCGTACTCAGGACACGGATCGTATTCGGCGCGGCTATGCGGGCGCGTTCCAGTGGCAAAGTCTCGATCGTCGGGCGCTGCTCACCGCTCAGTTCCTGCGCTCGCACGCGACCGAGAGCTGGACGGAGCACGTTTACGAGACGGGATCGGATCTAGCCGAGTACGACACATATCCTTTGGGCTGCCAGCCAAATGGCGGCCAGATAGCGCAGTGCCCGAACGGCGGATTCACCAACTACACTTACAACGACCAGGGCGTCTTCCAGAGCGGCTACATCACCTTGCCGTACGCCTATCACGGCGGCACGAATATCGTGGGAGACCGCGTCCCCGGTGGCGGCGAGCAAACCACGCTCAACAATCGTCAGGTCCACGATTCGAACATCGTCCAGGACCAGTCGGTCAACTTCAAGTTCAGCCCGACGCCGCACTGGGACATCAATCTCGACGGGCAATATGTCTTTGCGAAGCATGACACGCTCGATTTCGAAATCGTCGGCTCGAATTATGTCGACCAGGAACTGGACCTTACCGGTAATCTTCCAGTCGGTGTCCTGCATAAGCCGAACACGTTGAACTATACGTGGGGAGGAGCGAACTCTCCGACGCTCAACGGCCAGACAGACCAGCAATATTTGACCGACCCGCGCCACGAGTTTTGGCGGTCGGCGATGGACCATATCGAACATAGCCGTGGCCACGAATGGGCCTTCCAGGAAGATACCGGCTACAAGTTCCTCAACGACGGTTTCCTGCAGGAGCTGAAGTTCGGCGCGCGTTACGCCGACCGGCAGCAGAACATCAAATACACGACCTATAACTGGGGCGATATCAGCGAGACCTGGACGACCGCGGTCTTCATGGATCAGGTCGGAATTCCAGGTGGGCAGGCGTCGCTCTACAACGTCGACAATTTCTTCAGAGGCGAGGTGCCGGGTCCGCCGCCCGCCTGGTACTACAATGGCACGCTAAACAGCCCGACCGGCTATGCTCAGGGTGTGGCATTTGCTCAATATGTCGAGACGCACGGAGGCAACGCCTCGGGATGGACTCCGCTGGCGGGACGAGCCAACGCCGTCGATGGGCCGTTCACGCCGTCCGATCTTCAGACCGTCGGGCAGAAGACCGCCGATGCCTATGCGATGCTCCGCTTCGGAAATGACACGCCGATTTTCGGCGACGTTCGCATGGCCGGCAACATCGGCATTCGGTACGTCCACGACAATTTGTCGTCGTCCGGATTCATCGGCGCACCCACGCAACAGCAAATTGGCGTTAACCAGCCTTTCTTGACGCCCAATCCACCTCAATTTGACGCGAACGGCAATCAGATCCTGGGCCGTTGCTCAATTCCGCCCAATGCGCCGCCCGGATTCAAGCTTCCGGGAATTTGCGCGATCGGAGCTTCCGGTTACGCGGCGCTTCAACAATTCGCTACCGGGCTGACGACGCCCGACACGGCCAAAACAAAGAACACTTATTGGTTGCCGAGCCTGAACCTGAAGTTCTCTCTTACTCCCGATCTCATCTTCAGACTCGCGGCAAGTAAGGATCTCGCGCGTCCGGCGCTGGCGGACATTCGAAATTACCTGACGTTCAGTCTCGATCAGAACGGCAATCTGAACTCGACTGCCGGCAACCCTTACCTGAAGGCTATGACGTCGGATAACTTCGATGCCACGCTGGAATGGTATTTCGGCGGAAGTCACGTGGGATCGCTTACCGCGGCCGCCTTCATCAAGAACATCCACAACTACATTTACCAGGCACTTACCAGCCGCGAAGTTACAAGTAATGGCGTAACCGTCGACACCGCGATACGTGGTGGTGCGAATTACTCCGGCACCGGCAAGGTGCGCGGCTTCGAAATCGCGTATCAGCAGACGTACGACTTCCTGCCTGGTTTCCTGAGCGGCTTCGGCCTCAGCGCGAACTATACTTATGTTACGAGCAAGGGCATCCCGAACTCATTCCTGAACGGGGGTTCGGCGGTGACCAATGTGTCGGTGGCCGGTGTCCCCGGCAACTTGCCGCTCGCGCAATTGTCGAAGCACACGATCAACATCGAACCATTCTACGAAAAGGGCCCGATCTCGATCCGCGTGGCGTACAACTGGCGCTCAAAGTTCCTGCTCACTGAAGCGGACGTTATTCAGCCCTATTTCCCGATCTGGCAGGCTGCGACCGGTGGGCTGGACGCTTCGGCTTTCTATACCATCAGCCCCGCTTTGAAGATCGGTATTCAGGCTCAGAATCTGACGAACACCGTGACCAAGACCCTGCAAGAGTACACCTCGAGCGGAATGTTGGGACCGCGGACCTACTTCATGCAGGATCGCAGGTTCGCGTTCATCGCCCGCGGCACGCTTGGCGGATCGAGGGCGGCACCGCCGCCGCCACCGCCGCCGGTAGCTCCGCCGCCTCCGCCGCCGGAAACGCAGACCTGTCCGGATGGATCGGTAATCGCCGTGACTTCTACCTGTCCGGCGCCGCCGCCTCCACCGGCGCCGCCTCCACCGGCGCCGGCGCCGGAACGCGGATCGTAAGAGCCGAAGAAAGCGAGGCCCCTCCCCTGCGGAGGGGCTTCTTTTTTGTCGACCAGAGCGTGCTTTACGTCGTCGACGTCATCGAAGGCAGGACGGGGGCTCCCTGCCAGCGGCGCATAACGTGCGCGGATCGATGCGCGGAATCTTGAACCCCGGAATCGTATCGAAATGCACGGCTTGGTACCATGCCAGCGAATGCGCCGGCTGTGAGTGACCAGGTGGCAGCGGGAGCTTTGACAGGCTTTGCCAATAAGCGATCGACGCATCGCGCCACCATCGTGCTTCGAGGACTTGCCGGTCGAGATCGGCGCTGACCGCGTCGAACCGCTTGGCGTCTATAAACGGCCGCAGTGACTGCCACTCGTGCCTGTTCGCTTCGACCTCGCGCACGCCACGATCATAGTCGTCGATCAGCGCGTGCCAAAGCGTCTGTGCCGAACGCATTTCGTACGTCCACGGCAGATGGTGAAAGAAGAGAAGATTCTTGTCCGGGATTGTAGCAAGGCTGGCGAATGTGTCGGCGACCGCGGGCGCATATTGGGCGACTGCATTGCTTCCGGTCTTCGTCCTGTCGAACCCAATCCCGCGGGCATCAGCCTTGTTGTAGTAACAGGGATTCCAGTTCGCCTGGGCGAAGCTGCACGACCATGGCGCAGGTCCATAGTGATGGTCGTTCTGGAACTGATGCACGAGACCTAGCGGAGTCATGTAGTCGACTGCGGCTTCTCGGGATCGAACCATCATCGCCGTGATAGCCTTCACGGCGCGAGAATCGCTGGTCCACGTCATCCCGATCCATTCGCCGGCGATTTGCTGCGGTGACAGCGACGGGTTCCACGCGAGGCGTCCGAACGCATACCAGTTCGCCTGGTTAAAGTTGGAGCCCGCCCAGTCGCGATCGCCCCCGACATTCGCCACGCCCGCCATCAAGTTGATCGTCGATTTGACCGGCGTGCCGCAACGCGGAGAGCAAGTGTCAGAGTTCAACACTTCACTCCACATCGGCGCGAGAAACGCGATCCCATCGGTACCGCCGAGATATTCGCGCGTGAGTTGCACCTCGAGCCCGACCTTCGAATGCCGCATCTGCCCGAACAACGGTGAAAAGGGTTCGCGCGGCTGGAAGTCGATCGGCCCGTTCTTCACCTGGACGATCACATTACTCCGGAACTTCCCGTCGAGCGGCTTGAACTCGTCATAAGCTTGCTTGGCGCGATCTTCCTTGGTCGCGGCATAGACGAACGCACGCCAGAGTACGGTGCCGCCATGCGGCGCGAGGGCGGCGGCGATGACGTTGGCACCGTCCGCTTGCGTCCGATGATAGTCCCATGGGCCAGGCTCGCCTTCGCTGTTCGCCTTCACGAGGAATCCGCCAAAATCGGGAATCAGCCGATAGATCTCGTCGGTCTTGTCGCTCCACCAGGATCGCACCTGCGGATCGAACGGATCGGCCGACTTGAGATGACCGACATCGACGGGACTGCTGAACCTGGCCGAAAGATAGACCCGGATTGCGTAGGGCCGGAGCACATCGGCAACCGCGGCGACCTTTGCCAGATATTCCGATGTGAGGATTCTCGGGTCGGCATTGACGCTGTTGAGCACGACGCCGTTGATCCCGATCGAAGCATCGGCGCGCGCGTAATCGACGTAGCGCTCGCTAACTTTTGGGAGCGACGCCCAATCCCAAATCGAGGGGCCGGCGTAGCCACGCTCCACGGTTCGATCGAGATTGTCCCAGTGGTCGAGCATCCGCAGCGGATAAGCAGGGGTCGAGCGGAGATTGAGATTGTCGAGCCGGTGCCCGAACTGCATCTCCCTGATGAGCGCGAAGGTGCCGTAGAGCACGCCTGCGCCGCTGTTGCCCGTAACGACGAGGGTCCGGCCGCCCGGCGCACTGATACTGCGGATGAGGTAACCTTCGGGTCCCAAGCCAGTGGTGCTTATCCCGCTGACGCCAGCCTTCTTCAGGTCGTCGGCGGTTCCGAGCACGACTTCGCCGCGCCTTCGGTCGATCCGCCCATGGGGCGCGGTGTGAAGCAAACCGGCAATCGCGCGATCGAGTTCGTGCGTGGCAGTTATGACGCGCGGATCGTGGCCGTATGCTACGACGCGCTGGAGCTGTGGGCACTCGCGTGCCGCCGCTGCCGCGGGCAAGGGATCGTAACGAAGCCACAGGGCATAGCCGTCGTCGGCTCTGACTGCGGCCGACGAAGCCAGCAGCGCCAGTGCTGTACCGGCTGTCCTCAACAGGCGCGGTGAATCGCTCATTGTCGCGCCCACGCTAGCCTGTTAGCGCTATCATCGTAAGAGGAGAGACAATTGCGGCTAACTCGACGCCAAAGCTTGGCCGGTGCGGGTGCACTGCTTGCGGCAGGCTCCGTTCCATCTTTCGGGCGACCGTCGCCGCCTTCGCTGAACAAGCTCGCGAACCTGAGCGGCCGACGATTTGGCTCGGCGGTGGCGTGGGCGCCGCCAGGTTCCGACACCGGAAGCTTCACCAATCCCCGCTACGCGGCGATCCTCGAACGTGAATGCAAGCTGCTCGTGCCCGAAAACCAGCTCAAGTGGCAATGGGTTCGGCGATCTCGCGAGAGCTTCGACTTCCGCGCCTTCGACGCAATCGCTGACTACGCCGAAAAGCATGGATTTGCGCTCCGCGGCCACACGCTCTTCTGGACGCCGACTAAATGGTATCCGAAGTGGCTTGCCGAGACGCAGTTCCGTTCGCCCGCCGAGGCTGAACAGCTGCTCGCCGATCATGTGCGCACCGTCTGCCGCCGCTATGGGACGCGGGTTTATTCCTATGACGTTGTGAACGAGGCAGTGCAGCCGGAAACCGGGCAGATCCGCGACACGAACGTCACGCGTGCGCTTGGCGGCGAGCATTTCCTCGACCTGATGTTCCACACGGCGCGCGACGAGGCCCCGCACGCGCTGCTGGTCTACAACGATTATATGAGCTGGGAGCGCAACCCGGTCGATGAGATACATATTAAGGGCGTCTTGAAGCTGCTCGAAGGCTTCAAGAAGCGCGGAACGCCGGTCGATGCACTCGGCGTCCAGTCGCACATCCGATTGCTGAAGGACGCATCTGTGGCTGAGATCGTTCGTGAGTCAGAAGGGCCGTGGCGGCGATTCCTCGATGAGGCCGTCGGCATGGGCTACAAGCTCATCGTCACCGAGTTCGACGTGAACGATCATGCGGCACCGACCAATATCGCGGCACGTGATCGCATGGTCGCAGACTATGGCCACGCCTATCTCGACCTGATGCTGAGCTACCCCCAGCTCGGCGACCTGCTCGCTTGGGGCATGGTCGACCGCTACAGCTGGCTCGATAATTTCGATCCGCGCGCCGACAAGACGATGAAGCGCGGCACACCCTATGATGTAAACTTCCGACCCAAGCTGTTGCACCAAGCGATGGCCGATGCGTTCCGATCAGCGTCATCGCGCCACATCAGCTGATGGAGGTCGACATGGAATCGAAGACAATTCTGCTGTCATTGGGATTAGCGGCTTGCACGGCGCAGCCGGCACCACCTCCGCCCGCGGTAGCGCTGGGCGGGCAGGTCAGCTGCATCGACCTGAAGCTCGTCACGTCGCGTCGCATACTGCCGCCGGCGTCGGTGCTGTTCGAGATGGCGGGCACGACCAGTTATCGTACGGACCTGGTCGGGGGCTGCCCGAGCGCGGCACGCGCTGACGCAAATTCGATCGTACAGACGGAAAGCCAGGGCACGCAGCTCTGCGAAAACGACCATATCAAGATCTATGACCCGACTGAGGCAAAGGCGACGGGTACGGGCGCCTTTCCGCAGTGCCGCGTGGGCAAGTTCACGGCGGTGTCCAACCGCTGATGATGGTGGTCGATCAGTTCAAGCCCGATGCCCAGCGGTACGACGGCCGAATGCCGTACCGCCGCTGCGGCCGGAGCGGACTTGATCTTCCGGCAATCTCCTTCGGGCTGTGGCAGAATTTCGGCGGCGTCGACGTTTTCGAGACTGGTCGCGCAATCCTCCGCCGCGCCTTTGACCTCGGTGTCACCCACTTTGATCTCGCGAACAATTACGGGCCGCCGTATGGCTCGGCCGAGGAGAATTTCGGACGCTGGATGGCGCAGGATTTCCGGCCCTTTCGCGATGAGCTGATCATCTCGACCAAGGCCGGTTACGACATGTGGCCGGGACCATACGGCGATGGCGGCTCGCGCAAATATCTGCTCGCCAGCCTCGACCACAGCCTCAGGCGGATGGGCCTCGATTATGTCGATATTTTCTATTCGCACCGGGTCGATGCGTCGACGCCACTTGAGGAGACGATGGGCGCCCTCGCCCATGCGCACCGGCAGGGCAAGGCGCTCTATGTCGGAATTTCGTCTTACTCGCCCGAACTGACGCGCAAGGCGTACGAGATTCTGAAAGGCGAGGGCGTGCCTTTGCTCATCCACCAGCCGAGCTACTCGTTGCTCAACCGCTGGATCGAGGGCGGCCTGCTCGACACGCTGGAAGAGCTCGGCGTCGGCTGCATCGCTTTCTCGCCGCTCGCGCAGGGAATGCTCACGAACAAATATCTCGGCGGGATTCCGCAGGACGCGCGGGCGGTACGTGGCAAATATTTTCCGACGGATGCGCTGACCGAGCAGAACCTGGCCCATCTGCGAGCGCTAAACGATCTGGCGCAGCAGCGCGGCCAGACGCTCGCGCAAATGGCGATCTCCTGGGTCCTCCGCGATTCACGCGTCACGTCTGCGCTGATCGGTGCGCGCACGGTCGAGCAACTCGAAGATTCACTCACGGCGGTTCGCAACCTTCACTTCAGCGCCGAGGAACTGACAACGATCGATCACTTCGCGACCGATGCGGGCATCGACATCTGGACGTCGTCGAGGATCAAGGACGTCGAATGACGCGGGGTGTCGCTGGTGTTGCGTTGCTTCTGACGTCTTGCGCCAGTGTTCCGGCCAATGATCCGCGACCGGAGATCGCGATCACGATCGACGATTTGCCGGTCCACGCGCCCTATGCGCCCGGAGTCACCCCCACCGAAGTTAACGAGCAGATGATCGCGGCGCTAAAGGCGGGCGGCGTTCCAGTCATCGGCTTCGTGAACGGTGTCGGTACGGAGCAACACCCGGAGACGCTGCAGGTGCTGCCCAAGTGGCGCGCGGCGGGATTGCTCCTTGGCAATCATACCTGGACGCATCCGCACCTCAGCGAGATCACCATCCCGCAGTTCGAGGGCGAACTGATGAAGGGCGACCCGTTGCTCTCGCGCCTCGGCGACGGTTCCGACTGGCGTTGGTTTCGCTACCCCTTCCTCGATGAGGGCAAGGATGAGGCGCAGCGGACCGCCGCTCGGCAGGTGCTTGCGAAGCATGGCTATCGTGTCGCCGACGTGACGACGAGCTTCTCCGACTGGGCGTTCACGGGCGCGTGGGCGCGCTGCAACGGGGCAGGGGACCAGGCAGGCGTTTCCGAGCTCGAGCACATGTACATGGACGCGGCGAAGGAAAGCATTTCCGTCGCTCGTGCCACGGCGCATTCTCTCTACGGGCGCGACATACCCTACGTGCTCCTCATGCATATCAGCGCGATGAGCGCGCATATGATGCCGCAGGTCATCACTCTCTATCGCAAGGCCGGCTTCCGCTTTGTGACGATTCAGCGGGCAGAGAGCGACCCGGTCTATCGCGCGGACGTCGATTTATCGCTGCCGGGTCGCCTACCCGACTGGAAGGTCGCGCAGCAGAAGGGCATCAAGCTGCCGCAGGCGACCGACCTTACGGCGAAGCTCGACGCCATCTGCCAGCCGAAGAGCTGACGCTTATTCTCCGCTGGACGCCTTCGCCGTTCGCGCAAGCACGGCGACGGCACCGGTCACCGTCAGCTTGGCGCTCTTGAGGTCGACGCTGTCCGGCCCAGCCGAAATCGTGAAGGTGCCAGGTTCCACGACCTTCAGCATTTCCGGATTCCATAGCGCGAGATCGTCCGGCGTGAGGTCGAAGGTCAGCGTCTTGCGCTCACCCGGCTGCAGCGTCACGCGCTGGAAGCGCCTTAGCTCGATGACCGGACGAGTGACCGAAGCTTCGTCGTCGCGGACATAGAGTTGCACGACCTCGTCTCCGGCACGCTTGCCGGTGTTTGCAACATCGACGGCGATGCGCGCCGGCTGGCTCGACGCGATCGTTGGCGTCAGCACCCGCGGGGCGGAGACGTCGAAGCTCGTGTAGCTGAGGCCGTATCCGAAGGGATAGAGCGGCGCGGTCGTGTCGAACAGATAGCCGCGGCGGCTGGTCGGCTTGTGGTCGTAGAAGACCGGAAGCTGCCCGACGGAGCGCGCGATGGACACGGGCAGCTTGCCGCCCGGGTTCACCTTGCCGAACAGGACGTCGGAGACCGCGTGACCGGTTTCCTGCCCGAGGTACCAGCCCTCGAGCAGCGCCGGCGCACTCTGCGCGAGGTAATTGACCGACAGTGGCCGGCCGTTGAGCAGAATCACGACCGTTGGCTTGTGCAACGCGAATATCGCGCGGGCGAGGTCCTCCTGCTGTCCTACGAGGTCGAGCGACGCGCGGTCGCCGAGGTGGGTGTCGGCCCAGCCTTCGCGACTGGTCTGCTCGTTGCCGCCGAGGACCATGACGATCATGTCGGCCTTCTTGGCGGTCTGCACGGCGGCGGCAATGAGTTTGCGGTTCACGGCCGGATCCACGAGCTTGACCTCATCGCAGGACCAGCAGCGAGTCTGCGTCAGGCGCACGCCTTCCGAATAGTCGACCGCGAAGCGACCCTTGCTGGCTTCCTTCATCGCTTCGAGCACGCTCACGACATGACCCGGGACGTCGCTGTAGCCGCCGATTGGCGTGTCGTTCGCATGCGTGCCGAGCACTGCCATGCGGTGGATCTTGGACGGATCTAGCGGCAGCAAGCCGTGGTCGTTCTTGAGCAAGATGATCGCCTTGTCCGCCGCTTCGCGCGCGAGCGCGATTGCATCCGGCGTCGCGGTCTTGGCCTGCGCCGTCGCAACGTCGGGGTAGGGGTGCTCGAACAGGCCTGCTTCGAACTTCAATTTGAGGACCCGACGCACGGCCTGATCGATCAGCGCCATCGGAACGCGCCCCTCGCGCACCAGCTCCGGCAAGTGCACATAGCCTTCGGGATCGGGAGTCTCGACATCGACGCCTGAGTGGATCGTCCGGTCGGCCGCGTCCTTCACATCGCTGTAGAGGTGATGGCGGGTGACGAGCTCGCGGATGCCGTAATAGTCGCTGACGACCGCGCCCTCGTACCCCCACTCGCGGCGAAGCACGTCGTTCAGCAGCCAGTTGTTCGCGTGGCTCGGGATTCCATCGATCTCATTGTACGAGGCCATCACCGACTGGATCGGGAAGGTCTTCACCGCTGCTTCGAACGGCGGAAAGAACACTTCGCGAAGCTCGCGCTCGCCGAGATGCGCCGGGCCGACGTTCGTCCCGTTCTCCGGCCAGCCGTGACCGGTGAAATGCTTCAGCGTGACGAAGACCTTGTCCGGCGGAAGCGGCAGCGCCGGGCCCTGGAAACCGCGGATCGCCGCAAGCCCCATCTGAGTGACGAGATACGGGTCTTCGCCATAGGTCTCCTCAATGCGACCCCAGCGCGGGTCGCGTGCAACGTCGACCACCGGCGCTAGGACGAGCGTCGCGCCGCGGGCGCGAGCCTCGCGCGCAGCCACCGAGAAGACCCGGGTGACCAAGTCCGGGTTCCAAGTGCTCGCCAGGGCGATCGCCTGCGGGAAGCTGGTCGCTCCGCGAGCGACATAGCCGTGAAGCGATTCCTCGTGCATCAAGATAGGGATTCCCAGCCGCGTGTGCTCGACTGCCCAATGCTGCGCGGCATTGATAAATTCCGCTGTTTGCCGAGCATCGCGATTGACTGCACGCCCCGAAGCGCCGGCGGCTCCGTTCGACTGCGTCACTCCGCGATAGTCAGACGGGCGCGCGAAGCCGCCAATGCCGTTCGGGAAGTTGCGCGAGGCGAGGTCCGGCGAGAAATCGCCGGTCGGTGTCTGGAGCTTGGCCTTGCTCTCCCACACGGTTTCAAGCTGCGCGACCTTCTCGTCGAGGCTCATGCGCGCGAGGAGATCGTTCACGCGGCGGTCGACTGGCTGTGACGCATCCTTGTACAGCGGAACCGCCGTGGAAGGCGCTTGCGCCGCAGACGGTGATGCGGACAGCAGCACGGCACAAAGAATCGCGGCGAAGGCGCGCGGTTTCGATCTCATCCCTACTCCCCAGTCACAGATGATAGCGCTACCATAAGCCTAGCTACCGCCGTTGCAATGCTTCCCGCGAGTGATAGACGCTTCGCATGCGGGAAACGCGATGAACAAAATCAGCCGGCGCGGCCGCGGAAGCGTCACCATCGAAGACGTCGCGCGCGCCGCGGGCGTCTCCGCGATGACCGTCTCGCGCGTGATCAACAAGGAACGCAACGTCCGCGAAGAGACGCGCCAGAATGTGCTCGAGACGATCGAGCGGATGAACTATTCGCCCAATACGGCCGCCCGAAGCCTCGCTGCCGGCGATGCGACCCACATCGGCCTCCTCTACTCGAACCCCAGCGCCGCCTATCTCAGCCAGTTCCTTGTCGGTGCGCTGGAAGCGGCGCGAGAAGCCGGTTGCCACCTCGTGATCGAAGCCTGCGAGTCCGAGGACGAAGCCGAGCAGGCGGAGGTCGGGCGCCGCTTCGCCCGAGCGGAAGCGGAAGGTGTGATTCTTCCGCCGCCTCTGTCGGAGTCGGTGCCGATCCTCACCGAGCTCGCGCTCGCCAACACTCCGGTCGTGACGGTCGCGATGGGCCAGCTCTATCCCAACGCGCTCAATGTGCGGATCGACGATTTCGCCGCGGCCAAGCAGATGACCGAATATCTGATAAACCTTGGCCATCGTCGGATCGGACTTGTGATGGGGCATCCGGAGCACATCGCGAGCACGGAGCGCGAGCGTGGCTTTCGGGCGGCCGTCGCGGAGGCGGGCCTGAATGAATCCGACGTCTTCATTGAGCAGGGCTATTTTACCTTCCGCTCCGGGCTCGAAGCGGGCGAAAGGCTGCTCGCAAAGCCAAACCCACCGACGGCGATCTTCGCCAGCAACGATGACATGGCCGCGGCCGTGGTCAGCGTTGCTCATCGCAAGGGCCTCGACGTACCGCGGGACCTCAGCGTCGTCGGCTTCGACGATACGGCACCCGCGACGACGGTCTGGCCCGAGCTGACGACCATCCGGCAGCCGGTTTCCGCAATGGCCGCAAAGGCGCTCGAATTATTGCTCGGCGAGCTGAAGATCCGCCGTCGCGGCCGCACCGGAACGTCGCAGGAGGCGATCCTCGACCACGAGCTCGTTATCCGCGAATCCGCCGCACCGCCGCCTCGTTGAGAAACCGGAGGCGAATGGCGCTGCGGCGCGTTTAAAGACTTTGGCATTGCTCTTCCCCGGACAAGCGTTAACGCTAACATTCCGAGGAAAGCAGTGCTCGGAAGGGGAGAGGCAATGGAGGCAAGTTCGCAGCGCGCGAACATGGGGTTCATCAGCGCGATCGTCGCAGTCGCCACGATCGGCGGTTTCCTGTTCGGTTATGATAGCGGCGCGGTAAACGGCACGCAGGACGGCCTCAGCCAGGCCTTCGGGCTGGTGAAGGGCAGCTGGTCGCCTACCAACGGCCTTGGCTTCACCGTCGCGTCATTGCTGATCGGATGCTTCATTGGTGCATTCTTCGCCGGGAGGCTTGCCGACATGATCGGCCGCCGGAACACGATGATGCTTGCTGCTGCCTTGTTCCTTGCCGGAGCGCTGGTCCAGGGCGCGGCCTCGTCCCAACTGATTTTCGTCATCGCGCGCATCTGCGGCGGCATGGCGGTGGGCGCGGCCAGCGTGCTGTCGCCCGCCTATATCTCCGAGGTCGCACCTGCGAACATCCGCGGGCGCCTGACCACTGTTCAGCAAATCATGATCATCACGGGACTGACAGCCGCGTTCGTGGTGAACTATTTTCTTGCGAAGACGGCGGGTCTTTCAACCGCTCGCTTCTGGGGCGGAATCGAAGCCTGGCGGTGGATGTTCCTGATGCAGGCGATCCCCGCGGCGATCTTCCTCGTCGCGCTATTCCTGATCCCCGAGAGCCCGCGCTACCTCGTCTCGAAGGGGCAGCAGGACAAAGCCACGAGCGTGCTCACGAGCCTGTTCGGCGCCGACGTGGCGCGCGCCAAGCTAGAGGACATTCGCGCAACCTTCAGCGCCGACCACCGCCCCCGGCTCAGCGACATTGCGGGACGCGGACTGTTCGGAATCCGCCCGATCGTTTGGGTTGGA
>JAICSX010000100.1 GCA_025936675.1 Sphingomonas sp.
GAGCGGTCGATTCCTTGATCGCAACGCTGACATCGGGATGCTCGAAATATTTCTGCCCGAGCAGCTGGGTCAGCTTGTCGTCGAGTTCGGCTGTCGTGAGATTGGCGGCTTCCACCTCGCCCACCAGGGGGAGGGAGATATGGCCGGCAAGATCGACATCGTAATCGCCCGAGATGTCCTCCGCCTTGAATACCTTGATGCTGAGCTTGTCGAGCGGAGCGATCCTGTAATCGGCGCTCAGCGCCTGAATCTTGGGCGCATCGGGGACTCCAAGTGGCCGGTCGTACGGGATCGTCCCTCCACGCGTATCCGCGCATCCTGCAATCATGAAGGTACCGACCGCCAGCGCGACAAGCGGAAAATAGCGGGAAACGCGTTTACCAGACATATCTTCTCTTGTGAGTCCGAGGCCGCAGCGACTCGGTCTGCCAATAGGCTTCCGTGCATGAAAGTCCAACGACCAGCGGCACTTGCGACCGCCCGAGCGGCAGTTTCCATGCGAGGTGTCGCGGGTCGCGATGCAGGAAATCACCACGGCGGAACACCAAGTGCGCCGTGCCGAACCTGCTTGCCGTTGAGGAGCACGGTACCCTCGATCATCGATCCGTAAAGATCGACCGGGCCGGCGATCGTCGTTCGGCCGAGATAGCGTCCTTTGGGGTCCGCTGTTTTGTCCGATCTCTGGCTCATGACGCAGTCGCGATAGGTCGCCTTCCAGCTCCACGGGAGCTGCCCCGATCCGACCAGACGGAATTTGCATCGATCGAACAATACATTGTCGCTCACCGCAAGGTTCACGATCGGTCCGCCGCCGAGATAGACCTTGCCGGTCGGGGAGAGCTTCGGATCGTCGGTGAAGGTGCAGGCGACGAATTTGGCGGCGCGGCTGGGACTCGGGTCAGCAAAGGCGTGAACGACGGAACCGACGAACGTGCATCCGGTAAATCGGCACTCGGGCTTGTTCGGCCAGGCGGACCAGCTGGTGGTGCCGATGAAATGGCAGTCGGCGAAACGCACATCGCGGGTGTCGCCGCTATCGGCCACGAACCCGCATGCGCCATTGTCGACGAACCGGCAGCGCGCGAAGCTGACGTCCCTTATCGGTTGATCCTCCGCCTCCACGTCGACGCCGGCAGCCGGTGCGCTATGCACTGCCGAACGGGCGCTGTGACTGAATTCGCAGTCGACCAGATCAAAGCCCTTGCCGCCGGTGATGCTTAAGCCCTGGCGCCCATTGCGGCGGCTGACGAGGCGATTCGCGCTCGTCCTGCCGGTACGGTGCGGATCGCCGATGAACATCGCTCCATCCTGCGGGTGATCATGCGTGTGAACATTATCGACGATCTCGGCCCCCAGATTGCCGACCAACAGCAGTCCCGTCCCGGGGATTTGCCATCCCGTGTCCCCGAACTCGCCGCCGATCCAAAGCTCCGCCAGGTTGCCGTCGAGCTCGAGCTCGCGGATTTCGACGCTCCCAACACAATTGCGAACGACGATCATTCCCTGATAGGCAGCGGCAAGATCCGAATGGCCGAAATAGGGCAGTCGATGATGGATCGGCTTCCCCGTTCCAGGGTCGAAGGTACCGAACCGCAGCCCTGGCTGAGCAACAAGCCGCGCACCATTGCCGATAATGACCAAGGGTGCCGTGAGCTTCGTCAGCTCAATGATCGGCGACGGACTCCAACCTTGCGAGCCGAACGATTGCTCGCCGACCACATAGGTGCGGCCGCGTCGCAGCATGATTGTACCGCCGCCCCTCCGGTTCAGCTCGGCCGAGAGGCGCCGGAATGCCGACGTGTCATTTGCCGATCCGTTCCCTCGAGCGCCGAAATCTTCTGGCCGCAAGTAGCTCTGCTGCGCCGCGATCGAGGTGGGCGCCATTGCCGCCGCTCCCGACGCGATGAAGTTCCGGCGAGTAAGATCCATTCAACCGCCGTTATGCCTCCCGAGGGACGATCGCGAGCGTAAATCCTTCTTGGCGACTTCCCCGTCTGAGTACCTGCATTTTGGGCGCGGTGCTCGAGCAACCTCGAAGCGAGCGCCCATCGGTGGCCGCTGCTGTTTGCGAGCCGCCATTTTTCACTGGGTCCTCGAGCTCAGTAGCTTGCAGAAAAGAGAATCGAGAGCGCGTCTCGCCTTGCTCGTAAGGAGCCGCGGCTGCGAGGTGCGCTCGACCTCTTTAGCGATAAGCCGCTCCTTTTCGAGGAAATCTATCCACCGAAGTGCAGTGCTCGGCGGCGCATCGCTCACCTGAACGAGCTCGGCCACGCTCGCGCGGCTCCCCTCTCCGCGCGCATATAGTTCAAGGAGCATGTCCCAAGCGGGTTCACCGAACATCTCCGCAGGAAGCAAATTCAGTCGCTCGTGGCGAGCGTCGATGATTGTGCGCGCCACCCGCATGAATTCGGCCCGGTCAATAGTGAGGCGCAGATCTTCCGCCTCAGGATCGGAGGACGGCCAGTCGGCAGATGCGCCTGTCATGCCGCTCTCCCAAGCGCGCTTTGGACTGGAAGAAGGCTGGAGCAGATGCCCGTCTCACGTCTAACCGCCGCTCCAATGTTGCAATCAACCGAGAATTGCAGCGCTCGCAACATGCCTCCTGTGCGCACGGGACCCGACCAGTGGATGGAGAGGAGCGAGCGTACGCGCTGAAGCTCCGTGAGGAGCCAGCTTCCACGCGATATGCGAGTGCCAGGCCGAGGCTGTACCTCTAAGGAGTCCATCTTGATCGCTCCCGTTCGCCCTCGGCATAGGCGTAGCGCCTTAATCGCTGCAGGACCGGACGGAATCAAGTCCCCTTCGTTCTCAGCTTACGTCAGCTCAATTTGTAGCTCCGCTCAGCACCAGGGACCTTCTTCCGCGCGCGCGCTCCACAAAGCAGCAATTGCATTGTGCGGTTTAGCCGGCTGACGAATTCGCGAGCGACACTTTCGCACGCCGCTGATTCTTTTGAGATCGGCGGAAAGGCCAGGTTCATTGCACTGCGCGCACCATCCCAGCCTCATTCGTATCTGACCTCTTCTGCAAGGGAGTCGAGCGATGGAGAATGAAGAGGACGGCGATCGTGCCGCATTCGTTGGCGAGGCAGGACTGAGGCGAAGCGGCGGCCGGACCTTTCGCGTGCGCGTGTTCAGCCTTTCCGTAGACGGATGCCAGATCGAATTGGTTGAACTGCCTCTCGTCGGC
>JAICSX010000051.1 GCA_025936675.1 Sphingomonas sp.
AAGCGGGATCAATTTCGAGCATGGCCCCCGCAACCAGCCCTGGATGTGGCGAGAGGCGCGGCTTCGCGATCCCGACGGAAACATCATCTTCTTCTATCATGCGGGTGAAAGCCGCCGCTTCCCACCCTGGCGAGTGCCGGATCCGTCATCCCGACCTTGAGCCCGGATCCGGTCAATCCACAGGAAAGAAAAGGTGGATTCCAGCTTTCGCTGGAATGACGAAGAGGGATTCGGTTAGCGTCGCGACTCAATGCCCCGCCGCTGTTCCTTCAAGCTCGAGCTCGACTTCCCGCAGCCGCTCGCCGGAGTCGATGAGGCCGGATGCGCGCCGCTTGCAGGCCCCGTGGTCGCCGCAGCCTGCATCCTCGACCGGGAGAAATTCCCGCGCGGGATTGACGACAGCAAGAACCTTCCTATCGAGAAGCGAGAGTCGATTTACGCCAAGCTGGTGAAGGTCAGCGCCTGGGGCGTCGGCATCGCGTCGGTCGAGGAGATCGACCAGATCAACATTTACTGGGCGCGCATGCTGGCGATGACTCGGGCCGTCGAAGCGCTCGGCCTCGAGCCCGCCTGGGTGCTGGTCGACGGCAACGCCTGCCCGAAGTGGCAGCGCCCGTCGAAGGCGATCGTCGACGGCGATGCCAAGTGCCGCTCCATCGCTGCAGCCTCGATCATCGCCAAGGTGACGCGCGACCGGATCATGGCGGAGCATGCGCGCGAATATCCAGGCTATGGCTGGGAGCATAACCGCGGCTACGGGACGCCGGAGCATTGGAGAGCCCTCCACGCCTTAGGGCCGACCCCGCTCCACCGCCGGAGCTTCCCGAAGGTGCGCGCGGCCATCGACAAGGACGCTCAGCCGGACCTCGTCTTCGAAATTATCGGAGGCGAGTCCTCCGAGTCACACCCCCCACAGCTTGAGTCCGCTACGACTGCCGTGACTCAACATATTGTGGTCGAGGCGCCTCCTGCCGCCTGACGCTTGCGTCCCGAAGCGGGGCGTTAACCCTTGATTGCTTGACCGCGAGTCCCGGCTGACTCACCTTCCCGTCCTTGGGAGAGGGGCAGAGTAAATCATGAATTTGATCGCCCGCATCGCGGAGCAGCCGACGTCGTTTCGCCCGGCGAAAGCCGCAAAGCGCGACCTGCCGCTCGATACGATCCTCGAAGGCGACTGCATCGCCGAAATGGCGCGCATTCCCGACAAGAGCGTCGACATGATCTTCGCCGATCCGCCGTACAACCTGCAGCTCGGCGGTGACCTTTTCCGGCCCGAGGGCAGCCGCGTCGATGCGGTCGACGACGAATGGGACAAGTTCGAGAGCCTCGCCGCCTATGACGGCTTCACGCGCGATTGGCTCGAGCAGGCCCGGCGGATCCTCAAGGATGATGGCACGATCTGGGTGATCGGCAGCTATCACAATATCTACCGCGTAGGCGCCTTGCTGCAGGATGCCGACTTCTGGATCCTGAACGACATCGTTTGGCGCAAAGCCAACCCGATGCCGAACTTTCGCGGGACGCGCTTCACCAATGCGCACGAGACGCTCATCTGGTGCGCCAAGGACGAGAAAGCCCGCTACACTTTTAATTATCGCGCGATGAAGGCTTTGAACGACGATCTTCAGATGCGTTCTGACTGGCTTTTGCCGATCTGCTCGGGCGGCGAGCGCGTGAAGGGCGAGAATGGCTCGAAGGCCCATCCGACGCAGAAGCCCGAGGCTTTGCTCTACCGGATCCTGCTCGCCTGCACGAAGCCTGGAGACGTGATACTCGACCCGTTCTTCGGCACCGGCACGACGGGCGCGGTGGCGCGGCGCTTGGGACGCCGCTGGATCGGCATCGAGCGCGAGCCCTCATACGTGAAGGTGGCGAAGGAGCGGATCGCTTCGACCCTTCCGCTCGACGAAAGCGCAATGCAGACGGTGCCCGACAAGCGCGAACAGCCGCGCGTCGCCTTCGGCGTGCTGGTGGAAAGCGGGCTAGTCGGCGCCGGCACGAAGCTCACCGACGCGAAACGCCGCTGGACCGCGACCGTGCGAGCCGACGGCTCGATCGCGTGCGAGGCTCACGCCGGTTCCATCCACAAGGTCGGCGCCGCGCTCCAGAGCGCCCCGTCGTGCAACGGCTGGACCTTCTGGCACGTCGAAGAGGGCGGCACGCTCACCGTGCTCGATGCCTTGCGCCAGCAGCATCTGCAATCACTTGCGTAGTCGTTCGTCCTGAGCGGAGCCGCAAAGCTGCGCAGTCGAAGGGCGTTTAGAACGAACGTATTGCCAGCGCCCTTCGACTTCGCTCAGGACGAACGAACATCATGACCCGCACCCTCATCCGACCGACAGCCTTCGTCGATTCCCCGTTCGGGCATGACGGAAAGGTCGCGCGGCTCGCCGGCGGCCTCAACTGGTTCGCAGTGATCGAGCTGATCCGGATCGCCGCCCACCAGCGCGTCTCGACCGAATTGCTGCCCGTTGAGGGCATTGAGGACCGCTTTGACGACGATCTCGCCGCGCAATGGAAGGCGCTGACGGCGCCGCGCCCCGCGCTTCAGCTCGGCGAGCGGACGATCCGCCTCGATCAGCCGCAGGTGATGGCGATCCTGAATGCGACGCCGGACAGCTTCTCGGACGGCGACCAGTTCGCCGATGCGTCAGCCGCGGCCGAAGCAGGAGCGGATTTCGCTGCTCAAGGTGCTGCAATCGTCGACGTCGGGGGCGAATCGACACGGCCCGGCGCACGCGTCATCTGGGAGGGTGACGAGATCGAGCGCGTCGTTCCTGTCGTCCGCCAGCTCGTTGCCGGCGGAGTCGCTGTCTCGGCCGACACGCGCAAGGCTGACGTCATGACGGCAGCGCTCGCTGCGGGAGCGCGGATGATCAACGACGTGTCGGCGCTGATCTTCGATGCGCGCTCAGCCGAGATCGTCTCGACGGCGGGCGTGCCGGTCGTGCTCATGCACCATCGGGGCGACCCCCAGACCATGCAGGACAATCCGCGCTACGACGACGTGCTCGTCGAGGTCTACCTGTGGCTGCAGGAGCGGATCGAAGCCGCCGTCGAGGCCGGGATCGCGCGAGACAAGATCCTTATCGATCCGGGCTTCGGCTTCGGGAAGAATGTCGGCCACAATCTCGAGCTGATGAACGGCCTCGCACTGTTCCACTCGCTCGGCTGCCCGCTGGTCGTCGGCGCCAGTCGCAAGCGAACGATCGGAGCGCTCTCAGGGGAAGCGGCGGTGGACAAGAGGCTCGGCGGAAGCATTGCGTTCGCAATGAAGGCCGTGGAGCAGGGGGTTCAAATCATTCGGGTCCACGACGTGTTCGAGACGGTGCAGGCGCTGCGCGTCTGGCGCGGGATGCGCGACCAGGCGCTGACGCCGCGTCCCTAAAGCGTGTAGCCGCCGTCGGTCACGAAGACGTTGCCGGTGACGTTTTTGGACGCGTCCGACAGCAGGAATGCGATCTGCTCTGCGATTTCCTCCGGCTTGGCGAAGCGCTTCAGCGGGGTCGCGATCGCCGCCATTTCCGCGAACGCAGCGTCGTGGCCGATCTGCCTGGCGCGATCGGCGAACATTGGCGCCTGGTCCCAGATCGCAGTCTCGACGCCGCCGGGCGCGATGGCGTTCACGCGGATATTTCGGGCCGCGACCTCCTTCGCTGCCACCCGGCCGAGCTGGATGACTGCCGCTTTCGACGCCGCATAGGCGGCGATTGCGGGCTCCGCCTTGATGCCAGCAGCCGAGGCAACGAGCACAATCGAACCGCCATCGCGCATTGCCCGCAGTGCGGCTCGGAGCGTCAGGAACGCACCGTCGAGATTGACCGACATGACTCGACGCCAGTCCTCGAACGAAAATTCCTCGATCGGGCCGGTTGCGGCAATCCCCGCATTGACCACGGCGTGATCGATTTTGCCGAGGTCGGCCGAACCCCAGAAGGCTTCTTCAGAGACATCTGCGCCGAAGCGTTGCGTCGGACAGGCGATCTTCAGTCCATCAATGGACGCTTCGTTCAAGTCGACCAGGAACAGGCGCTCGGCGCCCTCCCGACCAAGCAGTTCCGTGGTCGCCCGCCCGATTCCCGACCCCGCGCCGGTGATGAGTGCGGTCTTTCCGCTAAATCGCATCCGCGTGCATTACAGCGGCGAGAGCGACAGCTCCAGCTTAGGCGGCGGTGTCGATTCCCAGCTCACCGAGCTTGCGGTAGAGCGTTGACCGGCCGATCCCGAGCCGCCTAGCGACCTCAGTCATACGGCCGCGATAGTGGCCGATCGCGAGCCGGATCAGGTCCGCCTCAATGTCTTCCAGCGGGCGCAAATGGCCGTCGCTGCTGTAGAGAGTCACACCCGGAGCGCTGGTCAGCATCTCTTCGCTCCGCTCGGCGCTGACGCTCGGTGAGAAGTCGGTCCGCCGGCCCGTGTAGCGCGACTGGATGGCGATGTGCGGGAAATGCTCGGCTGTCAGCGAACCGGTATCGCACTGCAGCGCGGCGCGGAACAAGACGCCGGCGAGCTGGCGAACGTTGCCCGGCCAGCCGTAGCGCATCAGGATCGCGAGCGCGTCGTTCCCGATCGACAGTTCCTTGAGGCCGGTCTGCTCGGCAAGCCGCTGCAGCAGGTGCCTGGACAGCATCGGGATGTCGCCGCTGCGGTCCCGGAGCGAAGGCAGGGTGACCGTGGTCGCACCGATGCGCTCGGCCAGACCGGCATTGAAGTCCTCGGGAAGCGGGCGACAGTTGGTTGCGATCACGCGGACGTCGACCGAATAGCTGCCGTTGAGCCCGACGGGGCGGACTTCCCCCGTGGCAAGGACGCGGTCGAGCACTTCCTGGGTCTGTTCGGGAAGAAGGCCGATCTCGTCGAGGACGAGCGTTCCACCGTCGGCCTGGACGAGCTTGCCGGTTTTCGCTGCGAAGGCGCCAGGGAATGCTCCCTTCTCATGGCCGAACAGCTCGCTGTCGATGATGTTGGCTGGCACTGCCTTGCAGTCGAGCGAGAGCAGAGGCCCCTTGGCGCGAAGGCTGGCGCCGTGGATTGCTCGGGCGACCGTCTCCTTGCCGGTGCCGGGCTCGCCGATGATCAACACCGGCAAGCGATTGCGAGCCGACTTGGCGGCGACGGCGAGAGCAGCACGGAATTCGGGAGCGGCGCCCACCAATTGCTCGAGCGGTAACGCAGGCGCAAGCTTCTCTGAGACCGGTGCAAGCTCGCCCGCGGCCCGACGGCGGTCGGCATTCGCGGCCAGCGCTTCGAGCAGCCGTTCGGCCGCCACCGGACGAACCAGGAAATCGGAAGCTCCGGCGCGCATTGCCTCGACCGCGACCGACACGGTATCTCCATGCGAAAGGACGATGACCGGGAGGTTGGGACGCCCGTCACGAAGCGCCTCTATGAGCTGTGGGCTCTTGTCTGGCTCCCAGCTTCCGAGCAGCGCTGCAAGCACTTCGCGGCCATGCGGGCCCTGCAGAAGCGCCAGAGCCATCTCCTCGTCGGCGGCGCCGACGACGCTCCATCCGGCACGTCCCGCGATCGCCGAGATCAGCCGGCGCTCCTCGGGATTTGAGTCCAAAAGCAACAGGGAACGAGTCGGTTCTTCGCGCATGTCCAGCCCTTCGCGCGGGACATTATTCCGGAAGGGGTAAAGGTGAGCTTAAGACTTGTGCCGCCGGGGCTTGGGAACCGGCATGTGCCTTGTTATGGACGCCTCACGAAATCTTGAATTGAAGGAACAATCATGGCCGAGGAAGAGCCGATCCTGACCAGCCCGCCGACGCAGGACGTCGCCCATCACGTTGCCGATTATGCGAACTTCACGCGATTGCTGAAGTGGGGCGCGCTGGTGTGCCTGATCGTCGGCCTCGTCTGGCTGATGCTCATCAAGGCCTATTGGTAAGGCCCTGAGCTGATGAAGATCGCGGTCCTGAAGGAGGGAGATGGCGAAACGCGTTGCGCCGCCATTCCCGAGACCGTGAAGAAGTTCATCGCGCTCGGAGCCGATGTCGCGGTCGAGCGCGGTGCGGGCGATGGCGCGTCGATTTCGGACGCGGACTTCGAGGCAGCCGGCGCGAAGCTCGGCAGTCGCGCGGACGTGCTCAAGAGCGCCGGAATCATTCTTTCGATCAACGGACCCGATCCGGAGTCGCTCAAGGGCGCGGACAAGCGCGCTCTGCTGATCGGTGGCCTCGACCCGCTTCGCCGCCGCGAGACGATCGATGCTTATGCGGGAGCGGGTCTCGAAGCCCTGGCGATGGAATGGATGCCGCGGATCACGCGCGCTCAATCGATGGACATCTTGTCCTCTCAGTCGAACCTCGCCGGCTACAAGGCCGTGGTCGACGGCGCTGCTACCTACGGCCGCGCCTTCCCGATGATGATGACGGCCGCCGGGACGGTCAGCCCTGCCAAGGTTTTCGTCATGGGAGTCGGGGTCGCGGGACTGCAGGCGATCGCGACCGCCAAGCGTCTTGGCGCGCAGGTCAGCGCGACCGATGTCCGATCGGCGACCAAGGAGCAGATCATGTCGCTCGGCGCGAAGCCGATCTTCGTCGAGAATGTCGCCGGAATCGAAGGCGAGGGCAGCGGCGGCTACGCGACTGAGATGTCGCCGGAATATCAGAAGGCGCAGGCGGAGCTGGTCTCGTCGCACATCGCCAAGCAGGACATCGTCATCACCACCGCTCTGATCCCGGGCCGGCCGGCGCCGCGGCTTATCAGCGATGCGCAGATCGCGTCGATGCGGCCGGGCAGCGTCATCGTTGATCTAGCCGCGGAAGCTGGCGGCAATGTCGAAGGAACGGTCAGCGGCCAGCGCGTCGAGAAACATGGCGTCACCATCATCGGCGCGTCGAACCTCGCCCGTAGCCTCGCGGCAGATGCGTCGGCGCTGTTCGCCCGCAACCTCTACAACTTCCTGTCGGCATTCTGGGACAAGGAACAGGGGAGGCCGGTGCTCTCGGAGGACGACGAGATTGTGAAGGCGATCCGCCTCACACAAGACGGCAAGGTCGTGAACGAGCGGCTCACCGCCGCCTGATTTCGTGAACACCGCCGACATCCTGGTCGTCGGCGGCGGCATTGCCGGCCTCTCCGCCGCGGCCGCGCTCTCCTCGCAAGCACGAGTCATCGTTCTCGAGGCCGAGGAGCAGGTCGGCTATCACTCGTCGGGCCGGAGCGCGACGATGCTCCATTATTTCCTCGGCGACCGGCTGGTCCGTGCGCTGACGCTCGCAAGTCGCGGATCCATCGAGAATCCGCCGGGTGAATTCACCGATGTCCCGCTCGGCCATTCGATGCCGGTCCTGATCCACGCGCGCGAGGATGAACGGCAGGCGCTCGATGTGCTTGAGATCGAGATCCGGCAGTTCGCCGATCTCGATCGACTCGATGCCGCGGGAGTCCACGCGCTGTGCCCGCTGCTCAGAGAGGACGCGGTCCACGGGCTTGTCGATCGCCACGCAATCCATCTCGATGCCCACGCAATGTTGCAGGGCAATCTGCGTCAGCTGCGAAGCCGCGGCGGCGAGCTTCATAGCGGCGCGCGGGTATCCAGGATCGAACGGATCGGCGGCAATTGGGCGGTGACCAGCAACAGCGGGGAAAGCTTTTCCGCTCCGATCCTCGTCAACGCGGGTGGCTCGTGGGCGGATGCAGTTGCCGAGCTCGCAGGCGTTCGCCCAATCGGGCTCCAGCCGAAGCGGCGCACGATCATAACCTTCGATGCTCCCGGCGGGACGGATCTCGGTCCGCTGCCGTTCGCCAAGACGATCCCCGACGAGCTCTATTTCGCGCCCGAGAGCGGCCGCCTGTTCGCCTCGCCGATGGACGAGGTCCCGAGCGAGCCGTGCGACGCCCAACCCGACGAATATGAGGTCGCTCTCGCGGCTTTCCGGATGGAGGAGCGGACGATCGTCAAAGTCCGCCATATCCACAGCAAATGGGCAGGCCTCAGGACCTTCACGCGCGACAAGCATCCGGCCGTCGGGTTCGCACAGCATCAGGAGGGCTTCTTCTGGCTCGCAGGGCAGGGCGGCTTCGGCCTCCAGACGTCGCCGGCGATGGCGGCGATCACCGCCTCGCTGATCCTCGGAACCGAATGGCCGGTATCGGACGTCGCGGCAGCGGACCTAAGCCCCGACCGCTTCGCCGCGCAGCACACATAGGTCGACCCAGCGCTCCGCGACGAGGTTGAACAGCCGCTTGGTCGGGACCTCGACCGAGGTGTTGAGCGATCCGCCGGCGGGATAGACGACATCGAATGCCTGCAGCGAGACGTCGAGGTAGACGGGGAGGGGATGCTTGAGCCCGAACGGGCAGACTCCGCCGACCGGGTGGCCGGTGAGCTCGAGCGTTTCTTCGGCGCCGAGCATCCGCGGCCGCGCCCCGAATTCGTCCTTGCACTTGCGATTATCGAGCCGCGCGTCGCCACGCGTGCATAGCAGGAACAGGTGGTCGCCGGCGCGCACCGCCAGCGTCTTTGCAATGCGCCCCGGTTCCACGCCAAGTGCGAGCGCTGCGGTATCGACCGTTGCGGTGGTGCCTTCGACCTCGATCAGCAGCAGGTCGGGCGCGTTCGCAGCCAGCCATTCCTTGACCGACTGGAGGCTCATTCGCCCACTAGATGCAGCGCGATCTCGCGCTCGGGCGTGTTGCGGCGGTGCTCGAACAGGAAAATGCCCTGCCACGTGCCGAGCAGCATCCGACCCTCTGCTACCGGCACGGACAGCTGCGTTGCGGTCAGCGCGCTACGCAGATGCGCAGGCATGTCGTCCGGTCCCTCGTCATCATGCTCGTAGGGCCCGCCCTCCGGTGCAATCCGTTCGAAATAGCGCTCAAGATCGTGCTTTGCCGCGGAAGCCGCATTCTCTTGGATAAGAAGCGACGCCGAGGTGTGGCGGCAGAAGATAGTCAGCAAACCTTCTTGGATACCGCTTTCGGCGACGAATTTGCCGACTTCGTTGGTAAATTCGTGCAGCCCGGCACGCGCCGCGCGAATCGCTAGAATCGTGCTTGCCTGGCGAAGCATGAGTGCCGCCTAGCGCGGCGCGAGCGGCGCTTCCAGCTGCTCAAAACAAAAGCGCCCGCGAACCGCGAGCGCTTTTTAACTCATTGATTTTGACGGTTTTTAGCCGTTGCCTTGGCCCGCCGACCAGCCCTCACCCATGAGCCAGCTCCAGAACCCGCGGCCAGCTTTTGCCTTCCTCATTGTGTTTACCCCTTTGTTTCACTGCGATTCGGCAGTCGGGGCATGTTAACCTTAATCGTTATGGTTAGCAAATGAGTAACCAAAAGAGGCTGCGCGAGCGCCTAAGTAATTCGATTCAAATCGGAGGGAAGTAGAGGACTAAGCGGCGGTGCGCTTGCGGTCGGTAGCGACGCGCTTGGTCAGGCTTTCAAGGCTCATCGGGCGCCCGACGGCAAAACCTTGCGCGATGTCGCAGCTCATCTCGATCAGGAGATCGAGGATGTCACGATGCTCGACACCTTCGGCGACCACCTTGCGGCCGAGCGAGTGTGCCAGGCCGATCGTCGATTGGACCATCAGGCGGTCGCTGCGGTTGTCGACGATGCCTTTGACGAAGCTCTGGTCGATCTTGATTTCGTTGGCCGGGATCTTCTTCAGATAGTCGAGCGTCGAAAGACCCGTGCCGTAATCGTCGATCGCGATATTGACGCCGAGGTCGCGAAGGCGCGCGATCATGTCGAGGCCCTCGCCGCTCCCGGCCAGGGCCGCGGTCTCAGTCAGCTCCAGCGTCAGGTGCTCGGCCGCGAGACCGTGCCGGGCAAGCAGCGCCGCGAGCCGAAGCGTGAAACCCTTGTCGGTCAGCAGCCGTGCCGAGAGGTTGACCGCCATGTCGAAAGCGATGCCCCGTTTGTTGATCTGCGCCGCAGCAGCGACGGCCTTCTCGAGCACGAAATCGGTCAGCTTGCCGATACGGTTGTGTTGCTCGGCAGCGGCGACGAATTCGGAGGCGGCGATCGGCCCCTTCTCGGGGTGGGTCCAGCGCGCCAACGCTTCGGCTCCGATGATCCGCTTGGTCGCGAGGTCGAGCTTCGGCTGATAGGCGACCCATACTTCGCCGCGATCGATGGCCTCGTCGAGCTGGCTCAGCATCGACAACCTCCACGATGCATTCTCGAGCGAATCGGGGTCGTGATATTTCCACTTGAGGCCGTCGTGCGCGGCTTCTTCGGCAGCGACCAGCGCACTGGCGAGCCGGTTATGGATCGATCGGCCGCTGCCGACCTCGACTCCGAATGCGATCGTCAGGTCCATCGGCAACCCTGCAACGCGCGCGGGGTTGCGGAACAATGCGTACAGCGCTTCGAGATGATTGCCGAATGGGTCGCTGGGCGCTTCGAACCAGGCGAAGATTCCGCCGTCGCCCTGATAGAGCACGCGCTCGGGAGATCCGACGTTCAGCCGCGCGACGATCTGATCGATCAGCTGGCGCTCGCCATTCGGCGGTAGGGCTGCGACGATCTCCTCGTAATTGAGGATGCGCGCAGCGACCAGCGCCTGGTTACGCCCGAGGCGGTTCGCGCGAAGCGCATTGAGGTTGGGCAGGTTCGAGACCTGGTTGACGAGGCCGCGCGTCCTGTACCGGCGCCAGCCGATGGCGGTGCCAATGACCAGCAGCACGAACAAACCCGGCGTGACTTCGAGGTTCACATGATGAGCGGCGGCGATCGTTGCGGTGACGAAGAGGGCTACCGCGGTCGCGCTCAGGATTGCCCCTCGGAAGAGCGAGTTTCGGGTGTGCAGCGCCAGCCCCGACACGACCAGCGCAACGAAGAACAATGGCGGCCAGCCGGCGTCGACGGGGATGCGGGACTTTAGCGTCTCCGCTGCAATGATCTGGACGTAGGCGCCACC
Source organism: Sphingomonas sp. (assembly GCA_025936675.1). Next base: position 10,871 of record JAICSX010000051.1, read on the forward strand.
CATTTTGCCGATCCCCGGCACGAACGCGTCATCATTGACGATCGCGCTGGTACCGCCGATCACGACGTCCTTGCCGCGAACCGATGCCGGATCGAAATCACCCTTCAGGATCCGCGCTGCTGAAATGTTCGGAATCGAGGCAACATCCAGCGAGTAATCGGGTGTGAAGCTGCCGGTCGACGGCACCGATTCACCCGACAGCAGGACAGAGAAGGAAGGGATTACAGCGCCGCTTCTGGTGACTCGATAGGGTATCGCGGTCACGGCGTTCTGGTAATTATAATGCCAGCTGCTGCTGGCGAGCTGCGCTGCAGCTGCCGCCAGCTCGGGGAGCGTTGTATTTTCTTCGAGCGCGGCGGTCCTGGCTCCCATCAGCGTAGGTGTCGGAAGGACTACCCTTCCGGACCGCTTCAGCGCGGCGGCGAACTGCAAGTCATCCGCACGATCGGTTCGGCCGAAAAAGCCGATGTCGAAGAAGACGCGCTTGGCGCCTGCCCTGCTCAGCGCATCCGTGAGTTGGGCATGATAGCGTCGGGGCCAGGGCCAGCGACCGACTTGGCGCATCGACTCGTCGTCCAGCTTGACGAGTACGATCTCGCCGCTCGCCTTATGCCGATGAAAATTGTCGCCAGCCACGCGCAGCCAGTCCTCGGCAATCTCGCCAAAGCCGATCAGGCCGAAGACGAGTCCGGCCACAGCCGTCCAGATCAACAGCTTCCACGGTTTGCGTTCGAGACCCTGTTCGCTGCGCTTCGACACTTTGCGCCCGGCTTTCCTTCTTGAGGCTGCCCCACGCATGCGCGCGAAAAGGTTAGGAAAGCGCTAACCGCGCGACAATTAACGGAGGCGTCGCGGTGGGCCGCAGCGGCAACTTTGCCTCTGTCCTACAGCGCAGATTTGTGCATGACTGCGGCAGATGCAGCGCGGTGGGGTTCTTCGGGTGCCGTTTTCAAACCAGGCTTCGATCGATCCCGGCCACGCGCTTAAGTTCACAGCAAAAACGCTGCTCTCCGTGAACTTAGTGAACTTAAGCGATCTCTGAGAGGGGACGATGGACTTCATTTCGATCCTGTCGATCTTCGTTTTGGCCTGTTTCGTCGGTTATTATGTGGTTTGGTCGGTGACTCCGGCGCTTCACACGCCGCTGATGAGCGTCACCAACGCCATTTCTTCGGTGATCGTCGTCGGCGCGCTGATCGCGGCTGCAGCCGCGGGCAGCCCAAGCTCGAAATGGCTGGGGCTCGTCGCCGTCGCACTGGCGAGCGTGAACATCTTCGGCGGCTTCGCCGTCACCCAGCGCATGCTCTCGATGTACAAGAAGCGGGAGCGCAAAGATGGCTGAGGCGGCTGTCGCACAACCCGCCTGGGTCCTGCTCGCCTATCTGATCGCGGGCGTCTGCTTCATCCTCGCGTTGAGAGGGCTCTCTAGCCCCGAGAGCAGCCGCCGCGGCAACCGCACCGGGATGATCGGCATGGCGATTGCGGTAGTTACGACATTGATCGTTCATTTTCGCGGCCCCGGTCCGAACGGAGAGTTCATCGGCTCCGACATGCCGCCCGCGGCAGTCCTCGACGTGCTTGGGACCTTCTTAGGGATTCCGCTCGCCATTTTGATCGGCGGCGGGATCGGCCTTGTTACTGCGCGCAAGATCCAGATGACCGCGATGCCGCAGCTGGTCGCGGCCTTCCACAGCCTCGTCGGCATGGCAGCGGTGCTTGTCGGCGCGGCGGCCTACCTCAATCCGGAGGCATTCGGGATCGCGGTCCGGATCACGCCGATCGCTAGCCCGTCGATCGTCAGCATCTTCCCCCAGAGCCGGATCGAGATGGGCCTCGGAGTCGCCATCGGCGCGATCACCTTCTCCGGCTCCGTCATCGCGTTCCTGAAATTGAACGGCAACATGTCGGGCAAGCCGATCCTGCTGCCCGGGCGCCATTTCATCAACCTCGGCACGCTCGCGGTGATCGTCGGCCTGATCGCTTATTTCGTGACCGACCAGAGCTTGTGGGTGTTCGCGCTCGCGACCGCGCTCGCCTTC
>JAICSX010000104.1 GCA_025936675.1 Sphingomonas sp.
ACGCTGGAAGCTGCCGCCGCCGTTGTGGGCGAACGTGGCGACGAAGGCGAAGCCCTCGAGCGACTCGAGCGACTCGTCGACCTGTCGCTCGTGGTCGTCGAGCGCAGCGCACCGGCCGAGCTGCGCTACGGCACGTTGGAAACCGTGCGGCAGTACGCACAGGATCGCCTTGTCGAATCCGGTTCTACGGATGCTGCCAGGAGTCGGCATCTTGCCTATTTTCTCGCCTTCTCCGAACGTGCGCGTCCCAATCTCTACGCTCGCGAGGCGAAAAGCTGGCTGGCGCGTGTCGACCGTGAGCTGTCGAACCTGCTGGCTGCACACGCATGGTGTGACCATGATCCGGATGGTACCGATCGAGGGTTGCAACTCGCATTCAACATGTGCATGTACTGGCATAATCGCGGAGTCTTCGTGCTGGGCCGCCAGGTCTGCACCGAGGCACTTGCTCGACCCGGCGCCGACGGTTCAATAAGCAAAGCTCGCGCGCTACTTTCGCTTGGGGTGGTTCAGCGCCTGTCCGGCAGAGTCCCCGATGCGATTGAACCACTCGAGGAGGCGCTCACCATCGCCGGCGAACATGGCGACGAGGATCTGATCGCCTTGTGCCTGAATCACCTCGCGTGGGCGCGACTTTACTGCGGAAATCTTACCGATGCCTTGGAGTACGCCGAGAAACAGCTGACAGTCGCCAGACGCCTCGGCCCAGCACACCTGAGCATTGCCCTCCAGACCAGAGCCTTGATCTGCCGGATGCAATGCGATTTCGACGCGGCCGCCGCCTACCTCGACGAGGCGGTAGCGGGACACGATTCTGACAATCGCGAACGGTCGCACGTCCTTCTGGAACAAATTGTCCGCGTATCGATTGCGCGCGGCAGATTAGATCGTGCGACACAACCGCTCGTCGAATCAATTCGCGTTTCCCGCGAGTTGGATTCCCAATTCCGGGCAATACTCAGCATCGATCTCGCCGCGCTTCTCGCTGCGGCAAACAGTGAGTGGGAACGCGCGGTGCGCCTGCAGTCCGTGTTCGACGCAACGCTCGACCGAATGGGTGGGCTCCGAAATATCCTCATCGACGATGCGGTCCTCGAGGAACTGCGAAAGAAGCCGCGCCAGATGCTCGGCAAGGACTGGTACGAAGCTGCCTACGCGGATGGTCGCAATGTCACGACCGAGCAGGCAATGAGCGAGACGATTGCTTGGCTCGAGCGTGACTGCGAGGTGTAGCTCGTGACCAAATTCATGATCGTCCACTGTTGCTCGCGGCAATTGGCCGCTTCGGGTCGAAAGCCGACCATTCTTCAAGACACGATTGGGCGGAGCTGTCGCGCCTCCAGCCCGGTCACCGCTGATCCTCGAAGCCAATACATCTGGGCTCGTTTGCGGGCACCCACAACCACACATTCAAGGGCTTGCAGCGATGCAGGCCATCTTGTTTTTTTGGACGAAAAGACCCTGTCAGCCCCGGGAAGATACTCAAGGCCAAGGCGCCGATTCGTGATTCAGGCAGAGTCGGGTTGGCGCAAGTGACCGTTTTTCGCGACGTCAACAAGTGATGGAAAGGGGGCGATAATCGCCTAATACCGCCAAGACTCCATTTGCCTGTGGGGGCCTCGAAACGCAGGTGCGTGAGCATGACTTCGCCTTTCGCTCCAGCCAGCCCGACCGATCGCGTGGACGGTGCACGAGACGGAACCGTCGGCGTGGGCGCTTATGTCGATCTGGTGAAGCAGGCGGGCGCCGCGTGGATGAAGGATCGCGCGCCGACGATGGGCGCCGCTCTCGCGTTCTATAGCGCCTTTGCGATTGCACCCCTGCTGATCATCGTTATCGCGGTTGCCGGGGCACTATGGGGCGCCAATGCCGCGCATGGAGCAATCGTCGGTCAACTTGCGGGCATGGTCGGCGTGACCGCTGCGGAGGCCATCCAGGGTTTGCTCAAGGCGGCCCAGCGGACGACGACCGGCGTGTACGCGGCCATCGTCGGCATCGTTACGACGCTGGTCGGCGCGACGACACTCGTCGTGGAATTACAGGACGACCTCAACTACATATGGAAGGCGCCGGCCAGGCCGGGTAGCGGTTTGATGTCGCTTGTTCGCGCCCGTATCCTCTCGCTCGGAATGATTCTGGCGATTGGCTTTCTTCTTCTGATGTCGCTCTTTGCAAGCGGTGCTCTGGTCGCGTTCGGGACGTATTTCGGATCGTACTTCCCGCGTACCGCGCTGTTGCTTCTGCACCTGTTGGATGCAGTCCTCTCCCTGTCCATGGAAACGGTACTCTTCGCGATTCTGTACAAATGGCTGCCCAACGTCCGGATTGCCTGGAAGGACGTGTGGATCGGCGCATTGATCTCGGCGCTTCTGTTCAGCGTCGGCAGAGTGGCGATCGGGCTCTATCTTGGTCGAAGTGCGATCGAATCCGCCTACGGCGCGGCGGGAGCGCTCGCGGTGCTTCTATTGTGGCTTTACTACTCGGCGCAGGTGTTCCTGCTCGGCGCGGAATTCACGTGCATCCATGCCAATTTTCGCCGACGCAGATTGGAGCGCGCCTTCGAGTTGCAGCGCCACTCCATCGAGTAGTTCGCATCCAGCGTGTCATGGCGTCATGTCACTGTCGCCTTCCGCTTCGCGAACAGCGCTACAACGAGGCCTTTTCATCCTTGGATTTGGCGCGGGCGTGAAGAACATGACGTCCGATGATCAACACGGCCGCGATGGCGGGCACGGAGAGGAATATTCCCGGTACACCTGCCACCTCGGCACCGGCAAGCAATCCAAAGAGAACGAGGATCGGATGTACACCGACACCTGTACCCATCAGTCGGGGACCTAGAACGTAATCCTGGAAGATGCGGTAGCCGACGATGAAAATCAGTATCCAGATCAGGTGCGGATATCCGGCCAGGCCC
>JAICSX010000107.1 GCA_025936675.1 Sphingomonas sp.
AGCGCCTCGGCCTTCCTTGTTGCTGCATCTGTAACTTCGATCGATGTTCCTTCGGGTAGCCGAAGTTCGAAGAACAGCTCGCTTCGTGTCGACGTCGGGAAGAACTGCTGCTGCACAAGGCCAAAGCCCGCGATGCTCATGAGGAATATCGCGGCGGTCGTCAGGACCACGGCTTTGGGACGATTCAAAGCGCCGCCAAGGGCGCGTCGAAAGGCCAAGTAGAGGCGTGTGTCGTAAATTTCGCGCGGGTCGCCGCCTTTGTGCCGGACTGGCTCCGGCAGCAACTTCAGGCCAAGATAGGGTGTGAATACAACGGCCACGAACCACGATGCGATGAGCGCCAGCCCTACGATCCAGAAGATGCCGCCGGCGTACTCTCCGGAGCTGGATTTGGCGAAGCCGACCGGCAGGAATGCCGCAGCCGTGACCAATGTGCCGGTGAGCATAGGAAGTGCGGTCGAGGTCCAAGCATAGGTGGCGGCCCGGACGCGGTCGAAACCCTGCTCGAGTTTGACGGCCATCATTTCGATCGCAATGATGGCGTCGTCGACCAACAATCCGAGGGCGATGATCAAAGCACCCAGCGTGATGCGGTTGAGGTCGAAACCGGCGACGGACATTGCCACGAAAACGATGGCCAGGACCAAAGGCACAGAAAGCGCGACCACGACGCCAGTGCGTATCCCGAGCGAGAGGAAGCTGACCGCGAGGACGATGATCAAAGCTTCGGCGAAAGAGCGAAAGAATTCAGACACCGACTGATCGACGATGTGCGGTTGATCGGCGATTTGCGTGATCTCGATTCCCCGCGGCAGTTCGGCGGTTATCGCGTCCAGTTCGCGCTTGAGGTTTCTGCCAAAGGCCAGGATATTGGCCCCGTCTTGCATCGATACGCCGATGCCGAGCGCCGGCCTCCCATTGGTGCGGACCAGAAAATTCGGTGGGTCTTCATAGCCGTGTCTGACTGTGGCGATGTCGCGGAGGCGAAAGGCGCGGCCATCGGCTTCGACTGGGACCGCCGCAACCGAGTCGATGTCGCCGAACGTGCCGCTTAGGCGCAGGTCGATGCGGTCGGCCGTCGTCCTGACGGATCCGGCGGCTGCGATCGCGTTTTGCGCGGCGATGCCCTCGAAAATCTGCTGCGGGGCGATGCCCAGCATTGCGAGCTTGGCATGGCTGAATTCGATATAGATTCGCTGCTCCTGCTCGCCGATGACTTCGACCTTGTTGACGTCGGCTACGCGCAGGAGACGTTGGCGGATTTCCTCGGCGCGGACCTTGAGGCTTCCATAGCCCAAGCCTTCGGCGGTCAACATGTAGAGCGCTGAGGTGACGTCGCCGAATTCATCGTTAAAGTGCGGTCCGACGATATCGGCAGGCAATTCGGCGCGAATGTCGCTCACTTTCTTGCGGACTTGATACCAGAGTTCTTTGAGGGCTGCCGGCGGCATGCTGTCTTTGAGGACGATGCGAATGAAGGCCACTCCGGGACGGGAGTACGTTTCGATGTGATCGAGCCAGGGCAGTTCCTGGAGCTTCTTTTCGATCTTGTCGGCGGCCTGCAGTTCTATTTCTTTCGCCGTCGCACCAGGCCATGCGACGTCTACGATCATCACCTTCACGGTGTAGGTGGGATCTTCCGAGCGGCCGAGCGCGAAATAAGAGTTGGCGCCCGCTACGGTCAGCAGCAGCATCGCGAAAACAATCAGCACCGGATGGCCGACCGCCCAAGCGGACAAATTGAAACGTTGCATTTGGGTCATGTGCTGGTAGCGAAAACTGTAGGCTCGCACCGTCTTTTCGCGCGGGCGAGTCTACATCCCCTTGCTGCTGCGAACCCGCATGCCGGGCTCGAGCTTGTGGACGCCCAGGGTCACGACCATCTCGCCATCCGCGACGCCGCCGGTGACGATTGCCGAGTTTTCGGTGAAGGCTGAGATGTCGACGGAGCGCAGTCTGAGTGCTCCAGCGGGATCAACGACATAGACCGAAGCGCCTTTGCCCTGGTTAAGGATCGCGGAAAGCGGAAGTTTTGCGGCACGCGTTTCGTTTCGAACATGGAGTGTGACGGACGCGGTCATGCCGAGGGCGGCGGCTTCGCCTCGGTCAAGAAATGAGAAGCGCGCCGCGTAGGTGCGCGTTGTCGGATCGGCCTGTGGAGAGAGTTCGCGGAGCCTCGCGGCATGAGCGGCGCCCTTCTCGGACCACAAGGTAATGGTGGCTCGGGAGTTGTCGATGTCATGGAGTCCGTTCTCGGGGACAAAAACCAGCGCTTCTTTCTCGCCGCCGTGGGCGAGCTTCATGACAGGCTGACCGACTGCCACAATTTGTCCGGGCTCTGCAGCCGTCTCGGTGATGATGCCGTCTGCCACTGCGACGAGATCGGCATAGCTGATCTGCTTGCGCGACAGGTCGAGCGCGCGTGCCGCACGGGCTCGCCGTCCTTCCGCTTCGCCTTTGGCCGCAGATTTGCGATCGTAATCGGCGGCGGAGGCGAAGCCTCGGGCTTTTAGAACAGCATAGCGGTCGAA
>JAICSX010000113.1 GCA_025936675.1 Sphingomonas sp.
ACCGACAACGTCAATTTGATGGCGGCGAACCTCACCGGCCAAGTGCGCAACATCGCCGACGTGACGACCGCCGTCGCCAAGGGCGACCTTTCCAAGAAGATCACAGTCGACGTGAAGGGCGAGATCCTCGCGCTCAAGAACACCATCAACACCATGGTGGACCAGCTGAATGCGTTCGCCTCCGAGGTGACGCGCGTCGCGCGCGAGGTGGGGACCGAGGGCAAGCTTGGCGGTCAGGCGGCGGTGCCGGGGGTCGGCGGCACGTGGAAGGACCTCACCGACAACGTCAATCTGATGGCGACAAACCTCACCAACCAGGTTCGCGGAATCGCCGAGGTGGTGACCGCGGTCGCGCAGGGCAACCTGAAGCGCAAGCTGACGGTGGATGCGAAGGGCGAGATCGCCGCCCTCGCCGACACCATCAACTTCATGATCGATACGCTCTCCACCTTCGGCGACCAGGTGACCAACATGGCGCGCGAGGTTGGGATCGAAGGCAAGCTCGGCGGCCAGGCGAGGGTGCCCGGCGCGGCGGGCCTGTGGCGCGACCTCACCGACAACGTGAACCAGCTCGCGGCGAACCTGACCAACCAGGTGCGCTCGATCGCCGAAGTCGCGATCGCGGTCACCAAGGGCGACCTCACCCGTTCGATCGCGGTCGAAGCGTCGGGCGAAATCGCCGCGCTCAAGGACACGATCAACGAAATGATCTCGAACCTGAAGGAGCAGACGCTCAAGAATGCCGAGCAGGATTGGCTCAAGACCAACCTCGCCCGCTTCAGCCGCATGCTACAGGGCGAGCGCGATCTCGCGACCGTGTCCAACCTGATCATGTCCGAGCTCGCGCCGCTGGTGAACGCCCAATATGGCGTGTTCTACGTCACGAAGCGCGAGGACGACGAAACCAAGCTCGAGCTGGTCGCGAGCTACGGTGCGGAAAGTGTCGACGAACTCAAGCGCGAGTTCAACCTGCGCGAGGGACTGGTCGGCCAGGCCGCGGCGGATCGGCGGCCGATCCTGCTCAAGGACGTGCCGGGCGATTTCATCCGCATCGGCTCCGGCCTGGGCCACGCCAAACCGGCGAACATCAACATCCTCCCGGCGCTGTTCGAGGACGACGTCAAGGCGGTCATCGAGCTCGCGTCGTTCAACGACTTCAACGAAACCCACCAGAGCTTCCTCGACCAGCTGATGGAATCGGTCGGAATCGTGCTCAACACGATCGCCGCCACCATGCGCACCGAGGGTCTGCTCAAGCAGTCGCAGCTGCTGACTCAGGAGCTGCAGGCGCGCCAGACCGAGCTCACCACCAAACAGGAAGAGCTTCACAGCACCAACGAGGAGCTTCAGGACAAGGCCGAAGCGCTCGAGAACGAGAAGAAGCAGGTCGAGGCCAAGAACCTCGAGATCGAGATGGCGCGGCGTGCGCTCGAGGAAAAGGCCGAGCAGCTCGCGCTCACGTCCAAGTACAAATCCGAGTTCCTGGCCAACATGAGCCACGAACTGAGGACGCCGCTCAATTCTCTGCTGATCCTGTCCAAGCTTCTGTCGGACAACACGCAGGGCAACCTCAACGAAAAGCAGGTCGAATTTGCACGGACGATCAACTCGGCCGGGTCGGACCTTCTCAACCTCATCAACGACATCCTCGACCTGTCGAAGATCGAATCGGGAACGGTGACCATCGAGGTCGGCGAAATGCCGACGGCGCACCTCAAGCAGCACATGGAGCGCACGTTCCGCCAGCTCGCCGCCGACAAGGGCCTCGACTTCAACGTCAAGGTCGACAGCAAGCTGCCGCAGACGATCCGCACGGACGAAAAGCGCCTGCAGCAGGTTGTGCTCAACCTGCTGTCGAACGCGTTCAAGTTCACCTCAAAGGGCAGCGTGACGCTCGACGTGCGCTGCGCTTCCGGCGGCTGGAGCCCGAATCACCCGGTCCTGCGCAACGTCGACCAGGCGGTCGAGATTTCAGTGACCGACACCGGCATCGGCATCCCCGAAGACAAACAGAAGCTGATCTTCGAGGCATTCCAGCAGGCTGACGGGACGACCAGCCGCAAATATGGCGGCACCGGGCTCGGGCTTTCGATCAGCCGCGAAATCGCACGCTTGCTCGGCGGCGAGCTCCAGGTCCGCTCGACCCCGGGCGAAGGCTCAACCTTCGCGCTCTACGTGCCGCTCGAGGCCGAAGCGGCCGCCCCGGCCGTGACCGGCGGCGCGCCGGCGCGTTACGACAACAGCGGGGCCATCGTCCCGAC
>JAICSX010000039.1 GCA_025936675.1 Sphingomonas sp.
CCCGCGCAAGCGATGGACCGTGGCGCTCGGCGTTGCCCGCAGGAACGCGTCGTGAGGGCGACGAATGGGTGTTTGAGCTTCCCGCAGCCGGTCCCGAGCCACTGCTCAAGGCATTGATCGATGGCGGCGCGGGAATCGAGACCCTCGCCATCGAACGGCCTGGACTTCACGATGCTTTCGTCGCGATAGCCGGCAACAGGGCAGCTGCTGAGATGGCTGAGGAGAAACCGCAATGATGCGCTTCCTTCGCTCCGCCTTCGTCATCGCCCGCCGCGACTTCACCGCGACGGTGCTGTCGAAGACCTTCATCTTCTTCCTATTGGCGCCGCTTTTCCCGGTTGCGATGGGCGGGCTGTTCGGAAGCATCGGAGCGCGGGTCGCAAACCAGACTGAGCGGCCGGTGGTGGCTGTGGTCGCGTCCAAGACTGATTTCAAGAAGCTGTCGGCCGCTCGCAACCAATTGGCCGACGCGATCGGCGACGGGGCTTTGGTCAACATCATAGGCTACTCGCCCGAAAGGGACCTCGGGTCGCAGGAGAAGAAGCTGCTTGCAAGCCGCAAGCCGCCGGTGCGCGCAGTCCTCAGCGGCGGCCTCGCACATCCGCGGCTCGTCGGCGCGTTAGGCAGCGATCCTGCGACGGTGGGCCAGCTGAAGCTTCTTATCGCCAATGCGCGGGAAGCGCATACAGAAGAACCGCCCGATATTCCGGTGACCGACGTCCATGTCTCGACGGGATCGCTGCAAGCCGATCGGGCAACGACTGCCTGGATTGCGCAGGCGGCCTTGTTCTTCCTCACCCTGATGCTGTCGACGATGGTCATGTCGCAACTGATCGAGGAGAAATCGAACAAGATCATCGAGGTGATCGCGGCCGCAATGCGGATCGACGCGATGTTCGTCGGCAAGCTGTTCGCAATGCTTGCGGCGTCCGTGCTGGCGCTGTTCGTGTGGATTTCAGCCGGCGCGCTCTTGCTTCAGATGGTGAAGCACGGCGGAGTCCAGTCGCTGCCAACTCCTGCCGTCGGCTGGCCTGGCTTCCTCGTCCTGGCGGTCATTTATTTCGGCATGAACTATCTGTTGTTCGGGGCCGCTTTCCTGATGATCGGAGCCCAGGCATCCACCGCGCGCGAGGTGCAGACGATGTCGCTGCCGGTCACTTTCGCGCAGATGCTGATCTTCGCCTTTGCAGCGACGGCGATCAACGGTCTCGATACTCCTCAAGCGTTGGCGGCCGCGGCCTTCCCGCTGTCCTCGCCAATGACGATGCTCGCGCGCGCCGCCGAGCAGCCCGAGTGGTGGCCGCATCTCGTTGCGATCGTCTGGCAGGCAATTTGGGTGGCGCTGATCCTGCGCTTCGGCGCGAAGCTGTTCCGAAGGACGGTGCTGAAGTCCGGGCCGCGGCTGCCTTGGTGGCGCTTCGGCCGCGCTTAGCCGATCGCCTCGCGCGCCATCTCCGTCAGCTTTGCCATCAGCGCGCGGTGCGGGAAGGGCCCGTGGCTGATTCGTGCGACACCGACGTCGGCCCACACCTTTTTGTCCGGCGCTCCGGGGAAAGCGATCACGTTGAGCGGCAGCGGCACTTCGCGGACGACCCGCTCGATCTGCTTCGGATCTGACAGGCGCGGCACGAAGAATCCGCTCGCTCCCGCGCCGGCGTATGCCTTCCCGCGCTCGACCACCCGGTCGATCAAGGCGTCATCGTAGGTCTGCGTCTTCAGAAATAGGTCGGTCCGCGCATTGATGTAGAAATCGTCGCCGACTGCATTCCGGATCGCGTCGATTCTCCGCACTTGAAGGTCGAGAGGATGAAGGCCTTCGCCGCCAACCACCTGGTCCTCGAAATTGCAGCCCACGGCGCCGGTCTCTTTCAGCTGGGCGAGATTGGCCGCGCCCTCCTCGAGGTCCACCGAGTAGGCCCCCTCGAAATCGACGGTGAGCGGCAGCTCAGTCGAGCTGGCGATCCGCGCCGCATTGGCGAAGACATATTCAAGCGGCACATGCTCGGCGTCTCCGAAGCCCGAAGCGTCACCCACCGGATGGCTGCCGGTCGCCAACGCTTTCGCCCCTGCCGCGACCACCGCCTGCGCGCTGCCGACATCCCAGATATTGTAGAGAATGACCGGATCGCCTGGGACGTGAAGCCCCGCGAATGTTTCGAACTTGCTCATGAACGTTCGAGCTCCTTTTCAACCGGCCATTTGCGCCAAACATCCGGCTCACGCTCGCAAATTCTCCCGTCCCGAGCACAAGCACAGCTTATCGGCGGCCCCGCTGGCGCCATTCTGCGTGAGGCACTAGAATCCGCAAGCTCATGTCAGACCAAATTATCGACACGCCGATTCTGATCGAGGCACTTTCGGAAGCAGCCCTCATCACCTTTGAGTGGCGGATCGTGTCGGCCAATGCAGCGTCGCGCGCCTTGCTCGGTCCCAATCTCGAAGGCGCGGCTTTGGACGCCGTAATCTCTCATCCTGCAGCGCTCGAAGCACTGGAGCGCTGCGGCAGCGCTGACGACGAGGAAGTCGAGCTCACCGGTCTCGACGGCTCCCGCCGCTCTTGGCTGATGCGTACCGCAAGGCTGGCGAACGGAGCTTGCCTTGTCCGCTTCGTCGACCGCAGTGAAGCGCGGGCCGCCGAGCAGATGCGCGTCGATTTCGTCGCCAATGCCAGCCACGAGCTGCGCACGCCGCTCTCGACCCTGATCGGCTACACGGAAACGCTCCGCGAACGCACCGAGGAGATCGATCCCGAGACGCGCGAACGTTTCCTCTCGGTTGTCCATGACGAAGCGAGGCGCATGCAGCGCGTAGTCGAGGACTTGATTTCACTGTCGCGTATCGAGGCCGAGAAATTCACCGAGCCGACCGAGGCCGTGCTGCTCGAGCCGGTGATCGAACATGTGATCGGCAGCGCGCGCCGTGTCGCAGACGAACGTGGATCAAGCCTGATTCCGAAAATTGCCGAGGACCTGCCGACAATTGCGGCTGACCGTAGCCAAATCCTTCAGCTTCTCGACAATCTGGTGATGAATGCTCTCCGCTACGGCGAGCCCGGGACTCCGGTCACCATTTCCGCGCATGGGGAGGGCGCAATGGTGCATCTTTCGGTCAGGGACGAGGGCGAAGGCATCGCTCCGGAGCATATCGCGCGCGTCACCGAGCGCTTCTACCGGATCGACACCAGCCGCAGCAGGTCGCTCGGAGGAACCGGCCTCGGCCTCTCGATTGTCAAGCATATCGTCGAGCGCCATCGCGGCCGTCTCAACATCGAGAGCGAAGTCGGTAAGGGGACCTGCGTCCATGTACTCCTTCCGGTCGAGGTTTCATAAAAGTGTCACGGAGGCTCGGTAGGACGGGATTGCCGTGACCAAGCCGTTGCTCCTGCTCGTCGAAGACGATCGAGCCCTCGCCGACCTGCTAACATGGCATTTCACGCGCGAAGGCTATGAAATCGTCCGCACGGCGGACGGCGACGAGGCGCTTGTGCTCGCCGACGAGCGGACGCCTGACCTCGTGATCCTCGACTGGATGATCGAGGGCGTCACCGGGATCGAGGTCTGCCGGCGGCTCCGCCGCAGGAGCTCGACGGCGCAAGTGCCCATCATCATGCTGACCGCGCGCGGGGAGGAGAGCGATCGGATCCGCGGGCTCGAGACCGGTGCCGATGATTATGTGACCAAGCCGTTCAGCCCGCGCGAGCTGATCGCCCGCGTCGGCGCGGTCCTGCGTCGAATCCGCCCGGCCCTTGCCGGCGAGCAACTGGTATTCGGCGACATCGAGATGGATGTCGAAGCGCACCGGGTTCGGCGCGCCGGAAAAGCCATCCAGCTCGGCCCAACAGAGTTCCGTCTTCTTCGCCATTTCATGGAGCACCCGGCGCGCGTCTTCTCTCGCGAGCGTCTTCTCGACGCGGTCTGGAGCCACGACCCCGACATCGACCTGCGCACCGTCGACGTCCACGTTCGCCGCTTGCGCCAGTCGCTCAACGCCGGCGGTCAACCGGATGTCATCCGGACGGTCCGCTCGGCCGGCTACTCGCTCGACGCCCAAGCCTGAGTGCATGTCATAAAAGTGAAATAGGCCTGTCATTTGGCAGTCGCGCCACCGTCGTAGCACGCCTCCAGAATATCCACGGAGGAAGGTGTGAAAGCGATAACCCTGGCTGTTGCGGCGACCGCGCTGGCGACGGGCGCGTGCGGCTCCAACAGCGACAGCCAATCGAAGCAGGCGGCGGGCTCCGCGCAACAGGTCACCGGCGCCGGCTCAACCTTTGTCTATCCTGTGCTCTCCGCCTGGGCTGCCGATTACCAGAAGGATTCAGGGATCGGCATCAATTACCAATCGATCGGTTCCGGCGCCGGCATTTCGCAGGTGAAGGCGGGCACCGTCGATTTTGGAGCAACCGACCAGCCGCTTGCCAGCAATGAGCTCGCGCAGTCCAACCTGGCTCAGTTCCCGATCGTTGTCGGCGGGATTGTGGCCGTCGTGAATGTATCGGGCCTCAGCTCGGGTCAGCTCAAGCTTACCGGACCGCTGCTCGCCGACATTTACGCGGGCAAGGTAAAGAGCTGGAACGACCCGGCCATCATCAAGCTTAACGCGGGCGTGAAGCTGCCGAATTCGAACATCACAGTCGTTCACCGTTCCGATGGTTCGGGCACGACGTTCAACTTTACCCACTATCTCGCGCAGGTGAGTTCTACGTGGAAGAGCGGCCCTGGCGAAGGGAAGACGGTCTCCTGGCCGACCGGCGTGGGCGGCAAGGGCAATGAGGGCGTTGCCGGTTACGTGAAGCAGATCCCAAACTCGATCGGCTATGTCGAATATGCCTATGTCGTCCAAAACAAGATGACCTACGCGCAGCTGCAGAATGCAGCAGGGACATTCGTCAGTCCGAGCGCCGATAGTTTCTCCGCCGCAGCTGCCAACGCCGACTGGGGAGCGGCCAAGGACTTCAACTTGGTGATGACGAACGCGCCGGGAGCGAATGCATACCCGATCACGGCGACGACCTTCATCCTGATGCCCCGGCAACCGAAGGACAAAGCGAAGTCGGGCGCGGCGCTGAAGTTCTTCAAATATGCGCTCAAGAAGGGCCAGCAGCAGGCGAAGAGCCTCGATTATGTGCCGCTCCCCGACACGCTGGTGAATCAGATCGAGACGTACATCGGCGCCACGATCAAGTGAGCTCTCCCCCTCAAGCGGCGTCGAGGAGCGGCGCCGGCGCTGACCGGCTGTTCCGGCTGGTCACTGCCGGCGCTGCATGGCTGGTACTGATCCTGCTCGGAGGCGCTGCGGCATCCATGGCGTGGGGAGGCAGGCTTGCCTTTGAAACGTTCGGCTGGCGTTTCATCATCGATCGCGACTGGGACGCAGTCGGCGGCCATTTCGGAGCGCTGGTGCCGATCTACGGCACGCTGGTCACTTCGATCCTGGCACTCATCATCGCGGTTCCAGTTAGCATCGGGATTGCGCTGTTCCTAACCGATATCGCACCGCGTCGACTTCGAGCGCCTATCGCGGTTGCGATCGAGCTACTTGCCGCCATCCCGAGCATCATCTTCGGGATGTGGGGGCTGTTCGTCCTTGCACCGTTCGTGGCCGCCCACGTGGAGCCGTGGCTCACCGAACATATCGGCTCACTACCCATTGTCGGGCCACTCTTCTCAGGTCCGCCGATCGGGATTGGCTTGCTCACGGCATCGCTCGTGCTCGCAATCATGATCCTTCCGTTCATCTCTGCGGTCGCTCGCGACGTATTCAACGCCGTTCCACCCGCGCTCAAGGAAGCAGGTGTCGCGCTTGGATCGACAAGGTGGGAAATCCTCAGCCGGGTGACCCTGCCGTACACGCGTTCGGCGATCATTGGCGCAATCTTCCTTGGCCTCGGGCGAGCGCTCGGCGAGACGATGGCGGTGACGTTCGTGCTGGGCAACGCGCACGACCTTTCCGCCTCGTTGCTGATGCCGAGCAACTCGATTGCCGCGGCGATCGCCAACGAGTTCACGGAGGCCGATACCGATCTTTATCGCTCGTCGCTGATCGCGCTTGCCTGCCTCCTGTTCATCGTCACCTTCCTCGTTCTCAGTGCCGCCAAGCTGATGCTGATGCGCATCGGCCGCGCTCATGGGAGGACGCACTGATGCCGCTCAGGCGAAGGTTGGCGGACCTCACCGCGCTATTATTCGCAACGGGAGCGACTTTGTTCGGCCTCACCTGGCTGGCGTGGATCCTGTGGACGACGTTCGCGCGGGGCGCCGCCGCGCTTTCGATCTCGCTCTTCACCGAGATGACTCCGCCGCCGGGAGCGAGCGGGGGCTTGCTCAATGCCTTTTACGGGAGCGCAGTCATGGTCCTGCTTGCGCTAATCGTCGGTACCCCGCTCGGAATCGCGGCGGGCACCTATTTGGCCGAGCATGGCCGCCACTCGCGCCTCGCGGCCGCGGTGGGGTTTATCAACGACGTCCTCTTGAGCGCCCCGTCAATCGTCATTGGCCTGTTCGTCTATCAGCTGGTGGTCCGTCCTTCAGGGCACTTCTCCGGATATGCGGGAGCAGTGGCCTTGGCGATGATCCTCCTGCCTATCGTCGTGAGGACCACCGATGAGGCGCTGCGCCTGGTCCCCAACCAGATGCGCGAGGCCGCATTCTCGCTCGGCCTTCCAGCTTCCCGCGTCACCTCGCAGATAATCTACAAAGCCGCGCTCAGTGGCATTGTCACCGGCGTGCTGCTCGGTCTCGCGCGGATCGCCGGAGAGACCGCGCCGCTGCTGTTCACTGCGCTCAACAACCAGTTCTGGAACGCGAACATCGCGCAGCCGCTCGCGAACGTGCCAGTGGTCATCTTCCAATATGCGATGAGCCCCTATGACGAATGGCACGCACTAGCATGGGCGGGAGCCCTCGCCCTTACCGTCTTCGTGCTCGGCCTCAATCTTGGAATTCGTTTCTTCACTCGTCGGGGAAGCAGATGATCGACATGCTCGAACGCGAGGAGCGCGCCCGAATGATCGTCGAGGGGCCGCCCAAGATCGACATTCGAGAGCTCGACTTCTTTTACGGAAAAACGCGCGCTCTCAAATGCGTTGACCTGGCGGTGCCCGAACATTCGGTGACTGCGATCATCGGGCCATCCGGCTGTGGCAAATCGACGCTGCTGCGCACGATCAATCGAATTTACGAGCTTTATCCCGATCAGCGCGCCGTAGGCGAGATCGTCATTGATGGCAGCAACGTCCTCGACCGAAGCCAATCGCTTTCGACTCTTCGCCGCTGTGTCGGAATGGTGTTCCAGAAGCCGACACCGTTTGCGACCAGCATCCGCAAGAACGTGTCGTTCGCACTGTCCTATTACGAGCGCTTGCCCAAGTCGGAGCTCGCAGACCGCGTGGAAGATGCACTCAGGCAGTCGGCTCTCTGGGACGAGGTGAAGGACAAGCTCGATGCCAGCGCCCTTTCGCTTTCGGGCGGACAGCAGCAGCGGCTGTGCATTGCAAGGACGCTGGCCGTCCGGCCCGAGGTAATCCTGCTCGACGAGCCGACGTCCGCGCTCGACCCAATCTCGACCGCGAAGATCGAGGAACTAATCCACGAGCTTCGGCAGCGGTTCACCATCGTCATCGTCACGCACAACATGCAGCAGGCTGCCCGAATCTCGCAGCGCACGGCCTTCTTTCATCTGGGCGAGCTGATCGAAGTTGGCGACACGTCGCAGATCTTCACCAATCCGCACGTCCAGCGGACGCAGGACTATATCACCGGCCGCTACGGCTGATCGGAGCAAACCCATGCAGCAAATGCACGGACATACATTGAAGGCATTCGACAGGGACCTCGCGGAGTTGCGTGGCCTGATCAGCGACATGGGCTCATTTGCCGAGGCCGCGATCGAGGAAGCGATGCGCTGCCTGGTCGAGCATGATGTCGATGCGGCGCGCGAATTGGTTGAAGCCGATGTCCAGCTCGACGAGCTGGAGGCGGAAGCCGAGCGTCGCGTCCTTGAGCTCATCGCGCTGCGCGCTCCGATGGCGGACGACCTGCGGGATGCGATCGCAGCCCTGAAGATGGCTGGCGTTGTCGAGCGGATCGGGGATTATGCGAAGAACATCGCGCGCCGTGTTCGAAGGCTTCCGGCGAAGCGCGAGATCGAGCCTTTGTCGCTACTTCCGGAGATGGCGAAAATCGCATCGGGCATGGTCCACGATGTGCTTTCCGCATTCATCGACCGCGACCCCGACAAAGCGCGTGCGGTTTGCCAGCGAGACGACGCTCTCGACGATTTCTACGAGAGCATTTTCCGGACACTGCTTACGTACATGATGGAGGACCCGCAGAACATCGGTCCATCCACGACTCTTCTGTTCGTCGCGAAGAACCTGGAGCGCATCGGCGACCACGCCACCAACATTGCGGAGATGGTCTATTTCGCGGCAACTGGCGAGCGGTTGGCGGAATCCGACGAAGCCTAATCGTTAGGCGGCATACGAGAGCGGCCCGCCGTTGCCGGCGGGCCGTCCCCGTCGCCCCAGGGGAAGCTCCGCTACTTGATGGTCGATCCAACGTAACCTTGGATCATTTTCACTAAACCCGCGGGTAGCGGGACATAATCGAGGCTCAGCGCCTGCGGCTGTCCCTTGCTGAGCGCCCAGCCGAAGAACTTCCGCGCCTGCTGGCTCGAAGCTACATTCTTCGGCTGCTTGTACATCAGCACGAAGGTGGTCGCGGCGATCGGATAGGAATTCGCACCCGGCGCATTGGTCATCACCAGGTAGAAGTCCTTCGCATGCGACCAGTCGGCCGTTGCTGCAGCAGCCGCAAAGGTCTTGGCGTTCGGCGCGACGAACTTGCCCGCCGAATTCTGCATCAACGTGTATGCCATGTGGTTCTGGAGCACGTAGGCATATTCGACATAGCCGATCGAATAAGGGATCTGGTTGACGTATCCCGCGACGCCCTCGTTGCCCTTTCCGCCGATCCCGCCGTTCCAGGACACGGTCGTTCCCTCGCCGAACTTTGACTTCCAGCCGGGGCTCACCTGACTGAGGTAATGGGTAAAGTTGAAAGTCGTGCCCGATCCGTCGGAACGGTGCACCGCGGTGATGGCTTTGGCGGGGAAGTGCAGGCCGGGATTGATCTTCGAGATCTGTGGGTCGTTCCACATCTTGATCTCACCGGCGTAGATTCCGGCGAGAACGGGTCCGGTCATCTTCACCTGTCCGGGGTGCGCGCCCGGGATGTTGATCACCGGGACGATGCCGCCAATGACGACGGGGAATTGGGCCAGGCCTGCGGAATTCAATTCTTCGGCCGAAAGCGGCTTGTCGGTCGCGCCGAAGTCAACGGTGCCGGCCTTGATCTGCGCGATGCCGCCGCCTGAGCCGATCGATTGGTAGTTGATCTCGTCGCCACCGGCTTTCTTGAAGTCCGATGCCCATTTGGAAAGCACCGGGTAGACGAAAGTCGATCCCGCGCCAGTGATGCTTGCATGGGCCGGAACAGTGATCGTGGCCGCTGATGCGGTAAAAAACGCAATCGACCGAGTAAACATATTCATTGGTGGTCCCCCAAAGTGTCGGAATCGGTGGCGCGATCGCCACCATCTCGGCGCTACGCGTGCGACGCGTCAGGCCCGTGACTGGATTGTTTCGCTTTGATTGCGGCGCTCTACTGACTCCCTCGCGCCCGCTGAATTTTCACGTTTCCCTGTCCGGCGAGGCGTGCTGAAACGGCTGTAATAAAAATGTCCTGCGCTCGTCATACGCTCGTTCGGCTTGGCCGATTAGCGATTGAATCGAGTTCACGGACTCGTCGTTGAAATGCGCCCGTGGGGGGCGATGGAGAGAAGGGCCAATCGAATGAAAACCTTGCATCGGCTAGCCGCCGGAGCCGCGCTCGCAGCCATTGCCGCTAGCATGGGAGCGCCGGCTGACGCCAAGCCGCGCAAGCATGCTGTCCCGCACAAGGCCGATCCCCGAGACGGCGAAATAAAGGCGCTCGAAGCAAAGATCGACGCACTGACCCAGCGTCTTGATGCCCTCGAGTCCGGTCAGCAAGCAACGGCTCAGCAGGTCCAATCGGCGCAGGCGGCAGCTGCCGCAGCGCAAACTCAGGCGGCGACTGCATTGACGCAGACGCAGGCGGCTCAGGCTCAGGTCGCCACTGTCGTCAACCAGGTGCCGCCGCTCGAGAAAGCGATCAAGACCGGCTGGTTTGCCAACACGTCGATCAGCGGCAAAGGCTTCGTGAACATCAGCAATATTCATCATACGCGCGCCGGAATCGACCAAACCGACAACGGCACCGAAACCGAGCTGAAACGGTTCTATATTGGCGTCGACCACAAGTTCAACGACGTCTTCTCGGCCAACGTGACGACCGACTTCCGCTACAACACGAACGGCACATCGAACGACGTGCTCGTCTATCTGAAAAAGGCGTATCTGCAGGCGAAACTCGATCCTGCGTTCATTGTGCGCGTCGGTGAAGCGGATCTCCCGTGGATTCCGTTCGACGAAGGCCTCTACGGTTACCGGTTCGTGGAGAACGTGCTCATCGATCGTACCAAGTTCGGTACGTCGTCAGATTGGGGCGTGCATCTCCTCGGCAGCTTCGCGAACAATCTCGTGAGCTATCAGGTGTCGGCGATTAACGGTTCCGGCTACAAGACTCTGGCACGCAACTCGGACACGATCGACCTCGAAGGCAGGATCAGCGTCAATCCGATCAAGCCGATCACGCTCGCTGTCGGCGGTTATACTGGCAAGCTCGGCAAGAGCGCCGACAATGGCGCGAGCACGCACCGAGCGACGCGTTTCAATGCAATGGCCGCTTATACCGATAAGCGCATCCGCGCCGGCTTCGAATATTTTGCGGCCAAGAACTGGAGCAACGTCAACACGGTCGGGACCGACAAGTCCAACGGCTGGTCGGCGTTCGGCTCTTTTGCGTTCACGCCCCAGATCGCCGCGTTCGGGCGCTATGACTGGGTGAAGCCGAACCGGGACACCAATTCGGCACTCCACGACCATTATTTCAACCTGGGCGTCGATTATAAGCCGCTGCCGCCACTCGACATTGCGCTCGTGTGGAAGCGCGACAGAGCGAACAATGGCTTCCTCGCGACATCAAACGGAACGATTGGGGGCCTGAACAACAGCACTAGCGGCACCTACTCCGAGGTCGGCATCTTCGGGCAATTCGTCTTCTGATCACCGCGAGGGCCAGGGCGCGGTTAAGCCCATCGCGCTCAGTCTTCACCGCGATCAATGAGGGCTGTTGAGGCAAAGCTGCTATCCCGGCAACCGGCCTCCGAAACCTATCGGCAGTCCCCGCGTTAGCACCCCAGTCAATAGGGGTTCGTCATGCGTAAGATCACCGTCGTTGCGGCGCTTTTAGCGCTAACTTCTCTTTCGGCCTGTAAGACTTCCAGCGCGGCCAACAGCGTCAGGAGCGCGGGCGAGAGCGTCGCCGGCGCCGCAAGCGCCGTGCCTGGGCTCGTCAACGTCAACCTGTCCAATGTGCTGAACAATCTCGCGCTCGATCTCAAGATCGACAAGGCCAACATCCCGATCAACGCGCAGATCCCGATCTCCGTCGCGGCGAATGTCTGCGGTGTGTCGATCAACGTCCTGTCGATCGGTGCCGGCGGCGGCTCTAGCAAGGGCTGCACCGCGCAGACGACTTCGCCGGAGCTCGACCAGGCGGTCCAGCAGCAGCTTGCGGCCAACGGGTCGGTTGGTGGCGGCGCTCAGAGCACGACGGGTACGACCGCTGGGACGACGAGCACGACGACGCCGACCACGACCTCGCCGACAACAACGCCAACGTCCACGACGACGCCGCAAACCACGCCTCCAAAACAATAAGCTGAACAGGAGCCGAGTAATGAGTGCAGGTTCATGGAAGATCGCTGCCGCCGCGGTGACCGCTGCGGCCTTGGCAATGGCCGGGTGCAAGACGACGAACGCACCGGCGCCGGCTTCAGCCGGCCAGACGACCGAAGGCGCGCCAGCAGGCTCGACTGGGACCCCGACGGGATCGACCGGTGGGGGGACTGGCACGACCGTTCCGACGCTGGTCAGCGTCAACCTTCAAAATGTCCTCAACAACCTGTCGGTCTCGCTGAAGGTCAACCGCGACAACATCCCTGTGACCGCGCAGGTCCCGATCGACGTTGCCGCAAGCGTATGCGGCGTCTCCGTCAGCGCGCTCGCCGCTTCGGCCGCCAACGGCCACGCGACCTGCACGGCGACCACGACGACACCGCAGCTGACCCAGGCGGTGCAGCAGCAGATCGCGTCCGGCGGATCGGTGACGGGCGGTCCCCAGACGATGGGCGGCACGCCCGCGACGACAACCAACAATATGATCTGATCTCAGTCGGAGGCGCCGAGCACAGCCTTGAGCGCCTCCTCGACCTCGCCCAGCGTATAGGGTTTCTGAAGTCGCGGGCGGTCTGCCATTTGTCAGGCATGTCCCAGTCGGCGTAGCCGCTGGTTAGTACGAACGGCACATTTCGGGAGGCAAGCGCCTCGCACAGAGGAAAGACGCGCTCGCCGCGGATATGCACGTCGAGCAGGGCGGCATCGATCTTTTCGGATGCGATCAGCTGACGGCCGATCGCTATATTCGGCGCCGGGCAATCGCTGTGCAGCCCAGCTCTTCGAGCAGATCGGCAGTGAACGGCCCAACGACCGGCGAATCCTCAACAATCAGGATGCGCTTTGCAGTGGGGCCGGGGGTGCTCTTCTGCTTCGGCTTAGTGGACGAACCTTGCGACGACATCGCGGTAGGAACGCGAGACCTTCACCTGCGCTCCAGAATCCAACACAAGAAAGCATTCGCCGTTGGTGTGCGGCTTGACCTGGCGCACCAGGTCGAGGTTGACGATCGTGGAGCGATGAACGCGCTGGAAACGTCGCGGGTCGAGCCGTTTCTCCAGGTCCTTCATCGTTTCACGGAGGATCAAGGTGTTGTCGCCAGTCTGGATGCACATATAGTCGCCGGCGGCGTCGATCCGCTCGATCGTGTCGACATCGACGCGGAAAATCTGCCCCTGGTCCTTGATGTTGATCATCTTCTCGTAGCGATTGGCGGCATGCGCGTCGGGTGTGGCATCGGCGAGCTCCTCGGCGGCCTCGGGTGCGTGCTCGGCAAGCGCCTCCTTGAGACGCTCTGATTCTTCGGCGCTCCGCTTTTCGTTGAGGCGCTGGCGGACCCGGTCCATGGTCGCAGCAAGGCGGTCCTCGTCGACGGGCTTCATTAGATAATCGACTGCCTGGGCGTCGAACGCTCGGAGCGCATGCTCGCCATAAGCTGTGACGAAGACAAACAGAGGCGGCTCGACGTCCATCAGGCCCTGGATCACCGAAAAGCCGTCGAAGCCAGGCATTTGGATATCCAGGAAGACGAGATCGGGCTTGTGCGTCTTGATCTGGCGGATCGCTTCGCGGCCGTTCGCGGCGGTGGCGACTATCTCGACATCGTCGAAGGCCTGCAATCTCAGCTGCAGTCCCTGCGTTGCGAGGGGTTCGTCGTCGACCAAAATGGTCCGGATGGTCATTAGGCCTTGTCTCCGGTCTCGTAAGGAATTTCGATGATAACGCTGAAGCCCCCGCGCTCGTTCTTTCTGCTCTCGAAACGATGTGCCGCGCCATAGGCCTGCGACAGCCGGTCGCGAATATTCGCCAGTCCGACCCCGGTAGACGGGCTCGCAGCGATGTCGCCGTCGCCATTGCCATTGTCGGCAACCTCGATGCGCACCGCCTGTCCCTCGCGCGCGGCGGTGATCCAGATGTCGGCGCCGTTCTCAGCAGGCGTCACCGCATATTTGATCGCATTCTCGATGAGCGGCTGGAGCAGAAGCGAAGGCAAGCGCGCTCCGATCGTCTCCGGTTCGATCCGGAAGTGCGGCCTCAGGCGGTCCTCAAACCGCATTTTCTCGATCTCCAGGTACAGCTTCAGAGTCTCGACTTCCTGCGCCAGCGTGACCTTGCCGGCAGGCTCATTAACCAGCGTGTAACGCAGGAATGAGGAGAGCCGCGCAAGCATCGCATTGGCGCGCTCGGTCTGCTTCAGCAACACAAGCGTCGAGATCGAGTTCAAAGTGTTAAACAGGAAGTGCGGATTGAGCTGGTACCGAAGCATTGCCAGCTGGGCAGTGGATGCCTGGCCTTCGAGCTTCTCGCGCTGCCGGATCTCTTCTTCGAGCAAGAGGAAATAATTGATTCCGTAATAAAGCGCAGTCCATGCGGCCAGGATCGCAAATTCGAGGATGATTGCCCCGAGATATTGGACGCCTGCGGGCCGGAACTCAGGCTTCAGGAAGGTTGCGTAACTCCATGTTTCGATGATCGAGAAAGTGGCGGACGCAAGCACGACCGTGGTCAGCGAAAGCACCAGCGTCCAGACAGGCTTCATTCGGATGAGGCGCCGGTACAGCGACGCCATGAGGAGCGTCAGCGAGTAACCGGTCGCCGTCAACAGTAAGGTATGGACGAGGAACATCCAGCCCATGCTGTTGGCGAAGCCCGAAAGCGACCGAAGGAAGAAATAGCCGCTCCAGCCGATCGACTGAAGAATCCAGAATGCGCGGTTCTTGTCGTCGAAGAAAGGGCGGTCCAGCCCCATGCCTCGGGCGATCGGTTCGGCGGGCGACAAGATCTTCGGCGATTCGTTCACAGGCCTTTGCGGGGCCGCTCGCCGGTCGAGGGTCGCGCTGTCGGTCGCCATGGGCCGGGATATAGAGGCGCCGCCCAGCCATTGCGAGCGCAAGGAGCAATTTGGCGGTAAGATAACTCAGGTTAACAACACAGGCCTGATCTAGGGCTGAAAATTTACAGGCCTTAACTCCGCTTCAACTCTCTTTGGATAAGCCGGGCGCGCAAGAGGTGGGAACGGCCGCGCGGATGTATCACGCACCAGATCGTTATAAGCGTTTGATTTCGGCCCGGCTCCCCGGCGGGGAATCGGCTGGCCTCGCCTCCGGCGATGATGACGGAGAAAACTCGCCGCTTCGCGACGTTCAACTCATCTCGCGCGCCCAGCTCGCACCCTTCTTTGCAGCCGCCAATGTCCTTGCAGTCCTAATCATGCTCGCCGACTTGTGGGGCGTAGTACCTGCAGAATGGCTGCTCCCGTGGGCGGGCGTGGTCATTGCAGCGAATTTCGGCGCAATGCAGCTTGCGCGCACGCAGTCGATCACCTGCGTAGGTCGCTCAGGGCACCGCGTTCCGTATTGGATTCTGGTGGGAGAGATCGCCGCTCGCGCAATCATCTTCCTCAGCCTGCCGCTCTACCTCTTCCCGCGCTTCGATCCGGGCACGCAGGTGATTGCCGCTTCGGTGATGGCCGGCCTTGGGATTGCGGGTCTCGGACTCGTTGTAATTCCGCAGTGCGCGATCGCGTGGATGATCGGCTTTACTTGTGGCGTGGGTGGCGCGCTCGTGCTCGCGCGCCACAGCGTGCCCTTTCAGCACATGCTGTCGATCATCTTTACCCTTGGAGTTTCGATCACCGGCGTGATGACGGTCGCACGCTGGGCGTTCCACCAGCTCAAGACCAACGCAGATGTCGGCAGCCAGAGCGAGAGCGCGAGCCTCCTTCTTCAGGAATATGAGCAGCGCGGCGTCGGCTGGCTCTGGGCCGTCGATGGGGAAAATCGCGTCACCTATATCAGCTTGCGCATGAGCACGATGCTTGGCCGCCCTGGCGGCCAGCTCCTCGGCCATTCGTTCCCTGCACTGCTTGGCGGACATGCCGAGCTTGGCAAGGTGCTTCTCGAACAGCAGCCGTTCACCAATCTTGAGATGGAGCTTTCAACGCCGCGCGGTCCGCGCTGGATCTCGATGGCAGGCGATCCTATCATCGATACGGCCGGCCGCTTCGAGGGTTTCCGCGGCGTCGGCTCCGATATCACCGAAATTCGTCAGACGCAGGAGCGGTTGACCCACCTCGCCAATGTCGACGTCTTGTCTGGGCTGCCCAATCGCGGCCGTGTGCGTCAGCTTCTGGGCGAGGCGCTGCGCGGCGCGACGTCGGGCAATGTGCCGTGCGCGATCATGTTCCTCGACCTCGACGGGTTTAAGCCGGTCAACGACACCTTCGGGCATCCAAAGGGCGACGCCGTGCTCCGCGCCGTTGCGAAGCGGCTCGTCGACGAGGTTGCTGCCGATGGTACCGTCGGCCGCATGGGCGGAGACGAGTTTGCGATCGTCGTGAACGACGCCCAGAGCCGAAAGAAAGTCGAAGGACTGGCGGACCGCATCATCCAGGCGATCAAAGAACCATACATGATCGACCAGACCGAGATCCGCATTGGCGTGTCGATCGGCTGCGCATTCGGCCCGATCGACGGCGCCACGGTCGACGATTTGATTCTCAAGGCCGACCTCGCACTCTATCAGGCGAAGGACGCCGGACGCGGCTGCGCCCGCTATTTCTCATCGGAGCTGCAATCCGAGCAGGACGATCGCGTTCGTCTCGAGGGTGATCTGCGCTCGGCGGTCGCATCGAAGCAGTTCCACCTGGTCTATCAGCCGCTGATCAATGCGAAAACGCAGAAGCTCGTCGGCTTCGAGGCGCTGATCCGCTGGAATCATCCGCAACGCGGTTTCGTGCCGCCATCGGTCTTCATCCCGGTCGCGGAGGAAAGCGGCCTGATGCCCGCGATCGGCGCTTGGGTCATCGACGAGGCCTGCCGCGCTGCAGCGACATGGCCGGAGCCGATCACGGTCGCGCTCAACATCAGCCCCAAGCAGATTGTCCAACCGAACCTGCCGAACATCGTCAGCGAGGCACTTGCCCGTAACAAGGTCGCTGGCAACCGTATCGAGCTCGAAGTCACCGAAGGCGTCTTCCTTGGCGACAATGGCTCGACTTTGGATGTCCTGAAGCGCTTACGGGCGCTCGGCGTCGGAATCGCGCTCGATGATTTTGGAACGGGCTATTCATCGATCGGCTACCTCAACAAAGCCGTCTTCCACAAATTGAAGATTGACGGCAGCTTCGTCCGTGAAGCCGGCTCGCGCCCCGAGAACGTCGCTATCATCCAGTCGATCGTTCAGCTTGCCAAGAGCTTCCGCATGAACGTGACAGCCGAAGGCGTCGAAACCGCCGAGGATTTCGAGCGGATGCGCGACCTCGGATGCGATACAATCCAGGGCTATCTGTTCGGCAAGCCGCTCGCCTATGAGCGGGCGAACCAGATGGTGCTCGGGCTCGGCGCGAAGCGGATGGCGGGCTAACCGTCAGCTCGGGATTTCCCGATTTTCCATTGCTGTGGGTTAAGCTAGATTGAAGCCCAATCTTGGTGGGGGTCTCCTCTGCAGACGTTGATCGGGCCGCAGAGCTTGTTCAAATACCAGGCCGGGCGGGTGATCGCGCTCGGCCGCGTGATCCTGGCTACTCTGTTCCTGATCGCCGTCTGGCTTGATCCCAGCGAGCCCGCTACCGCGATAGTCGGCACCTACGCTCTGCTGATCCTCTATGCGCTTTCCGCGATTGGGATCGCCGCCGCGACCTGGCGCAACTGGTGGCTCGATGCCCGGCTAGCGGTTGCGACCCACGCGGCCGACATGGCGGTCTTCACTGCGATCGTCTTCTCCAGCAACGGAACGACCAGTCCGTTCTTCCTCTTCTTCGTCCTTCCCTTGCTGTCTGCAGCCATTCGCTGGAGCTGGCGTGAGACGGCGCTCACGGCGACTGCGTTGGTCATTCTTTACATGATGGCGGGACTCCTCATTTCGGGAACCGGCACGTTCGAGCTCGAACGCTTCATCATTCGTGCCGGCAACCTCGTCATTCTGTCGCTCTTGCTGATCTGGTTCGGGATTCACCAACATCGAACCAACCTGTTCACCTCTGGCCAGCTCGATACGCCTTTCACCGAGCATGAGAATCCGCTCGCTCGCGCGCTTTCCATGGCAATGCAGGTGAGCGGGGCAACAGCGGGAGCGCTGGTCGTCGGGGCGACTGGTGAGGAGCCGACCGACGGTATCAGCATCATTGGTGACAAGGAGAGAGGCTTCAACGTGGAACGAGCGCTCGTGCACGATGGAGCCCCCGAGGCCTTTCTCTACGATGTCGCAAATGACCGCGCCTTGACTCGTGTGCCGCAGGGGCGTTTCCGGTTTGCGAGCGCGCACGACATGCTCGACGTCGACGAAGCGCATGAGCTGGAGCTGACGTCGGGGCTGATCGGCGAAGTTCATACGAGCACGCAGCATGGCTGGCTCGTGCTCTGGGGCATCCCCGAGCTCTCAAGCGACTTCGTTGATCTCGCCCGCGAGTTGGGCAGGGCCGCGGGCGTCATTCTCGATCGGCACGCGCTGTTCGCTGCCATTGCCAACGGAGCCGCGGCGCGCACCCGCTTGACGCTCGCGCGGGACGTTCACGACAGCATTGTCCAGTTCCTGGCAGGGGCTGCATTCCGGATCGAGGCGCTCAGGCGCTCCGCCAATTCCGGAGTTGCCATCACGGCGGAGCTCGATGAGCTGAAGCGGCTGTTGCTCGAGGAGCAAGGGGAAGTGCGCGGTTTCGTCATGGCCCTCCGCAGAGACCATGACATCGATTTGGCAGAGGCTGTCGCCGAGCTTCGTGCCCTCGCTGAACGCCTCGGCCAGCAATGGTCGGTCGATTGCCGAATCACCGCAAATGGGCATCGTGCTTCGATCCCGATCAGGCTGCAGCTGGATCTACAGCAAATGCTGCGCGAAGCCGTCGCCAATGCTGTGCGCCACGGGGGTGCCGATCGCATCGACGTATCGCTCGATGTGGAAGGTGACAGCCTGCAGTTGAACGTCGCCGACAACGGCTCCGGATTTTCCAAGCGCAAAGGCCAGGCAATCACGGAGCCGTGGTCGCTAAAGGAGCGCGTTGAGCGTGCCAATGGTTCGATGCGATTGGTTTCTTCGCCCGGATCGACCAAGATCCAGATCAGCCTGCCTCTTACCGGAGCCGTCGCATGACCAGAGTGCTTCTTGTTGATGACCACCCGATGATCGGCGCAGCGCTCGAGATGCTCCTGCGCAATAGCGAATATGAACTCCTCGAACGCGCCCGCACGGCGGCAGAGGCCAACAAGCAAATTTCGAAGCTCAAGCCCGACCTTCTCCTGCTTGATGTCCACCTGCCCGACGGGTCGGGTCTCGACGTCCTGAGGAAGCTCAACAAATCACGGTCGAAACCGAAGGTCATTCTGCTGACTGCCGGCATGGATGAGTCGCAACTGCTTGCGGCAGCCGAGCTCACGCCTGAGGGCATGGTGCTCAAAACCTCCGATCCGGCGCTGCTGCTGGGCTGCATGGATGCCGTCGCCAGCGGCGGCCGCTGGATCGATCCTGAAATCGCGGAACGGACGCGCCATGCCGAGGATCGCGCGGCGTCGGCTCCGCCGCTGACGCGGCGCGAGCGCGAACTGATCGAGCTGGTTCGCCAGGGTCTCCGAAATCGCGACATCGCCTCCGAGCTTGGCGTGACCGAAGGAACGGTGAAGGTCTATCTGCACGCGATCTTCGACAAGCTCCGTGTCGACAACCGCACCGAGCTGGCGCTGAAGGCGGCCGAGCTGATCCGCCGCTAATAGCGTGCGAGGATGAAGGCTCGCGCTGCGCGATATTCGTCGGGTGTCACTCGGCCATCGCCATTCGCATCGGCAATCCGCCGGAATTCGGCGGCAGCCGCGGCCGCTTCGGCAGGCTCGAGCAAAATGTCGCCGTCACGGTCGTAGAATTTGAGCGCCCAGTTCATCAGCACCCAGTCACGCTCGAACAATTGCTGAGCGGCCGGCGTGACCGGCACCGTGGCAGGCGAAGCCGCAGCAACAGCCAAGGCGAACAGCAGGCTCATTGGACGCTTAAACGCTCGAACGGCGCTGCTGTTCACCGGGATTGCCTTGCCGGCGCTCAGCCCGCAAATGCGCGAGCATGGAGAAGATGCAATGAAGCTGGGCCGCCTCAACCATGTCGGCGTGGCGACGCCCTCGATCGAGAAGAGCCTCGAGATGTACCGAACCATGTTCGGCGCCGAGCCGCAAGGCGAGCCGTTCGACCTTCCGGCGCAGGGCGTGCGCGTCTGCTTCCTCGATGCGCCTAACAGCCAGATCGAGCTGATCGAGCCGCTCGGCGAGGGGAGCCCAATCGTGAACTTCCTGGAGAAGAATCCCGCGGGCGGACAGCACCATGTGTGCTTCGAGGCGGTGGACATCGAGGAAGCGCGCGCCTGGTTCGAAGGCAAGGGTGCACGCGTCCTCGGACCGACACGCATCGGCGCGCACGGAACGCCCGTCTTCTTCATCCACCCGAAGGACATGGGCGGCGTGCTCACCGAGATCATGGAGACGCCGAAGGGCGCTCACTGATTGGATTTGGCGGGGGAGGGCGCTAAGCCCGCGCCGTGACCGACAAGCCGTCAAAATCCGACTGGAAAGCAGTCGCGGAGAAGGAGTCGCGCGGGAAGGAGCTGTCGCGCGAGACGTTCGAGGGCATTCGCCTGAGCACCGTCTATGGCCCCGACGACGCCGAAGGCATCGACAGCGGCTATCCGGGCGTCGCGCCGTTCACTCGCGGCCCATACGCGACGATGTACGCAGGGCGGCCGTGGACGATTCGCCAGTACGCCGGCTTCTCCACCGCCGAGGAATCCAACGCATTCTACCGCCGCAACCTCGCCGCCGGTCAGAAGGGACTCAGCGTCGCCTTCGACCTCGCCACCCACCGCGGCTACGACAGCGACAATCCGCGCGTTGCCGGCGACGTCGGCATGGCGGGCGTCGCGATCGACACGGTCGATGACATGAAGTTGCTGTTCGACGGAATCCCGCTCGACCAGATGTCGGTCAGCATGACCATGAACGGCGCGGTGCTTCCCGTCATGGCCTTCTTCATCGTCGCGGGCGAGGAGCAGGGCGTTCCGCACGACCAGCTGACGGGCACGATCCAGAACGACATTCTGAAAGAGTTCGCGGTCCGCAACACCTACATCTACCCGCCCGAGCCGAGCATGCGGATCGTC
>JAICSX010000091.1 GCA_025936675.1 Sphingomonas sp.
GAGGTCGACCGCGTCGCCTGGTTCGACCTTGCCACCGCGCGCAAGAAGATCCTGCCCGGGCAGCTGCCGTTTATCGAAGAATTGGTGGAGCGGCTCGATGGCGGAGCAGATTAGCTGGAGATCGGCCATGGACAAGTTCGTGCATGAGAGCAACCTTGCGATGTTCCGATTGCAGTTGACCCAGACGGAGAACGAGGCCATCCGCCTTCTTTCAACGAAACAAGCGCACGCGTCATCATTGACGAGGGCGAGATCGGTCTCATCGCCACGCCCGGGCCTACAGCCAATTGATCCCCAACAGCGGCAATACCCGCTGAAGGATCGCTCCGAGACAGACCAGGACGACGAGCAGCTTGAGAAGACTCGCCAACCGGCTGTCATTCACGAATTTATCAATCACCCAGAAGCAGATCGCTCCGACGATGCAGATGATGAGAACGCCGATGAGCACGGAAATCATGATCTTCATCCCCCGTTAAAGCGCCATCGCGAAGCGAGGCGCTCGAATGCCCGCAAAGCTGACATTCGAGAGGGAGACGACCCAAGTCGCCTTGATTCAAATCAACGGAAGCGGCGACCTACTTCGGAACGCCCACCGTGCGCGGCTGCTCCGCCAGCAAGACACCCAACAGAGAACTGTGAACTTCGAGGTGCCCGTTGTAATCGATGAAACCCAATTTACGAAACTTGTTCATGAAGTGGCTGACCCGCGATCGGGTCGTCCCGATCATTTCTGCAAGGGTCTCCTGACTGATCTTGGCGAGAATGGGCTCGGGCTTGCCTTCTTTCCCGAAATTGGCCAGCAGCAGCAGCAGACGCGCAAGCCGTTTCTCCGTCGAATTGAAGAGCTGGTCGACCAGGTCCTCTTCGACGCGGGCAGTTCTCGTCAGGATATGCGAGACGAACATCTGCGAAAACGAAGGCTCGTCGCGTAGGACACGCTGGATTTCCTGCTTCGTCACCTGCATCGTCTCGCATTCGGTCATCGCCGACGCCGTCGCCAGGCGCTTGGGCTGTCCGATCAGGCAGCCTTCTCCGACAAACTCATCCGGCCCCAATAGAGCCACCACTGCTTCCTTTCCGTCCTTCGATAGAACGGCGACTTTGACCTTGCCCTTCTTGATGTAGAAGACGGAGTCGGCGTCGTCACCCTGCGCAAACAGGACCTGCCTTTTCGAATGTTTCGAAATGTCCCGACCGGGCGCGGCCGTCGCCAAAAAAAGCACAGGATCGAACGCAGGAGCAGCAGCCTTTTTGCGCCTGCCGCCGCTCTGCTTGTCCGGACCGACTTGTCGAACGGGGGACATCATCACCTCCTCAAAGGACCGCAGAATCACGTCTCGAACGTTTTGAACGATTGTCCCTGTTCGCCGTTGATGCGCCTTTGCGCGCGATCAAACAAGAACTTAAAGATCCATCCTCGCCCGCCCCCTATGAGCGGATCGGGACCGTGTTGGTCGCTTGCCGGCTGGGGTCAGTCGACCGAGGCAGACATCGGCCCCACCTCGCCTGCGACAATGCCATCGCCCTTGTGATTGTGCAGGAAGCGGGCGATCTCACCCCGCAACTCCGACGTTCGCAGTAATTCGCCCATCGACCCGGCAGTGTCGAAAAGTTCGCGCTGGAGCTTCCGCGGGATCGTCGCCCATTGCAACATGACGGCCGCCCCGAGGCATCGCAGGATGTGCTCCTCGATCTCGGGCGCCGTTCGGCCGTTGACCGTTTCACCCGTGCTATCGGCGGCCTGGCTGTCCTGCGAGCGGACGATCTTGTCGAGATTGCTCGCCAGCCAGTCCTCGTTTTTCGCCTGCGTCAGAAAACTCTGCGCCAGCTGCCGGAGGTCGCGAATTTCGCTCGGAACGTCCGTGTTATCGATCTGCGCGGCGTATTCCGAGGCCTTGGCGCGAAATTGATCTGCCTTGAACATAAAATGCTCCCTCCGGGCGGCACTGTCGGACTCGTACGCCCAACCGAATTTTTGTTTATGCGCCTATCCGCTTGATATAGGGACCGTCAGGACGAATTGCCGGCATTTCCGGCGGAACCTTCGAATTATATATTTTATCTTTGAATACCGCCCTGTTCTTGACCCTATCCTAGGGCCATATACGGGTATCGTTTGAATGATACTCGTTCAGATGATTCTTAATGACTTTTTTTGGAGTTTATACTCATGGACACCGTCAATCCGCAGTCCGCTTCGACCGGCAATTCGGCCGAAACCAAGAAGATTCTGCTCAACGACATCAGCGCGAAGTGGAGCAAGTTCTCCGAGCAGGAGCTCGGCGCACTCAAGAGCAAGGACGACCTCGTCAGTCAGGTCGTGACCAAATACAGCCTCGACAAAATGCAGGCCCAGCGCGACGTCGATGCCGTGATGAAGGGCCGCCAGATCTGATCTGGACGCAACCCACGCGAGACCGCCTTCGGGCGGCCTCGCCGCTACCTGTCGGTTCGATGAAACTGCGATGACCAGGCTATGCTGCCGATCGTCGCGCCGGGAGCCGCTCGATGAACCTTCGCACGCGTCGTCACAAAGTAACGTTCGCAAGACCGTTCTCGCTGAAGGCCGCCGGTCGCAGCCTTCCTCCGGGCACCTACGACGTCGTCACCGACGAGGAGTTGATCGAGGGACTGTCTTTCCCGGTCTATCGCCGTGTCGCCACCATGATATTCATGCCGACCTCGTCGTCATCGACGGAGATGCTGACGATCGACCCGAGCGATCTCGCTGCCGCGTTAGCGTGTGAGGCCTCTGCCGATGCGAGCCAAGCCGCAGTCCCGAAGACGTGACGATGCGGTTGCCCGCGCGGCCTACCCCGAAAGGATCGCCAACATGACGCTCAATTTTCCCAACAGCAGCCGCAGTTACGACGCCACGCGGATGGGCGTTCGTTTCTGGGGGCACGACCGATCTATGGAAACCGCATTCCTCGTGACGGCCGATGCGCTCAGGCGCATCGCCCCGGGCATGCAATCGGAAGCGGCCGACCTGCTGCGCGTATTCGACAGCAATCGCGAGCGCATCCACGCCATGGCGGCCAGGCTCTATGCCCGGAACGGCAGGAGCGCCTATGCCCTCGTAGCGGCCGACGTCTGATGAACACACAATCGAACGGCAAGGTGGCGGGCGCGAAACCGCGCACCGCCAAGAGCAGCCTGCGGCGTGCGTCGACAGGCGAAGCAGCCGACATTCCGACCGAGGACAATCACATGAGCGAAGAGATAAAGCGGCCGAAGAACCAGGGCGTCGGCACCCTGCCGAGGGACGGCTTTGTTCTGACGGTCGACGGCAAGATGAAGACGCGTTTCGAAACCGAGACCGAGGCGACCGCCGAAGCCTCCAAGCTCAAGCAGCGCTTCCCGGTCATCCAGGTCGCCGTTTACGACGCTGCGGCGCGGGTTTACACGCCGGTGAACGCACCGGCGGAGTGACCCGAACTAGACCGGCAGCCTATCGGCGCGCCTTGCGGGCGACGCCACGCTGCGGCGAAGCCCGTTCGATGCGCCTTGCATCGGCCGCCGCCTCCGACAGAAGCCAGTCGCGGAAGGTCGCGATCTTGGGCAACGACGCGGTCGGTTTGGGGCAGACGATCCAGTACGAATAAGGCAGCTTGAGCGCGACGTCGAACGGACGGATGAGCCGGCCGGCGCCGAGATCCCACGCTGCGAGCGCGCTGCGCGCCAGCGCCACGCCCTGCCCGTCGACCGCAGCATCGATCGCCATGCTCGCCTGGTTGAACACGGGCCCGCGCGCGAAATCGACGCCGCGCGCGCCGGCCGTCTCGAGCCACACACCCCAGTCGCGCCGCTCATCGATGTGCAGCAGCGTATGCTTCTTCAAATCCTGCGGCGACCGCAGTTCGCGCGCCAGCGTCGGACTGCACACCGGAAACAGGTCTTCCTCGCACAGACGCGCGACATGGAGCCCCGGCCATTGCCCGTCGCCGTGCCGGACGGCAAGGTCGAAATCCTCGCGCGCGAAATCGACGTGCTGCAACGAGGCGGAAAGCTTGAGCACGATCGCGGGATGCTGCTCGGCGAAGCGGCCAAGTCGATGCACCAGCCACTTGCTGGCGAAGTTGGGCGACGTGCTGACCGAGAGCACGCCGGACTTGTGCTGCTGCAACAGCGCCTCAGTGCCGAGCGCGATCTGGTCGAAGGCGTCGCGCACCACGCCCAGATAGCTGCGCCCCGCGGCGGTGATGACGAGGCGGCGATGCTCGCGGTTGAACAGCCGGCAGCCGAGCTCGGTCTCGAGCGCCTTCACCTGCTGGCTGACCGCGCCCTGCGTGACGCACAGCTCCTGCGCCGCCTGCGTGAAGCTCTCATGCCGCGCGGCCGCCTCGAAGGCCCTCAGCGCATTGAGCGGCGGCAGGCAGCGGACCACGGCGACTTTCCTTTTGCATTAGCCAGGCTAGGCCAAGGTCGAGAAACGATGGTTTGTCTCGATTGCATTTTGGCAGCAATTATTGCGCCCAACAATGAGATCCCGAAGCACGTCACCATGCCAGGGGCCATAGCCATGTTAATGCCAAACCATCCCAAGGACACGCGCGACCACGCCTATGCCGCGCTCGCGCGCCAGTATCCGAGCGTGGTCCTCATCGTCGACGCCTGTTTCAAAGTCTGTTCCGCGATCGCCCTTGCCTGGCGGCTCCGGCGCACGCGGCGTATCCTCGAC
>JAICSX010000068.1 GCA_025936675.1 Sphingomonas sp.
ACGGCGTCGATTTCGTCGATGAACACGATGCACGGCGCCGACTTCTTGGCCTGGTCGACCATGTCGCGCACGCGGCTCGCGCCGACACCCACGAACATCTCGACGAAATCCGAGCCGGAGATGGTGAAGAAGGGAACGCCCGCCTCACCCGCGATTGCGCGGGCGAGCAAGGTCTTGCCGGTGCCCGGAGGACCGACCAGCAAGGCGCCCTTTGGGATCTTGCCGCCGAGGCGAGCGAACTTGCCCGGGTCCTTTAAATATTCGACGATTTCCTGAAGCTCCTCGCGGGCCTCGTCGATCCCGGCGACGTCGGCGAAGGTCACGCGTCCCTGCTTCTCGGTCAGCATGCGGGCGCGGCTCTTGCCGAAGCCCATCGCGCCCGAGCCGGCGTTCTTCTGCATCTGCCGCATCACGAAATAGCTGATGCCGAGGATCAACAGGAACGGCAGCGAATTGTAGAGCATGTAGAGCCAGATGCTCGAGCCTTCCTCGGCCTTGACCTGGACGGCGACGCCTTTCTGGACCATGCGGTCGGCGATGTTCGAGCCGGCGGGAGCGATGGTGTGGAAATCCTCGCCGCTCGTCAGCTTGCCGGCAATCGCCGAATTGCTCGACGATCCGCCCGCGGCCATCGTCACCGTGCGGACATTGCCCTCATCGACCTGCCTCACGAAGTCCGAATAAGCCATCGCCTGGCCGGTTGCCGTGCGCGAGCCGCCGTCGATCATCTGGACGAAGAGGACGAGCACGAACAGCACGCCCGCCCAGATCAGCAGGCTCTTGGTCCAGGGGTTGCCGGGCTTCTTCTCTTTGTCGTTCACTTGGGCCTCTTTCGGCGCAACACGCGCTTGGCTCTAAAATAAGCTCATTCAGGCCAATAACAATGTCGCCTTAGGATCCGGTGAACGGCTCCCGTCCCGAAATGGGCTGAAAAGTTGGCACGAATCCGCATGGAAAAGCGCGCTGGAAAGAGCCCTCTCGAAAGCGCATTGTGAGGGAGAAGCACACGGGCCACGCATGGAGGGGACATGAGCGGAATTCTCGGCAAGTTCCAGGTTGAGCACGATCAGCGCGGCGCGCGCGTGATCGCGCGGACGCATTTGCTGACCGGCGACTGCGTCGACGATGCGGAGATCGACCTCGCGATCCAGATGCTGAAGGACGATCTCGACGCCTGCGGCAAGGAGATGAAGCGACTTATGGCGCTCAGCTTGCGCGGATCACGGTTCGAAGGTTGGCCGAAGGACCAGGTGCTGGACGCCTGAGACTTAAGCGTGGAATGTCTGCTTTGGGTGGAAAACGGACACTAGCTAATCGGTCGCTCGGAACTGCACGGACGTTCCGTCAGGCAAGTCATTGGTCTGCTGAAACAGGTCAGCGGTGAACGCGAACCACTCGCGCCAAGACCCAACCCATACGTTGTCAGCCGTGTAATCACCGCCGAGGAGAGGCGGGGTTGTGAAAGCGTAGCATTGTCCGTCCTGAAGAATCTTTCCGGCTTCGCGGCATTCTTCCACCAGCGGGCGTAGCTGCCATCCCTCTTCATCGTCATGGACCTTCCGCCAAAACTCCTCCTCTGACGTTGCTATTTGGCTGACGGTGCAAGCGGCTCGTTCAAGCATGTGGACTGCGCCAACCTCATCGACAAGGAAGGCGTCCCCAAACAGGTTCGTGCGAATGATGCGTGGAGCGGATGGCAGAATTTCCGACCAAGCAGACAGGTCTTGCTCATTAGCAGCCTTGGGAAGGAAATAATCCGCGCTCATCGCAGGAAGCTGCCGCGTCAGGCTAATGTCTGCAATGGGTGGAAAACGGACATTGGCTGATCAGAAGTTGATTACCTCTGGAGCCTTCCCATCGGACGTAAAGGACGCGTCGAAATCCCCGCTGCTTGTGTGCGCATTGCACTTCACTTGAAATCGTTCACGGCCGGGGATCGTTAGGACGCAGGAGCCTGTTGCTGTTTCCGCTCGCGCCGTGGCGTTCGGGCCGCTCGTCACCGTGACGTGATCGATCTTAAAAACGCTAATGGCAGGTGTCCCTTCGTCTTCCATTCCACTGAAGGAAATGAGCGCCTTTCCCTTCGCCCCGAATGCCCACGACTGTCGCCCGTCGCGATACTCCATTTGAAAAAGCGTGCCAGAACAGGAACTCGTGTAATCCGTACCCGGGGTCAGCAGGAGGCCGCATTGACCTGTAAGGGTGTAGACGGCCTTCCAATTGATGCGACTTAAGACATCAGATTCATCGGGCGCTGCCAGAGCTGCGATGGCTACGATGTAGGTGAGCACCATTGGAAGCTAACAGATGCGTTTATGTCTGCAATGGGTCGAAAACTCACTCTAGTTCTAGCGGCAGGAATGGTGGAAAGCTGCCATTATCGGGTCGCTGACGGGACACAGCGCTGAGCACCACCGCTCAAACTGACCCCGCGATAATTCCGATGAATACCGAGGGCCGCAAATCTGGGCGTCAAACTTGCATAGTCAGCCATCAATTGATCCACGCTCAGTCTTGCTTTCATAACTGCAAGTGGGAGCGCGCGACGATTATCCGCTCCACCGGCTGCAGCCAGTAAAAACGCGGTTTGCCAGTCGGCGCTGACCTGCCGCCCGTCGAGCTCCGCATATTCGAGAACCTGGTAGAGATCGGCGAGTTGATCTCGCTCTCGCAGAGGCATCCCGGCAACTGCTGCGCTGCCGCGGGCAAGTTCCCAGGTGCTTACGTGCGCATGGAAGAAGTTCGGCCCGCCAGATTTGATCGGCCACTTCGCTCCGGGCGGAGCACTGTCCGACCACGCGCTCAATTTTGAGAGCCAGTTTTCTAAGCAAGGTTGTTGCGAGTGCATTGCCTCCCAGCGTCCGAGGTCGTCCGCGAGCTCATCATGCATTGATG
Organism: Sphingomonas sp.; assembly: GCA_025936675.1. The sequence continues at coordinate 2,896 of JAICSX010000068.1, forward strand.
CTCGAAGCGCGTTCGTCTCCGAACGCAGATGGGCGCTTTCAACCGCCTGCTCCGCGGCGAGCGCGATTAGCACGCCGATGACGATGATGCCCACTTCGCCGAGAAATTGGCGCCAGCCGTGCAACGGTTTGGGCAGATGGAAATGCATGCAACTGGCCCCCCAGAGGGCGAAAGGCTAACAGATGCTGTTAACGCCGCAAGCGGCGCACCACATCGCTAATGGCAGAAATGGGTCGAAAGCAGACATAGAGCAGGCTGATTGCAGTACACTCCCATGCTGACGCATAGTCCGCCCGCGAAACCTCAATCGGGAGACGGATCGATGTGCGGTGACGGCAACCATCAGGGCTTTATCGCGGAGACGTCGCTGACCCGCAGGACGGTGCTGCTGACGATGGGCGCAGTCGCCGCAGCGAGCGGCTTTCCCGCTCCGGCCTTCGCCGAGGACGCGGGCGCACGGGCGGTCAGCGAGAAGGACGTCTCGGTCAAGACCGCGGACGGAAGCGCCGACGCCGCACTCTTCACCCCCACGGACAAAGGCAAGTGGCCGGCAGTGCTGATGTGGCCGGACATCCTCGGCCTCCGCCCGGTGTTCCGCGAGATGGGCAAGAGGCTGGCGGCGCAGGGCTATGTCGTGCTCGTCCCCAACCCATACTACCGGATGAAGAAGGCGCCCGTGGTCGAAGGAGCGTTCGACTTCGGCAACAAGGACCAGATGAACTCGATCATGGCGTTTCGGAACGGCCTCACCGACGAGATGGTCGACCGCGATTCCGCCGCTTACGTCACCTTCCTCGACGCCCAGCCCCAAACCGACAGGCACAAGAAGGCGGCGGTGCAGGGCTATTGCATGAGCGGCCCGATCTCGTTCCGGACCGCGGCGGCTCGGCCCGACCGGATAGGCGCCGTCGCGACCTTCCATCCCGGCGCTTTGGTCACCGACAAGCCGTCAAGCCCGCACCTGCTGATCCCGAAAACGCGCGCCTCTTACCTCGTCATCATCGCCAAGAACGACGCGGAAAAGATGCCGAAGGAGAAGGCCGATCTGGAAGCGGCGTTTGCGGCGGCGCGGCGGGCGGCACACGTGGAGATCTCATCGGCCAACCACGGCTGGACCGTGGCGGGGAGTCAAACCTACGATGAGAAGGAAGCCGAGCGCGCCTGGGCCGAACTGCTGCCCTTCTACTGCAAGACTTTCGGCTGAGGCTCACGCCCTCCCGGAGAGCTGCTGAAGCTGCCGCGCGAGCAGTTTGAGTTTCGGCAGTTCGTTGGCGAGCGGGCGCCCGTCGGTGAGACGCTCGCAAATGGCGCCGAGCTCGGTGCCAATCTCCGCGAGCGACAATTGCCCTGAACCATTCGCGCGGCGCGGATGAGCTTGACGCGCGCGAAGGGTGGCGATCGTGTCGTCGACGCGCTGCTGTCCGCGATGACCGATCCGCTTGACCCAGCGTCCGACATCGATGGCGCTCGAGAAACGGAGTCCAGCGAGGCCCTGCTCCTGCCAGGCGATTTCGGCCTCGGCGCGGAGCTCGCCGCGAAGCACGCGCACGCGGCTTCCCTCTACCGGCAAGGAAGCGCCTTCAATCAGTGCTCCCCGCGATGATAGGTTGCGAAGGCGCACTGGCCGCACCGCTGAACCGACGACGAGCACCGCGTCGAGGAACACGTTCGACCGCGGTTGCGAGCGGTTGTTGGAATGAGGGTGCAAGTAACCGCCCCGATGCTGCGTCGGCCAGATGACTCGCAGGCAAATGCCTTCCAGCCAATGAGGATAGTGTCCAAAATGGAGCAGAATGCCGCCTCAGCGGCGCAGTGGCGCCCGTTCGAACCGCCAGATCCGGCCGCCTCCGCACAGGACTCCCCGCAAGGTTGCGGTGCCGCCTTGCGCGAGGGTCGCAAGCAGCCGGTCGAGCTCGCCGCCGCGGATTTCGTCATCGCCCTCGGTGGCTAGCTTTCGAACGATCCTTCCGACGATGCGCCGCCTGATCTCGCGCGGAACATCGCCCGATTGATAGGCGAAGCGGTCGCGGCGCTCGTCGACCGCCCGGCGCCACTCAAGCTCGGCGGCCCAGCGGAGCGCTTCGTCGGCCTCGGCGAGATGACTTGCGGAAGCGGCAATCGCGCCGCCGTCGAGCCAGTCGTTCTCCGCGAGGATTCGGCGGATCCGGACGCGCTCGAAGCGCTCGTCGTCGTTGCTCGGGTCGTGAGCCGGCGCGACGCCGGCAGCGGCGCAGATTGCCCGCAGCTCCGACCGCCGCCAGCCAAGCAAGGGACGAAGCAGCCGCACATGCGCGCCCGGCGCAATCGACTTCGGCCGCATCGCCGCAAGCCCGCGGACGCCCGAGCCACGCAGCAGCCGCATTAGAAAGGTCTCGGCCTGGTCGTCTGCGTGATGGGCGGTGACGATGGCGCCGAGGCGCCGCTCTTCGGCCCAATAGCCGAGCAGCCGGTAGCGCTCGCCGCGCGCGCTCTCCTGGATTGCGGTTTCGGGCGGCGTCTCCCAGCGGGCGGTGAGGATCGAATGGGGCACCCGCAGGTCGCTGCACAAGGCGGCGACCATCTCCGCCTCGGCGCGGGCGCCGGGGCGAAGCGCATGGTCGATCGTCGCGACCTCGATGCGACTGGGCCGCGCAGCAGCGGCGAGGAGCAGCAGGGCGACGCTGTCGGGGCCGCCGGAAACCGCGATTCCGATGGGAGCGTCGCGCGCAATCAGCGCGTCGAGATCAGTGGCGAACCGCTCTACCTGCGACTGCTCGGGAACCATCCCGAACGGCCATAGCACATTAGCTACACTGCGCCTGAGACTTGGCGTCGCTCTCAAGCTTCTTCACGTCCGGGCGAATCTTCGCGCCATAGACGGCGTCGAGCTCCGCATAGGCCTTGCACGCCTGGCTCGGCTGCCCCAGCTTCATCAGCGCCTGGCCGAGATAATAGAGGCTGTCCTGCGCCCGCGCGCCGGAGGGATTGGTTCGGTAATTGGAGAGCAAGGCCTGCGCTGCCGCACGGGCATCTCCCTTGTCGAGCAGCGCGCGCCCGATGAGGTTGTTGGCGTAGCTGATACGCGGGTGGTTCGGATAGGTCTGGGTAAAGGCCTTGAGCGTGCTGATCGCCTGATCGTACTGTCCGGCTTCCCACTGGTGGAAGCCCTGCGAATAAGCGTCCTCGCCGGGATCGCTGACGGGGGCTGCTTCGGCAGTGGTTGCGGCCGGGCCTGAGTCAGTGGGCGAGCTGGTCTCGGCGGTTTTCTTCGAAGGCACGGACTTTGTCGGCGGCGTCTTAGTCTTGCTCGTCGTGGGCGCGGGCTGAGAAGGCGTCTCGACAGGCTGCGAAGCGGGCGCCGCAGCCGCGGCCTCGGCCATGCGCTGCTCAAGCGTCGAGATGCGTTGGTCCTCGTCCGCCTTCAATTGGGTGAGGCCGCTTTCGACCGAGCGGAGGCGGTTGCCGTTGTCCTCCGATGCGCGAACGAGATCGGCCATCTGCTTCTCCAGCGCGTCAAGGCGCTGGTCGAGCGTCACAACCGACGACTGGGTCGCGGCCGGGTCGTCGGAGAAGCCCGCCGTGTCCGCCGGCCGGCCCTTCGGGAACACCTGTCGCTGCATCTGTTGCACCTGCCTTTCGAGGCGATCGATGCGTTGCTCGGGGGTCGGCTGCTGCTGGCGCTGAGCAAGCGCGAGCGACGGAACGAGAGTCACTGCGGCGCTTGCCGCGAGTGCGGTGATCAGGCGAGATTTCACGAACATTTCCCCACGCTTAGCAATAGGCGACTGTGACGCACGGCAGCTTTCCCGCCGATGAATCTATTCCACTGTGTGGGCCGCCGCCGACGTAGCGGCTGCAGGCGCTGCTGGCGCACTCATGGCTGGAGTTCGCTGCGGAGTCGGCGCGGGCTGCGCAGCTGCCGCCTCGCCAGGACCTTTCATCAATGATGCCGGCGCCAGGCTGACCGTCGTCACCTTGCCGGCGGGTCCGACTTGCGGCGCCTGGGCGCCTCCGACGGTCACCGTCAGCGCCTCCGGCTTGCCGGCCTTCAACATCGGCGCCGTGGCAGTGGCCGGGACGGTGAACTTCTGACCCGGCTGGAGCAGGCCCTGGAACAGGCTCTTGCCCTGGTCGGTCACCGAGATCCAGGCCGGCGCGGTCGCTGTCAGCACCACCGGTCCCTGCGCTGTGGCCGATACGGGCTGCGCTGGTTGGGCTGGTGCAGGCTGGGCTGCGGGAGCGTTGGTCTGCACGGTCGTTTGCTGTGCCGTCTGATCGGTCGGCTCGAGCGAGCGATTGTTGAGCCACGTCATCACCGCGATAAGGACGATCACCGCGAGGATCGCACCGATCACGAGCGACTTTGGCATTGTCCGGCGCGGGTCGGCAGCCTCGAACACGTCCGCCGCATTGGACGCAAAGCGCTGTCCGCCCATTTCCTCGCGCAGCTGGTTGCCGATCTCGGTCCGGTCGAGGCCCACCGCCGCTGCATAATTCTTCGCGAAACCGATCGTGTAGGTCGGCGCGGGCAAATTTTCCCAGTCGCCGGTCTCAATGCTCGAAAGGTGCCGCAGCGGGATTCGAGTCTGCGCGGCGACGTCGTCGAGGCTCAGCTTCTTTTTCTCGCGCGCTTCACGAAGCCGCTCGCCGACCGGCGACGGCTCAGCTTCGAGTTGTTCCTCGTCCAGCTGCTCGGGTTCCGGGTCGCGCTCGCGCTTGGGCATGGTTCTTGTTTGAGGCCTCCGAGGCGGGTGTCAACCGCTGCTAACCGATTACGACGTCATGCCTCCGAGCCCAATCCCCGAGCGCCTTGCGCATGTCCTTGGGTGGCTTGGCAAGAAGCTGGCCCATGCGCGTTCGAATCGCGCCAGCATCGAGCGAGCGGACCATGGCCTTCAGCGGGCCCACGCCGGCGGGCGTGATTGAGAAATTCTCCGAGCCGATGCCGATCAGCGCCATCGCTTCCAATGGCCGCCCCGCCATCTCGCCGCAGACGCGAGCCGGAACGTTGGCGGCGCGGCACTGGTCGAGAATTCGCTTGAGGAACCGCAGGATCGCCGGGCTCAGCCAATCGTAACGCTGTGCGAGCCGCGGGTCCGATCGGTCGGCGGCAAAGAGGAACTGGGTGAGATCGTTGGTTCCGATCGAAATGAAATCGACTCGCGGCAGCAGTTGGTCGAGCATTTCCGCGAGGCTCGGAACCTCCAGCATCGCGCCGAACTCGATCCTCTTGGGGATCTTGCGGTGACCCTTGCGCGCCCATTCGACCTGCTCTTCGAAGAGCGCCCTCGCCTCCTCGAACTCCCATGGCTCGGAGACCATCGG
>JAICSX010000011.1 GCA_025936675.1 Sphingomonas sp.
GAAGAAGGGCTATCGAACGCTGGTCACGACGCTTACCAAACGTATGGCCGAGGACCTCACCGAATATCACCACGAGGCGGGCCTTCGCGTCCGCTATATGCACAGCGACGTCGAGACTTTGGAGCGTATCGAGCTGATCCGCGAGCTACGCCTCGGCGTCTATGATGTGCTGGTCGGGATCAACCTGCTGCGCGAGGGCCTCGACATCCCCGAATGCGGGCTGGTCGCGATCCTCGATGCCGACAAGGAGGGCTTTCTCCGTTCCGAGACCTCGCTGATCCAGACCATTGGTCGCGCGGCGCGGAACGTGGAAGGCCGCGTGATCCTCTACGCCGACACGATCACCGGCTCGATCGAGCGGGCGCTCGCCGAAACCAACCGGCGGCGCGAGAAGCAGCTCGAATATAATCGCGAGCACGGGATCACGCCGGAGAGCATCAAGCGCCAGATCCACGACCTCCTCGCCGACGTGACGCAGCGCGATGGAGTCCTGGTCGATACCGGCGACGAGGAGCGCCCGCACCTCGTCGGACACAACCTCAAGGCGTATATCGGCGACCTCGAGGAGCGGATGCGGAAAGCCGCCGCCGACCTCGAGTTCGAGGAGGCTGCGCGGCTACGCGACGAGGTCCGCCGGCTCGAGGAAGACGATCTTGGAATTCCCGAGTTCGACCGCGTCGCGCCGCGGCCGCTCGGCCATTCGACCGAGGGCAAGCCCGGCACCCGCAAGGGCCGGTTCGGCAAGCAACAACGCACCCGCTTCGGCGGGCGCCGCGGCTAGAACGCCGCTTTCACTCCGACCTGGCCGCTCGTCTCCTGGCCGTGGTTGCGGCCGAAGGTGGTCGAGACGAATGCATCGACGCTGAGGTTGCCGACGATGCTTGCATTCGCTCCGGCCGAGAACCGCCCATAGGTGTCCTTGCCGCGCGAGACCTGCCAGCTGTTGACGATCGTCGGTGCGCTCGTCTGGGCGAACCTGATCACGCGCCGGTTACCGCTGAACTCATGCTCGGCGGTCAGGTCGACGAACGGGTGAAGCCCTGCGAAATCGCCGCGAGCTTCGACGCCCGCCTGGCCCGTCAGTGACTTGAGGCTCTGGCTGCCGACGTTGAGCGTCAGTGCCGGATCGCCGCTCTCCGTATAGGAATTGACCCGTGCCCGCGCATAATCGAGCGCGACGACCGGGCCCACCTGCAAGGCGGTGAAGCCCATCAGATAGCCGCCCTTGGCGCCCGCGACCGTATGGTTGCCGCCGGGGCTCGCCGTCATGTCGTCGACAACGCCGACCCGCGTGATGCGATTATGGTCCTTGCCGTAGCCGAGATAGGCCTGGCCGAAGAGGCCGTCCATGTCGACGCTGCCATAAGCGCCGACCTGCCAGCTGCGTCCCTTGTCGCGCGCGGCATCGTTGCCGAAGGTCACTTTGGGGCGACTGTAGTTGCCGGCGATTCCAACGACGCCCATCGGCATTGCATATTCGGCGCCGACGGTCGCGCCCAAGCCCTTCGCCTCGAAGGCGCTGTTTTGGCTGGTTGCACCATGATCGCTCTGAAAGCCATCGCCGAGGATGTAAAACCGCAGGCCCTCCGCGCTGCTTCCGTCGCGGCCGTAAAGATCGCCGCGGCTCGACAGAGTCCGCCCCCATTGCCGCCCCGTATCCAGCCCCAGATCCGCCGGCGCCGTCAAGGTCAGCGGGGCGGCGAGTTGCTTCGCCACATAATGCCCAACAATCGCAAAGCCGGTCGACGTCAGGTGCAGCGCGTCGCCGTAGAAGAGATATCCGCTGGAATCGATGACGCAGGTCGACGACGCCGCGGTCACCGGCTGGAACGTGGGGCAGACGAGACCCTTCGTAATCCCATAGGCCGTGGGGTTCGCCTTGATGTCGTTCAGCACGGACGTCAGGTCGAGATAATGAACGATCGAACCACGGGCGGCATAGCCCGCAAGCACGCCCTGTGCGCCGGTGTTGTACGCGGTCGAGAAAGCCGTCCGGATGGCCGCGGCGGACGGATTGAGCGCCACCTCCGGCAGCTGGCCGGTGTCGCCGGCAAGGAAGCTGATCGTCGGCGTCCCCTTGGCCATCACCAGGTCCATGTTCTGCTGGAAAGCAGTGACCGATCCCGCGGCGGCAGTCGGTGCTCCGGCGAGGGTTCCGCCGCCCTGCTCGTAATAGCGTGCGTCGTTGCCTCCGATCGACACCGCGACGAGGTCGCTCTGCGTCAGCGTCGTGTTTACGGTCGGAAACCCGAGCGTCCCGCCGCCCGAGAGGAACTCCTGCACTTCGAATGGGAAGCCCGGAAGCCCCGCCGTTCCGTTGCCTGTCGTGCTCGCTCCGCCGATCGCGAAATTATATTGCGGCACCTGGAGGATGTCGCTCAGCGTGTCGACGTAGTTCGAGCCGCCGGAAAAGCGGCCGGTCGTATAGACCTGTGTCGACACCGGGTTGATTCCGGCCAGCCGCAAGGCGTTGCCGATGTCAGCGTAGGAGTCTCCAAAGACGACGATGCGGTCGATTTGCTGGGCCAGGGCGGGTGCCGGAACTGCAGCGATGGCAATCAAGGACGCACAGGCAAAAGCACGCGAGAAACGCCACCGGACCATGTTCCAACTCCCCTCAAGCTCAGCTGCTCACGCGAGCTCACAAGGGCATCGTCGCCACTTATCGACAGCAGTGCAAGTAAACTCCGCCCTGCGTCCGTCGACGCGTCGGCGACTGCAGCAATTCAGCAACAGGTGAGGAGCGAGACCGCGCTTTGCGGTCCCGCCTGACATTATCGGATCAAACCCTTCTTCTCGGCCGTCCACGCGTACCAGAAGAGGAAGATGGAAACGGCGATGATGACGAATGGCATCACGGAGTACATCGCGCCCTCCGCGCCTGGCAGCGGCGGCGCCAGCGCGATCTGATAGCCGAGGCTGAGGATCGCGCCGACCATCGACAATCCATAGGACCAGACCGCCCAGCGATTGCGAATGAGCAGAAGGACGGCTCCGAGCAGCGCCAGCCACACGCCTAGGCCCCAGCCGATTTGAGCATAGAGCGGCATTGAGTCGACCCAGGCGAGCGCCGTGTTCGGATCGACGCCGGGCATCGCGCTGGAAATGTAATCCGTGTTGCGCATGCGCGTCATCGTATAGTCGTAGGCTCCAAAGCAGCTCCACAGGAGCGACAGGATTCCGACAATCCAGAGGTGCACGGGCGTGCGCACTTGTGCAGTTGTAGCCATGGAATTTCCCCCACCGCGCCGCGCCTCACGTCACGCGGCAGAGGGAGGAGGCTCCTGAATCACGGGCGAGTCAACAGCCGTAAGGCAAGCCTTTCAGGTGACGGGGATTTCCTGCTTGAGGACACTCCCCACGGCGCCCGCGAGACCGTCCATCTCATAGGGTTTCTGGAGCACGGGGAAGCCGTGGTTGCCGGTCACTTGCTCGCTGTATCCGGTGGTAAGGAGGATCGGCAGCTCGGGGAAGCGGTCGCGGACTTTGCGGGCTAGCTCGAGCCCACTGATTCCGCCCGGCATGACGATGTCTGAGAAGATGAGCTTCGGCCTCGTGCCGCTCGAAAGCTTCTCGAGCGCTTCCTTGGCGCTGTGCGTGACGACGCTTTCGAAGCCGAGCTCACCGAACATTCCAGCTGCGAGCTCGGCGACGACCATGTCGTCCTCGACGATCAGCACATGTCCGGAATGATGACCGTTGGCATGCCCCTTCGTTGCCGCCGACCCGTGGCTCGCCGGCAGGTACAGAGTGAAGGTCGAGCCGTGACCCGGCTCAGAATCGGCGGTGATCACGCCGCCGATCTGCTTCACGAACCCGAAGACCTGGCTAAGTCCAAGGCCGGTGCCTTCGCCATAGCCCTTGGTCGTGAAGAAGGGCTCGAACACGCGGTCGATCACGTCACGCGACATGCCTGACCCAGTGTCCGATACTTTCAGGACGACATGCTCTCCGTGGAGGCCCTCGGGTTCGCCTTCCAGCACCTGGTTATGCGCGCTGATCTTGAGCGAACCGCCTTCCTTCATTGCGTCCCTGGCGTTGAAGGCGAGGTTGAGGATCGCAAGTTCGAGTGCGCCCGCGTCAGCATCGATCGGCCACAGCAGATCGGAGATTTCCGTCACGACCTCGATGTTGCTGCGCAGCGACGGCCGGAGCAGGGTCGTCACATCCGAGAAGAATTGCTTCAAGTCGATCTGCTGCATCTGGAGCGGCTGCGCGCGAGCGAACGCAAGAAGCTGCTTGGTGAGGCTGGCGCCGCGCTGCGCAGAACCTTTGACGCCTTCCAGCATCTTCCGAACCTTCTCAGGGTCATGGAGGTTGCGGATGCCGAGCTCGCAGGCTCCGAGAATGGCTGTCAGCAGATTGTTGAAATCATGCGCGAGGCCGCCGGTAAGCTGTCCGAGCGCCTCCATCTTCTGCGAGCGGAACAATTGCTCACGCGATTCCTGGAGCCGAACGTCCGCCTCGCGTTTTTCCGTCATGTCGCGCGTCACCTTGGCGAAGCCGATCAGCGTCCCGTCGTCGCTCCGGATCGCATCGAGCACGACGCTCGCCCAGAAGCGGGTGCCGTCCTTGCGAACGCGCCAGCCTTCCGCTTCCCATCGGCCGGTCTTGCGTGCCGTATCGAGCGCTCGCTGGGGCACGCCGGCGTCGCGTTCCTCGGGCGTGTAGAAGCGGCTGAAATGCTCGCCGACGATCTCGTCGGGCGTATAGCCCTTGATGCGCTGTGCCCCGACGTTCCAGTTTGTGACCCGGCCATCAGGATCGAGCATGAAGATCGCATAATCGGTGACGCCCTGGACGAGGATCCGGAAGTGTCGCTCGGCGTCGAGCAGGGCCTCCTGCGCCTCGCGCTGGTCGGTCATGTCGCGGGTGATCTTGGCGAAGCCGATCAGCTCGCCACTGGGATCGTTGATGCGGTCTACGACGATGCTCGCCCAGAAGCGCGAGCCGTCTTTCCTGACGCGCCAGCCCTCGCCGGCGTATTTCCCTTCGCGCCGCGCCGTCTCCAGGACCTTCTGCGGCATCCCGGCCCCGCGGTCCTCTTGGGTGTAGAAGGTCGAGAAGTGCTTGCCGACGATCTCATCGGCCTTGAAACCCTTGATCCGCTCCGCGCCCGCATTCCAGCTGGTCACGTTGCCGTCGGGATCCAGCATGTAGATCGCATAATCGACGATTGACTGAATCAGCAGCTTGAACGGATTTTCTGAAATAAGACTGTCCTTCGGAACCCCCGCCAATCCCACTACTCCTCACGCGCGCAGGATGCACCCGCGCAAGAACGCATAACCCGCCAACCGCGCAGCGGTTTCAGCCACACAACGCTAATCGCGCAAAAAGCTTCGCGGTCAGCGGTGCTCTTTTGCTAGCCGGTGCATCAGGATCGCGGCGCGCTTCGCCTGCTTGAAGATCGACGGGATGTCGACCGTTTCGGTTGCGGTGTGCGATCCGGAGCTCGACGGTCCCAGTCCCGCGAGCCCCGACACGTCCGCCGCGACGAAGCTGATATCGCCCGCCCCCCGCTTGGACGCATCGAGCTCGCCCATCTCGGGCAATCCCATGTCCTGGTTGACCCCGTTCAATTGCGCGAGGATCGCGCGATTGCCCTCGGTCGGCGCCATCGGCGGATAGATGTCGGCGTCGAAGCTGATCTCCGCATGGGCGCCGGCAAGCGGCTGGGCGACGATCGCCCGCATCTTGGCTTCGGTCCGGTCGATCTGTTCCTGGCTGATAGCTCTCAGGTCGCCGCGGGCAATCGCGGTCGCGGCAATGATGTTGGTCTTGCCGGCCGCCTCGAGCCGGATCTTGTCGGCGTCGAGGGTGGCGGTCTGGCCGCCGCCGACCAGTCCTACATTGTAGGTCAGCTTGTCCTCTAGGAGCTCACGCCGGAACTGGTCGATGATCCGCGCGAGCTCGTAGATCGCGCCATAGTCGCCGGCGCCGACCCCGGCGGAATGGGCGCTTCGGCCGGTCACGGTCAGCGTCCAGCTTCCCGCGCTTCGCCGCGCGGTCGAGCCCATGTCGCTGCCGTTTTCGATGGCGAGGTCCTCGAAGTCGAGCGCGACGTCGGCCTTCTTGCCCTCAGCGACGAGGTCGCGACGCGAGATCGCCAGCGGCCGGCCGGCATCCTCCTCGTCTCCGGTGAGGAAGACGGTGATGTTGGCATTCTTGAGTGTTCCCGCCGCCTGCATCGCTCGGAGCGCCGCGACGATCACGGCATCGCCGCCCTTGTCGTCGCCGGAGCCGGGGCCGCGTGCCCGATCGCCCTCCTGCGCCCAGCGCTGAAAGGGCGAATCCGGCTCGAACACCGTATCGAGATGGCCGATCAGCAATAGCCTCTTGCCGCGCCGACTGCCGGCGTGCCGGGCGATCAAATGGCCGGCGCGCCCGACCGCGCTCATGTCGACCCATTGGATCTTGAAACCGAGCTGCTGAAGCTCCGGCGCGACCATGTCATGAACGGCTTCGACTCCGGCCTTGTTCATCGTTCCGCTATTCTGGTCGACCCAGCGCTGGAGCATTGCCACGGTGCGCTGCTGCTCGGAATCGACGGTGCGGACCATCACCTGCTCGGCTGGGGAAAGGGCGGCGAACGCGGGAGTGGATAGGGCGGAAAGCGCGGTAAAGGCGCATAGGATTCGTGAGTTCATGGTCCGAGCCTAGCGCAGGGGCTTGGAATGACACCAGCCGTCACCCTGAACTTGTTTCAGGGTCCATAACTGAAATGCGCCGCCTTCCTTCATCATCATGGATGCTGAAACAAGTTCAGCATGACGGTTATGGTTCACTACTCTTTCCTACAACATACCTATTTGGTTATTCACCGTCCGACTCGAAGGAGAGGCGGAATGGATGAAGTGGTGAATGTCGACGCGTTGATCGAGGCGCTACTCGATCGAGAGGGCGGCTATGTCGACAATCCAGCGGACAAGGGCGGCCCGACTTGCTTTGGAATCACCGAAGCGGTGGCGCGCGCCCACGGCTATGCCCGGCCAATGCGGCAGCTGCCGCGCGAGCAGGCCGCAACCATCTACCGCCGGCTCTACTGGTTGAGACCTCACCTCGACGAGATTGCCGCGCGGTCGATGCGCATCGCGGCCGAGCTGTTCGACACCGGAGTCAACATGGGCCCGACGGTTGCGATCACCTTCCTCCAGCGCGCGCTGACCGCGCTCAATCGCAATGCGTCGGACTATCCCGACCTGACGCCGGACGGGCGCGTAGGTCCGGCGACGTTGTCGGCGCTCGACACCTTCCTTGGACTTCGCGGCAAGAGCGGCGGGGAAACGGTCTTGCTGCGTGCGCTCGAGGCCCTCCAGGGGGAGCGCTACCTCCGCCTCGCCGAGCGGCGGCCGGCCAATGAGGCATTCCTCTATGGGTGGCTTGCGAACCGGATTGGTGATGCAACGGCAATTATATACTTGAGAAAGCAGGGCTGATTCGCTACCTCACAAGGTGCGTGACAGGCCGGTGAACCAAGTAGGTGATTGCCCAGTGGTCGCGGTGCGGGCGCAGTTCTCCAGCGGGAGAGTTGCGTCGTGCAGACCGACGAAGATCAGGAAGTCGAGATTACGCCCGAGATGATCGAGGCGGGCTCTTCTGCCTTGCTTGAGTGGCTACCAGAGGCGGCCCAGCCGCCTAGCTTTGCTGATCGCGTGGCGGAAGAGGTGTTCCGCGCGATGAAATTGGCCCGCCGCCCCTGAGTGTCGCTTTCTCGTGAAGTGCCCGCATTCGATTGATTATCGAAGCAAGATACTTCGCCGTAATCTCTTGAGGACGCCGGGACTCTATCGGCACGTTCGACGAGATACGGACCGTCACCTTTCCGGTGTTGGCTTCCGTGAACCAATGTCCATGTACAAGGCCATTCCTGATTCCGTTTAGGGCTTTGAACTCGTCTATGATGTCGTCGTACAGTTCTGGCAGATCGGCGTTGTGCGGAGATCCTTCTAGAAGCGCCGTCATAAGTTTAATCCGAGCGTCCTCAGATATGATCGTTCGAAATATCTTTCTTGCGGCTGAATTGCTCGAAAAGGTCTCGTTCCTTCTGCCTTCGAGCAAATCCTCGAAAACGTAGGTCATGGTTTCTTCCACGTGCCACCAGTAGCTGACCAGGAATCCGAACTGAGCTGCGATTGCGGTGTCAGCGATGCCCCAATTGCCTCCAGCCTCCGGGGCGGGATAATGCGTGGTAGACGACTGCTTCCAGCGAATGGGTTTCGGAGTTTTTGGAGTGTTCATGACAGAAGCCGATCAAAAGCGAGAGGATGACGTGTTGCGGCGGATGCTCAACACGAAGCCCAAGCCGCACAAGAGCATGGCTCCCGGCAAGCCGACGAGACCGAAGAAGTAGGCGGCTAGGAGCGCGCGGGCGATGACAGACACAGAGACGATTATCGCCCTTGTCGCTTCATGTTCGCTACCTCAACTACCGCCCGAGCTGCTTCATCCAATATCTTGTCGATCTGCTCGTGCATCTTCACGACTATATCTGAGAAGCGTTCCGCTAGGTGGTCGTTTCCGGGAAATGCTCCGGTCACTGAATCGGGCATCTGCCGAATCTGGTCCTTCAGCGCCTGAGCGATCTTCGGGATGTCCTCGACGGGCTGCTCTCTGAGCGCGTTCTTGAGCAGAAATCCGATTAGGAATTCTTGAGCGCCAAGCTGGCTCACGACATTTCGCATCCATTCTTCGGGCATCGAACCACTCCTCCCGCCAACGCGAATTCGGCGGGAGGACGCTAACGGAAGTTAACGACGAGTCCAGCACTGGGAACCGACGCCCCGCGACAGCGTTTGCCGCGACTATGATTGCCGATCCCGACGACTGGGAACTGCAGAACGAATGCGCGAAACGCTTAATGGACTACGCGGCCAAGCTTCGCGCAGCTAACGAGTCCAGCGCTTCCGGCGCTCCCCGATCTGAACGGGACCGACGAAGTAGTCAGGCTGCGAGCGCAGCAGTCCGCCGATAGGTCAGGCGCTTGCCGAACGAGCCGATAAGCGCCTTGTCCGCACGTTCGCGGTCGGAAATATCCTTCGTCGAATAGCGGAAATCGAATTCTGCAAGGTAGCGATGCAGGTGAGCGGGCGACCAGTGATGGTATGTCCCGATCACGCCACGCTTGAGAATGGAGAAGAAGTTCTCTGCGGTGTTTGAGTGAATGCCGCCCGCACGCGCAAACTCGCGTCCAGCATGAAGCGTGCTGCCGTGGTTCGCGAACTCGCGACCGATCGCCCAGTAAGCGCGGGCATCGTCGGTCATTAGGGTTGAACTGCGGTGCACGTTGGTGACCAGTGCGCCACGGATGGTTCCAGCGTGAATGTTGGCGATATGGAAGCTGCGGGCGCGACCGTCGCGCTCGACGAGCGTCATGATTTTCTTCTTCGGCGCGACCTTGCGCGACAGGCGGCGCTTCTTCGTGCCACCAATGAATGCTTCGTCGGACTCGACTACCTTGCCGGGGCCGCCAAGGGGCGAACCATCGTCCTTCATGGCCTCGCGGATGCGGTGGCACATGAACCAAGCGGTTTTGTAGGTAACGCCCAACATGCGGTGGATCTGATGCGCCGACATGCCCTTCTTGCCCGCGCAAAGCAGGTGATTGCACAGCAGCCACTTGTTGAGCGCGATTTTTGAACGCTCAAAGATTGTCCCAACCGTAACGGTGAATTGCTCGCGGCACTTGTTGCACTGGAGCAAGCCGTCGCGGTGCTTCTTGCCTTCTAGGCGCGTCACATCGGCTGAGCCGCAGTGTACGCACTCAGGAGTGTCACCCCAGCGCAGCGCCTCAAGATGCTTGCGAGCTGCCACGGGGTCGATGAAGCGAGGGGCTAGAATGTCGTCCATGCCCGCTTTTTGGCAATCCGTGCTTGCTTTGTCAAGTATATAATTGCCGATGCAACTTGTGCGTAAAACTTGCCGAAGTGGAGGAAGTGGAAGGACCCCGTTTTCACTCAGTTAAAGGTAACAGCATGAAACAACTTCCCGCACCCGGCAGCTTTGCCGAGGGCCAGCGCTACATCTACGGCCTGCTCGCATCCGCTGCAGGCATGTTCTGCGGCGCCGCCGCCGGCTTCATGGTCGCACTCCTCATGTGGGGCGGCTGGAGTAGTGCCGAGCAACACACGATCGTCACCATCTTCGGCTGGTCGCTGGGCGGTTTCATCGCCGCGATGATCGTGGTCATCGTCGGGCTTCTCGCCGGCGGGCCGGTGGGCCGGGTCAAGTTCACCGCCAGTCGCGATGGTGCCGCGTTCGAGGCTGACAGCCAGTGATCCTCAAGCTCCTCAACTGGCAGGGCGCCGTCGGTGTCGTTGTTGGCTTCACTCTCCTCGTCATGCTCACCGTCAATAAGCTCGAAGCGGTGCACTGGAAAAAGCAGAGCGAGAAGTTCGAGCAACTCTATCAGCTGGAGCAGGCCGCGTTCGCGACAACGGTTGCGAATGCCCGCGCCGCTGCTGCGCAGGCCGAAGCGGCGGACAAGGCTAACGCCAGCCGGATCGCTGCAGAGCAGCGCACCATCAACGAAAGGACCGTGAGTGAATATGAAAGACGTGTCGGTGCTGCTCGTGCTGAGCTTGAGCGCCTGCGCCGCGAATCCCAAGCCGCGGCCGATCCCGGTTCTCGCCGAAGCCCATCAGTGCCCGGCTTTTCCACTGCCGTCGGAGGCGCTGCTCAAGCCGCCGGTGAAGACCGACTTTCTTCAACCGACGCCCTCACCGCGACCGAGCAGGCGATCCAGCTCGACGAACTGATCAAGTGGGTTCGCCAGCAACACGCTATCGAGCCCAACGCGTCTGGCACGCGCTAGCTTGCCGGAACCGCTGTTTTGCTGCTGAATAGACGTAGGCAGCGGCGGGGGCGGCGCATGAACACCAACCGGCTGAACAGCTTCACCGATGGGGTGATCGCGATCATCATCACGATCATGGTGCTGGCGCTTCCCGTGCCGAAAGGGGCAGGGATGGCTGCTCTCGAGCCCTTGTCGGTCCTGTTCGCCGCCTACGCGCTCTCCTTCGTGAAGGTCGGCATCTACTGGTCGCAGCATCACAACATGCTGCAGGCGGCAAAGCGGGTGAACGGGGAGGTGCTGCTCGCCAACCTGTTCTTCCTCTTCTGGCTCAGCCTTGTCCCGTTCGTCGTTCGATGGGTCGGCGAAGCGGGAATCACGCGCGACACCGTGCTGGCGTTCGGCGTCGTCATGCTGCTTTGCTCCGTTTCGATCGCCTTGCTCCTGTTCGCTCTTCTCAGCGCGAATGACACCGACGCGCCGATCCGGAAGGCAGTCGGTCGCGGCCACAAGGGTCAGATCACCGTGCTGGCCTATCTGCTCGCAATCGCAGTCGCGTTCCTTTCGCCCTACGTCGCGATCATCATCTATATTGCCGTCGCTGCCATGTGGCTGATCCCGGACAGGCGCTTCGAAGCGCTGATCGCCGACTGATGAGCCCCTCGCGCCTCAACGCACTGACCGACGGCGTCGTCGCGATCGTGCTGACGATCATGGTCCTGGAGCTGAAGTTTCCGGCTGAACCGACGCTCGCCGCCGCGCTTGCCGTGCTTCCGCTGCTCGCCGCCTACTTGCTCGCCTTCGTCAATGTCGCCATCTACTGGAACAACCATCACCACATGATGCAGTCGGCGCGGAAGGTCACCGGCGGCGTTCTCTGGGCCAACCATGCCTTGCTGTTCTTCCTCACCTTGTTCCCGCTGGTCATCCGCTGGATCGACGAGGCGGGGATTACGCCATGGCCGGTTGGATCGTTCGGCCTTGTCTTGGTCTGCGCGGCGATTTCCTATGATCAGCTCGAACGGGCACTCATCCGCGCTGAGGGAGAGGGCTCGGGGGTTAAGCGGGCGCTCGGCGGCCGCGCCAAGGAATCGATCAGCACCGCTCTTTACATATCCGCCATCCCGCTTGCGTTCGTGTCTCCTTACATTTCAGTCGCGATCTACGTCGGAGTCTCGATCCTGTGGATCATCCCCGACCGCCGCTTCGAAAATCACGGCTAGTTGCAGCGGCGATCCCTGCTCCCCACCTCAATTCCAAAGGAGATGACTTTGGAAAGTTGGCACGGAACCACGATCCTCGGCGTCAAGAAGGGCGGCAAGACAGTGATTGCCGGCGACGGCCAGGTATCGATGGGCAATACGGTGATGAAGCCCAACGCCAGGAAGGTGCGGCGGATCGGCGAGAAAGGCGAGGTGATCGGCGGTTTCGCCGGGGCGACCGCCGACGCCTTCACTTTGTTCGAGCGGCTGGAGCGCAAGCTCGAGCAGTATAACGGGCAGCTGATGCGCGCCGCGGTCGAGCTCGCCAAGGATTGGCGGACCGACAAGTACCTCCGAAACCTGGAGGCGCTGATGATCGTCGCCGACAAGGAGATCATGCTGATCCTGACCGGCAATGGCGACGTGCTCGAGCCAGAGGGCGGAATCGCGGCGATCGGCTCCGGGGGAAACTACGCCCTCTCCGCGGCGAAGGCACTGGTCGACTATGAAGACGACCCGGAGGTGCTCGCCCGCCGGGCGATGCAGATTGCGTCGGAAGTATGCGTCTTCACCAACGATCGGCTGACAGTCGAAACCGTGGAGTGACGGCTCAGATCTGGGCGACCCAGATCACATAGCCGTTGGGATCGCAGATCTCGAACTCACCGCCGGGGTTGTAGAAGGGCTTCGTGATCGGCCCGACGTCTATGCCGGCAGCCGCTAGGTCGCTGTGGGTCACTTCAACGTCGTCGGTATAGGCGTAGAACATCACCCGCTGCTGGTCGGGAACGATGGGTTCTCTGGCCCGGCCCAGCATCAGGTCACCGCGCTCCGACCTCAGCCAGCACCATCCGGGAGCCTCTGCACCGTCAGGAGTGAAGCTGTTCCCCACCTTGAACCCGAGCTTTTCGTAAAAGGCGATGGAAGCGCTCATGTCCGCGACGAAAGCATGCGGGATGAACGACCTTATCGGACCTGCCATTGCTTCTCCTCCGGTTCACGAGCTTGAAGAGGGCGGCGCTGAGGCCAACATAGCCTCGTGACATGAACTATCACACCACCATTCCCAAGAGCGGCGAGGGGCAGGCCCAAGTGTTGAAGGACAAGCTGACACCCAAGGCGATCGTCGCTGCGCTCAATGAGCATATCGTCGGGCAGGACGATGCGAAGAAAGCCGTCGCCGTCGCGCTCCGCAACCGCTGGCGGCGCCAGCAGCTGTCGCCCGAACTTCGCGAAGAGGTCACGCCGAAGAACATATTGATGATCGGCCCGACCGGCTGCGGCAAGACCGAGATCAGCCGGCGGCTGGCGCGCCTTGCCGACGCGCCGTTCGTGAAGGTCGAAGCGACCAAGTTTACCGAGGTGGGCTATGTCGGCCGCGACGTCGAGCAGATCGCCCGCGACCTCGTCGAGGAAGCCGTGCGCCTCGAGCGCGACCGCCGCCGCAACAAGGTCCGCGCCGCGGCAGAGGAAGCGGCGATGGAGAAGCTTCTCGACGCGCTTACCGGCAAAGGCTCGAGCGAAGCGACGCGGGCGAGCTTCCGCCAGCGTTTTGCCGATAAGAGCCTCGACAAGGCCGAGGTCGAGATCGAAGTCGACGAGGCGCCGGCCATGCCGTTCGAGATCCCCGGCATGGGCGCACAGGTGTTCGACCTGAAGTCGCTGATGGGGAAGATGGGCGGCGGCGGGCCCAAGAAACGCCGCAAGCTCAAGGTGCCTGAGGCCTTCGCCCGCCTTACCGAAGAGGAAGCCGACAAGAGGCTCGATCCGGACGACATCAACCGCGTCGCGCTTGCCGACGCAGAGGCCAACGGCATCGTGTTCATCGACGAGATCGACAAGATCGCCGTTAGCGACGTGCGCGGCGGCTCGATCAGCCGTGAGGGCGTCCAGCGCGACCTGCTTCCGCTGATCGAGGGGACGACGGTCGCGACCAAGTACGGGCCGCTCAAGACCGACCACATCCTGTTCATCGCCTCGGGCGCGTTCCACCTCGCCAAGCCCGCGGACCTGCTCCCGGAGCTTCAGGGGCGGCTTCCGATCCGCGTTGAGCTGAAGGCGCTGACCCAGGAAGATTTCGTTCGGATTCTCTCCGCGACCCGCGCCAGCCTGACCGAGCAATATCAGGCGCTTCTCGGCACCGAAGGAGTCACGATCACCTTTGCCGACGATGGAATCGAGGCGCTCGCCCGCATCGCCGCCGAGGTGAACGAGGCGGTCGAGAATATCGGCGCGCGTCGGCTCCAGACGGTGATGGAGAAATTGCTCGAGGACATAAGCTTCGACGCCGAGGATCGCAGCGGCGAGACGCTCGTCGTCGATGCGGCATTCGTCGAGCAGCAGCTCAGCGGAATCGCCAAGAACGCCGACCTCAGCCGTTACGTGCTCTGATCGGTGCTCCGATATCGCCAGGTGAGACCCGGAATGAACGGCGGCCACAGGCTGGCTTTCACGCCCGCGAGCCTTAGCCAGTGAGCGACGACGGCGTTGCAGGTACGGACGGCATTCGCCTTGCCGGTCGCCTCGAAGAAGGCGTCGTCGGCTCCATAGCCCGGATGTGCGATACGGATCGGCCGTCCCTGCTTGTCGAACTCGAAATCGGCGCGGATCGCGGTCCACAGCCGCCGATATTCCTCCGGCCGCAGGCGGATCTCGCGAGCGGCGTAAAAGGGGCTCGGCACATATTCGGCATGGATCACGCGTGGTCCGCCAGCGAGCGCTGCCCAGACTGTTCGGAGCCTGATCTGCAGCCACGTCGGCGTATTGAGATAGACGTGCTGCTCGCCCGACCCGAACGCGATCCACTGCGCATCCGCCGGCGCACTGGCCATGTCGGTCCTCGGGATCAACGGTGCCCAGTCGAGCCCTTGCGCCTTCACCGGCATGATGATGTCGGCGTGGATTCCGTTGTCGGCCAGATAGATCGTCGTTCCCTCGTTCGTCTCGGTCCAGCCGCGGTTGACCGGCACGATCGAGCCGACGAGCGCCGCAAGCATATAGATTGCGGGGACCGCCAGGACGGCCGTCAGAAACCTGCCAACCCATTTGCCCACTTTGGCTTTTCCTCGCCGCCGAGCCACCAACGCCGACCCTCCCGCCTTGCCTTGTCGGATAGCCCTGCCTAGATGCCGCGGCCAAGTCGGGGCGTAGCGCAGCCTGGTAGCGCATCACACTGGGGGTGTGGAGGTCGCTGGTTCGAATCCAGTCGCCCCGACCAGCCTTGCCATAGACCGTCCGGGGGACGGTCGTTAGGGCAAGGCTCGCAATTTCAATAGAGAGAGTCTGCAGCCCTTCATGTCCCACCCTCCAATATTGATGAGCATGGTCCAGGCGACTCCGGCAGGGCAGCCAGGCGGCCTTCTTGGAGGGCTGATCAGCTTTTTTCCGTTCGTCATCGTTTTCGCGATTTTCTACCTGCTGTGGATCCGTCCGCAGCAGCAGCGGGTGAAGGAGCATGCGGCCTCGATCAACGCCGTGAAGAAGGGCGATGACGTGGTCACCGGCGGCGGCATTCGCGGTCGCGTGACCAAGGTGACGGACGACGAAGTTGAGGTCGAGATCGCGCAGGGCGTGAAGGTCCGCGTGATCAAATCGACCATCACTCAAGTGCTCAGCCCGACCGGCAAGCCGGCGAACGACTGATGCTCGATTTCCCGAAGTGGAAAGTATGGCTGATCGGTCTCGTCATCGCGGCCGGCGTGCTGCTATCGATTCCCAGCCTCATCGAGCGGACCCCCCTCGCGAGCCACTGGCCGAAATGGCTTCCGGACTACAAGATCAGCCTCGGGCTTGACCTTAACGGCGGCAGCCATCTGCTGCTCGAAGCCGATGCCGCTGATGCACAGAAGCAGCGGCTCCAGGCGATGGAGGACGAGGTCAACACCGAGCTTAGGCGTGACCCGCAGATCCAGATTGGTGACATCTCGACGGCGGGCGGCCGGCTGTCCTTCATGGTCCGCGACCCGCGGCAAGTCGATGCGGCGGTCGATCGGATGCGCAACCTCACCAAGCCGGTCGCGCTGACCGGCACCCGCGACTGGGATGTGCAGGTCGTCGATTCGACGCGCATCGTCATGACTCCGACGCCGAACGGGACCGCGCAGTCGCTGAAGGACGCGATGAGTGTCGCTCGCGACGTCGTCCGGCGTCGCATCGATCCGTCGGGCACGAAGGAAATCACCGTCATCACCGAGGGCGGAAACCGAATCCTCGTCGAGGTCCCCGGAGTCGAGGATCCTGAGGCGCTGAAGCGGCTGATCGGACAGACCGCGCGGCTCGAGTTCAAGCTGGTCGACCTTTCGGCCGACCAGAACGAAGTTCGCCAGGGTCGCGCTCCGCCGGGGAGCCAGGCATTGCCGCTCGCCGACGGGACAGGCTTCATGGCGGTGAAGCGGCGAGTGATGGTCTCGGGCGATCAGTTGGTCGACGCCAAGCAGGGCTATGACCAGGACGGTCGTCCCGCGATCGACATCACGTTCAACACCGCCGGTGCCAGGCGCTTCGCCCGCACCACGCAGGAGAACGTCAACAAGCCGTTCGCGATCATCCTCGACGACAAGATCTTGTCTGCTCCCAACATCAACGAGCCGATCCTCGGTGGACGCGCCCAAATCATGGGCAGCTTCACCGTTCAGAGCGCGCATGATCTCGCCGTCAGCCTCGCCTCGGGCAAGCTGCCGGTGAAGCTGAACGTGATCGAGGAGCGGACGGTCAGCGCGGAGCTTGGCGCCGATTCCATCCGCAAGGGCGCAATCGCCTCGATTGTGTCGGTCGCGCTGGTGATCGTTTTCATGCTGGTCACCTATGGGCGCTTCGGTGTCTATGCGAACATCGCGCTGGTCGTGAACGCCTTCCTGATCCTCGGGATCATGGCGATGTTCAACGCCACGCTGACGCTGCCCGGAATCGCCGGCTTCATCCTGACGATCGGCGCTGCGGTCGACGCCAACGTGCTGATCAACGAGCGAATACGCGAGGAGATAAGGCGAGGGAGGCGGCTGCTCGATGCTGTCGAGACTGGCTATCATGAAGCGTTCCGCGCGATCTTCGATGCCAACGTCACGCATGTGATCTCCGCGGCGATCATGGCCTATTTCGGCTCGGGGCCCGTGCGCGGCTTCGCGGTCGTCCTGCTGATCGGCGTCGTCACGTCGGTGTTCACCGCCGTTTACTTCACCCGCATGCTGGTCGCGTTGTGGATCCGACGCACGCGGCCGCGCGAACTGCACATTTGAGACGCGAACCATGAAGCTTCTGAAGCTCGTCCCCGACCATACCAACCTTAACTTCATGCGCTGGCGCAATCTCGCGCTCGTGCTGTCGCTGATCGCCACGGTCGCGTCGATCGCCTTCACCGTCTACCGCGGGCTCAATCTCGGGATTGATTTCATTGGCGGCGAAGTCGTCAGGGCTCAATTCGTTCAGCCGGTGCACATCGACGACCTCCGTTCGCGCGTCGATCGCCTTGGCGTCGGCGATGCCAGCATTCAGGCGCTCGGCAGCGATCGTACCTATCAGATCCGTCTTCCAAAGCCGGCGGGGCCGGAGACTGCCTCCAACGCAATGGTCAGCAAGCTGCGCGTCGCGCTTCCGCAGCAATATCCTGGAGCGAAGGTCGATTCAGGCGAGTCCGTATCGGGCAAGGTCAGCGAGGAGCTTGCCGCCGACAGCGCTAAAGCAATCGGCATCGCGATGATCGGAATCGCGATCTACATCTGGTTCCGCTTCGAATGGCAGTTCGGCGTCGGTGCGCTTCTGACGCTCGCCCACGACATTGCGATGACGCTCGGCTTCTTCGCCTTCACCCGGCTGCCGGTCGACCTCAACGTCGTCGCCGCCTTCCTCACGATCATCGGCTATTCGCTGAACGATACGGTGGTCATCTACGACCGGATCCGCGAGAATCTTCGAAAATATCGCAAGATGTCGATCCTGCCGCTGCTCAACCTGTCGCTCAACGAGACGCTGGCGCGAACCGTCGTGACGTCGCTCACCGTGCTCATCGCACTCGGAGTGCTGATGCTGATCGGGCCCCGCGTGATCTTCGGTTTGGCGATCGCCATCTTCCTCGGTGTCGTGATCGGGACCTATTCCTCCATCTATATTTCGTCTCCCGTGCTGGTCTGGCTGGGTGTCCAGCCCGACAGTTTCCTCAAGTCCGAGGATAAAGAAGGCGCGGAGGCGCAGACCGCCTGAATTTCCGTTCAGCGAAGGCCAAGCTTTCGCCGTCCATCCCTTGCTTGGCCTGCGCCAGAGGCGACGCTAATGAGGTCTCAATGCTGAAGCTTTCCCGTCCCACCAAACTGCTGCTCGCTGCCACAGCTACGCTTGCGCTGGCCTCTTGCGCGCACAAGAAAACGGGTCTCGATACCGCTTACGTCGCCCGCGACGTCAGCTCGCTCTACAACGCCGCGAAGCACTCGATGGACAACGCCGACTACGACCAGGCGGCCAAGCTCTTCGACGAGGTCGAGCGCCAGCATCCTTATTCGATCTGGGCGCGCCGGGCGCAGCTAATGAGCGCCTTCAATTATTATCTGGCGCAGAAATATACCGACGCGATCAGCTCGGCGCAGCGCTTCCTGACGATCCATCCGGGTAATACAGAAGCGCCCTACGCGCAATATCTGATCGCAATGAGCTATTATCAGCAGATCGACGAGGTCACGCGCGATCAGACCACGACCCAGCAGGCGTCCGACGCGTTCGGCGAGCTGATCCGCCGTTATCCCGACAGCCGCTATGCGGCTGATGCACGGCTCAAGATGGACCTGATCAAGGACCACCTTGCCGGCAAGGAGATGGAAGTCGGCCGCTTCTACCAACGTTCTGGGCAGTGGCTCGCGGCGACCTACCGCTTCCGTACTGTCGTCGATGGATATCAAACCACGAGCCAGACGCCCGAAGCGCTAGAGCGGCTGGTCGAATGCTATATCGCACTCGGCATTCCCGAGGAGGCGCGCAAGGCAGGAGCGGTTCTCGGCCGCAACTATCCGGAGAGCAATTGGTACAAGCAGGCGCTGCGGCTGCTTCAGCGGGACGGCCAGGTAACGCGGCGGACGGCTTCCCGAAAGTGATGCCGCTGGAGCTGCTCCTCACATGCTGAGGCAGCTCGCAATTCACAACATCGTGCTCGTCGAACGGCTCGAGCTGGAGTTCGAGCCGGGCCTTAGCGTGCTCACCGGTGAAACCGGGGCCGGCAAGTCGATCCTGCTCGATGCGCTCGGCCTTGCACTCGGCGCTCGCGCCGACACCGGGCTGGTGCGGGCAGGCGAGGACGCTGCGTCGGTCTCGGCGGAAATCGAGCTTCCGGCGGGACATCCCGCAATTGCATTGCTTCTCGAACAGGAGATCGCGCCAGAGCCCGGCGAAGCCTTGATCGTGCGCCGGACCTTGCGCAGCGACGGTGGGAGCCGCGCCTTCGTCGCCGGCGCGAGCGTCCCGGCCGGGCTGTTGCGCGATCTCGGTTCGCTTGCTCTCGAGATCCACGGTCAGCATGACGACCGCGGGCTGCTCAATCCGAAGGGTCATCGCGCGCTGTTGGATGCGTTCGGCAAAATCGACGGCTCCCACGTCGAGCGTTGCTGGCTCGACGTTACCCGCATTGAATCCGAGCTGCTCGCCGCCCGCGAAGCCGCCGCTGCCGCCGAGCGCGACCGCGAATGGCTGGAGCACAGCTGCGCCGAGATTGAGGCGCTCGCGCCCGAAGAAGGCGAGGAGACGCGCCTCGCCGAGCAGCGTGCCGCAATGCACGCTGCCCTCAAGGCAGGCGAATCGCTGACCGGCCTCGATGAGCTGCTTGGTGGGTCAGAGGGCGCGATTTCGCAGCTTCGCCAGGCGGCGCGGCGGATCGAGCGCGGCGCGGCCGATCACCCGCTGCTGGCCGAGGCGCTTGCATCGCTTGATCGTGCCTTGATCGAGGCGAGCGAAGCCGAGGACCGGATTGGCCGGGCTGCCGACGCGATGGCGTTCGATCCGGAGCGGCTGGAGCAGGCTGAAGCGCGCTTGTTCGACATCCGCGGCCTCGCTCGCAAGCACAGGGTCGAACCCGACCAGCTTGCGGCACTGGGCGCCCAGATGCGAGCCCAACTGGCCGCGATTCAGGCCGGCGGCGAGCATATCGGCGAGCTCGAGCGGCAACTGGTCGCTGCCCGCGAAGCCTATTCGAGCGCGGCAGAGCAACTCAGAAGACAGCGGCATGAGGCTGCGGCGCGGCTCGACGAAGCGGTTGTCGATGAGCTCTATCCGCTGAAGCTCGATGCCGCGAGCTTTCGCGCAACCATCGGCGCGGCAGAGGCGGGACCTTCCGGCATCGACCGCGTGGAGTTCGAGGTGTCGACCAATCCCGGCGCGCCGTTCGGTCCGCTGATCCGGATCGCGTCGGGCGGCGAGCTGTCGCGCTTCATCCTCGCGCTGAAGGTCGCGCTGGCCGAGGCAGGAAGCGCGGCGACGATGATCTTCGATGAGGTCGATCACGGGGTCGGCGGTGCGGTTGCAAGCGCGATCGGCGACCGGCTCGCGCGGCTTGCCGAACAGAGCCAGGTGCTTGTCGTCACGCATAGCCCGCAAGTCGCAGCGCGCGCGTCGCACCATTATCGGATTGAGAAGAGGCACGGCGACGGCGGCACTCGGACGACGGTCCGCAAGCTCTCGGCGGAGGAGCGGCGCGAGGAGATCGCTCGGATGCTCTCCGGTGCTTCGATCACCGAGGAGGCGCGGGCCCAGGCGTCGCGGCTGCTGGACGCGGCGTGACGAGCTACGTAGCGCTGCTGCGCGGCGTGAACCTGGTCGGCAAGAGCACGCTCAAGATGGCCGACCTCAAGGATGTCGCGCGCAAGCTCGGCCTGAAGGACGCCCGGACATTCATTGCCAGTGGCAACTTGCTCTTCACCAGCGATGAGCGGGAGGAGAAGCTCCGCCAATTGCTCGAACGCCAGCTGCAGACGCACATGTCGAAGGACGCTCGAGTGATGCTTCGGACCGCGGACGAGATGGCGGCAGTGGTGCAGGCGAATCCCTTCACCGATCAGGCACAGAACCAGGTCCAGGCCTTCTTCATGAACGAGGCGCCGCCCGACGACCTCGATTCCACGATCCGAAACCAGGCGCACGACGAGCGGGTCGCTGCCGGAGCCCGCGAGGTCTTTGTCGCGTACGGCGAACGGGGTATCGGGCGCTCGCGCATCCGGATTCCCGCCGCAGAAATGGGGACCGCGCGCAACATGAACACGGTCGCGAAGCTGGCCGCACTGGCAAGGGAGATGTCATGAGTAAGGACCGCGCGGTATCCCACAATTTCGAAGGCGAAAGCCTCGAGAGCGTCTTCGTCGGGCGGCGCGACGGCGAGCCCAGGCCGACGGTGATCCTGATCCCTACGGTGATGGGCGTCAGCGATCTGGAGATCAAATTCGGCCGTCAGCTGGTCGAGCTCGGTTACAACGCCTTCGTCGCCGACCTGTTCGGCAAGGAATTCCGCGGCGCTCCGCGCGACACGATGTTCGGCGAGATGACTCGGCTGCGCGCCGACCGTGCCGCGCTTCGCCGGCGGATGCTCCACGTCCTCGATCTCGTTCGCGGCCTCGAGGAGGTATCGGGCAACCGCATCGTCGCGGCCGGCTATTGCTTCGGCGGCCAGTGCGCGCTCGATCTTGCGCGCAGCGGCGCTGATTTCGCGGCAGCGGTCAGCTTCCACGGACTGTTCGATCCGCCCGGCCTTCCAGCCGAGAAGATTCTGGCGAAGGTCGTTTGCTTCCATGGGTGGGATGACCCGATGGTTCCACCCGACAAGGTTGTCGCCTTGGGCAAGGAGCTGACTGAGGCAGGCTGCGACTGGCAGATCCACGCCTACGGCCATGTCGGTCACGGCTTCACCAACCCGCACGCTAGCGACCTTCAGATTCAGGGTGTCGCCTACAACGCGCTCGCCGCCGAGCGAAGCTGGACCAGCTTCATCAACCTGCTCGAGGAATTGTTTGCCGGGCATGCCCACTGAGCTCACCGAAGCCGAGGCCGCCAACCGCCTGATGCGGCTGGCGAAGGAGATTGCGCGGCACGACAAGCTCTACCACGACCAGGATGCGCCGGAGATTTCCGACGCCGATTATGACGCATTGGTGCGCGAGAACCTCGAGTTGGAGGAGCGCTTTCCACAGCTCGTGCGGGCGGACTCGCCATCGAAGCGGCTGGGGGCCGCGCCGACCAGCGCGCTCGCGAAGGTTGCCCATGCGCGGCCGATGCTCAGCCTCGAGAATGCCTTTTCGACGGAAGAGGTTACGGAATTCGTTGCCCGGCTGAAGCGCTTCCTGGCACTGCCGGCGGATGCGTTTGTCGCGTTCACTGCCGAGCCCAAGATCGACGGGTTGTCCTGTTCGCTACGGTATGAACGCGGTGTGCTGGTGCTCGCGGCGACGCGGGGCGACGGGGCAGTTGGCGAGGACGTGACGGCCAACGTCCGCACGATCTCCGACATTCCGCAGCGGATCGAGAGCGCGCCCGGCGTGCTCGAAGTGCGCGGCGAAGTGTACATGTCCAAGGCCGACTTCGAGGCGTTGAACGAGCGGCAGGAGGCGAGCGGCGGCAAGATCTTCGCCAACCCGCGCAACGCCGCCGCCGGATCGCTCCGCCAGAAGGACCCGTCGATCACGGCCGCGCGTCCGCTGCGCTTCCTCGCGCATGGCTGGGGCGAGCTATCGGAGCCACTCGCCGAAACGCAATATGAAGCGATGAAGCGGATTGAACGCTTTGGGATTCCGGTCACCGAGTTGCTCGTGCGCTGCAATTCTCCGGAGGAAATGCTCGCCCATTATCGAACGATCGAGAAGGCTCGCGCCGACCTGCCATTCGACATCGACGGCGTCGTCTACAAGGTCGACCGCCTCGACCTGCAGGAGCGGCTCGGCTTCGTTGCGCGGGCTCCTCGCTGGGGAATCGCGCACAAGTTCCCTGCCGAGAAGGCCGAAACGACATTGGAGGCGATCGACATCCAGGTCGGCCGCACCGGCAAGCTGACTCCGGTCGGCCGCCTGACGCCGGTCGGAGTCGGCGGCGTGATCGTCGCCAACGTCACGCTCCACAACCGCGACGAAATCGAGCGCCTGGGCCTCAGGATCGGCGACCGGGTCCGGATCCAGCGCGCGGGCGACGTCATCCCGCAGGTGGTCGAGAATTTGACCCGCGACGAACCGCGGCCGGCCTTTGTCTTCCCCGACCGCTGCCCCGAATGCCGGAGCGAAGCCGTGGCCGAGGAAGGCGAGGTCGACGTGCGCTGCACCGGCGGCCTGATCTGCCCGGCGCAGCGGTTCGAGCGACTGCGGCATTTTGTCTCTCGTGGCGCGCTCGACATCGACGGCCTGGGCGAGAAGAGCATCGCCGAATTCATCGCGCTCGGCTGGCTCAGCTCGCCCGCCGACATCTTCCGGCTTCGCAATCGCCGCGCGGACCTGCTCGGGCGCGAGGGGTGGAAGGAGAAGTCGGTCGACAACCTGCTCGCCGCGATCGACGCCAAGCGTCAGCCGGACGGGCCGCGCTTCCTGTTCGGCCTCGGAATCCGCCATGTCGGGATCGTCACCGCCAAGGACCTGCTGAAATGCTTCGGCACGATCGAGGAGCTGCGGCGCGTCGCGCTAGCCGAAGGCGGCGAGGCCGAGCTGTCGTCGGTCCAGGGCGTCGGCTCGGTCGTCGCCGAAGCGGTGCACGACTTCTTCCATGAAGCGCACAATCGGGAGGCACTCGACGACCTTTTGTCCGAGGTCTTGCCGAAAGCGTTCGTCAGCGACGCAAAGCAGACAGAGTGGAGCGGAAAGACCATCGTCTTCACCGGCAGCCTCGAAACGATGAGCCGCGACGAAGCCAAGGCCCAGGCCGAGCGGCTGGGAGCGCGGGCGGCGGGCTCCGTCAGCGCCAAAACTGACCTGGTCGTCGCGGGACCGGGTGCAGGCTCCAAGCTCAAGAAAGCGGAGGAGCTCGGCATTCGTGTCGTCAACGAAGTGGAGTGGGCGCAGATTGTGGCTGAGGCATAGCGAATGCCAATGCTGCAAACCGAAGTGTATTCCTCGTCGCGTTCGAAGATCGCGTTGATGCTGCTGGGAGCGCTTGCGTTCGTCGCGATTGCGGTTTTTCTACCGGCCGACGAACAATCGCAAAATTGGCGAATTTATTGTGGTGGGTTCTTCGGCTTCTGCGCCATCGTCTTTCTCTGTCTGCTCGTGCGGCCACAGCGACTAACTTTGGATGCCGAGGGTTTCATGTTGTCCGGTGGCCTGATGCTGCCTTCGCGGGTGAAGAAAATTCGCTGGGACGACATCGAAGGATTCTCCGTCTTTGAGACCGGAAGAGGCAATAAGCTGATCGCATACAACTTTTCGCCTGGCGCTTCGGAGCGAACGCGTTTGTCACGCTTCAATCACGCCGCATTTGGTTTGGACGCTGCTTTGCCGAGTGGCTGGCCTGGTGGAGCAGCTCAGATGGCCGAGCATTTGAATACCTATCGTGCTCAAGCTCTGCAGATCGCCAATGAGTACGGTGCTTAGATTAGCTGCAGCACCAGCACCGGCCATTCGCCCGATCCGCGATCGCGCAGGATAAGCCGGAGCTTCTGATATGCTGAGATCACCGCATCGGCCTGCGTTTCGAGCAAGCCGGCGAGCATCACTGTTCCGCCCAGCGCGAGCGCCTTCGCGAAATTTGGGGCCAACTCGATCAGCGGCCCGGCGAGGATGTTGGCGATGATCAGGTCGAATGGCGTCCTCGCCGAAAGCAGCGGCGAGTCCATGCCGTCGGCAACCCCGAGCAACAGCTCGCCCGCGCCGTGGCCGAGCTTCACGCCGTTGATCGCCGCATTGTCACGCGCCACGTCGATGGCGACGGCGTCGATGTCGGTCGCAATGCACTTCGCCTCCGGCCACAGCGCCAGCGCCGCAAAGGCGAGTAGGCCTGTGCCGGTTCCGATGTCGGCGATGTTCGTGAAGTGTGCACCCTCGCGTTCGAGCCGGTCGAGCGCTTCGAGGCAGCCGCTGGTCGTCGCATGCTGGCCGGTACCGAAGGCCAGGCTCGCGTCGATCTCGAATGCAATCGTCCCTGGCGGATGGCCGCGGTAGGTCGGCGTGTGAACGAAGAAGCGTCCGGCGCGGATCGGTTGAAGGCCAGCCTGGCTCATCGTCACCCAGTCGGCCTCGCCGAGCTGCTCGACCCGCGCCGGCCCGCTGCCGAGGCTGGTCAGAAGCGCGATCTCCTCGCTGGTCGGCTCACGTTCGAAATAGGCATGGATCAGCCAATCGTCCGGCGTGGATTCGTCCGGCTCGTCGGCGACCAGCACCGGCGGGGGGTCGCCGAAGCCGGGAAGGTCATCCATGTCGCCGATCGCCTCGCCCTGCGCGCGCGTGCATGGCACGGTGACGCGGAAGCTCACTTCGTCTGGGCTTCCTTCGCCAGCCGGTCGTCGAGCTGCTTGGTCAGGTCCGCCGCGCGAGCCTTGCACCCATTCTCGTCGAGTAGCGGCTTTCCGAGCGCGAGACGCTGCGGCATGTCGCTCTGGCCGGGATGCGGAGTCAGCAGGATCTCGCATGGGCTAGCCGCCAGCTTGGCGATCGACGCGCGGTAGGCAGCTAAATAAGCCGGATGGTCGCTGAACCGGTAATTTGGAGCGCTAACCGGAGACAGGCTGTCGGAATAGACGATCGTCCGGCACACACCGCCGTCGCAGCTCACCCAGCGCCAGCTCATTGCGCCCGCCGTGTGGCCCGGAGTCGCGATCGCAGTCACCATCAGATTGCCAAGCAGGACACCTTCGCCGTCGCGCACGATTCGACCGACCTCGACCGCGGGAAATGGTTTTGCGACACCAAATTGCGGGTCGTCCTGCGAGGGCTGGCCCGATGAGAGGACCTTGGCCGCGGCTGCCGACGTCACCACCGTCGCTCCGCTCAACCGCTGCAGCCTCGCGATCCCGCCGACATGGTCGAAATGCTCGTGGCTGGTGAGGATGAAGCGGACGTCCTGGATTCGGTAGCCGAGGCTCTGGATGTTGCTCGCGATGAGATCGGCCGCAGCTTCTGGTCCACCATCGATCAAGATGTCGCCTTGGTCGCCGACGATCAGGATCGAAGAAATGCCGCAAGTCCCTACGAGATAGGTGTTCGCATGAATGCGCACCGGCGGCGCCGGCTTGGTCCAGGACTCCGGATCCTTTGAATCCATGCAGGTCGACGCCCACAAGGGACCGTTGGTTTCGATCGGCGCCCTTGGCTGCTCGATGATGCGCGGCGCCTTGCCGAGCGGGACGACGATCTGGTTGAGTTGAGCAGCGGCCAGCAGAAAGAGGCTAGCGAACATAGCTGGCGCCGTTGACGTCGATGATGCTTCCCGTAGCCGACGCGGGCGCCTCCGTCGCGAGCCAGCGGATCACCTCCGCAACCTCGTCGGTCGATGCGACGCGCCCTAACGGGATGTCGGCGATGATCTTCGCGCCGCCGCGCCCCTGAAGATATTCCGCGGTCATTTCGGAAACGGTGAAGCCTGGCGCAACGCCGAAGCAGAGGATCCCGTCGCTCGCATAACCGCGCGCGATCGTCCTGGTCATCGACACCATAGCGCCCTTCGACGCGGCGTAATGCCAATGCTGAGGCGAATCGCCGCGAAACGCGGCGCGGCTCGCGATGTTGATGATTCGCCCTTCTCCGCCGCGATCGAGGAAGTGCGAGACGGCGAGCCGGCAGAGATCGGCAGCGGACTGGAGATTGATGGTCAGCGTGCGGTGCCATGCGGCGTGCCATTCCTCGTCCGGCGCATTATCGGCGACGGCCTCATAGATGCCGGCATTGTTGACAAGCACGTCGATCGTCCCGTCGAGCTCGTCGAGCGCGGTATCCCAGATGTCGCGCGGCGCAGCAGGGTTGGTGAGGTCGCCTGCGATCAGCGAGTCGCTGCCCTTGGTCGAATGACCGACGACTTTATGACCCGTCTTCTTGAGCAGCGAATAAGCTGCAGCGCCGATCCCGCGGCTAGCGCCGGTGATGAGGATGTTCATTCAACGTGATTTGTCATTGCGAGCGCAGCGAAGCAATCCAGTGTGGATTGCCGCGTCGATAACGTTCGCCCGCAATGACGAGCTGGACTTACGCCGCGATGCCGTTGACGAATGCCTTAGCGGTCGAGGTGAAGTTCGAGATCTGCTCGGAGAAGCGGCCGAAGCCCTGCTCGACCTGGTCGATGTCCTTGGCGACATTCTCGGTGTCGGAGCGGATCGCGGCGATGGTCGAGCTCATCGAATCGGCCGCAAGCGCGGTTTCATCGACGGCGGCAGTGATCATCGTCACCGTTTGCGCCTGCAACTCCATCGCCTCGCGGATGCGGTCGGCCGAGCTCTGAACCTCCTCGACCGTGCCCTGGATCGAGGCATTGGACTCCACCGTCTGGCGGGTCGCCTGCTGGATCGCGGTGATTTTCGCAGTGATGTCATCGGTCGCGCGAGCGGTCTGCGATGCGAGGCTCTTCACTTCCTGCGCGACGACCGCGAATCCGCGCCCGGCGTCGCCGGCGCGTGCCGCCTCGATCGTGGCGTTGAGGGCGAGGAGGTTGGTCTGGCCCGCGATGTCGCGGATCAGGCCCAGGATTGATTCGATCGCCTCGACATGGGCCGACAGCGCCTGGCTGACCTTCACTGCCTGGCTCGCCTGGTCCCCGGCGCGGGTCGCAACGCCTGCGGCTACTTCGACTTCCGAGCGGGCGTCTTCGATGGCACGGATCAGTCCGGCCGCAGTCTGTGCGGCTTCGCGCATCGCGACTGCCGACTGCTCGGCGGCTGCCGCGACTTCGCTCGTCTTGCCGAGCATTCCGCGGGCAGAAGCCGCGGTCGAACGCGTACGCTCGCTCAGCGATTTCGACTGCTCGGTGCTGGCGCGCACGAGGTCTGAGACACGGCGCTCGAAATCATCGTTTTCGCGCCCGCGCTGGTCGGCGGCGTCGGCCGATTCCAGAACCGCGACCTGGGCGACGATGATGTCGGTCTCGATGGTGCTGACACGCAGGAATGCGCTCGAGCAAGCTGCGAGCTTGTCGCTGTCACCGGCGAACTTTTCGACCATCTTTGCCATGATCCGTGCGGCGGTCTGGGTGCGGGCGGCGATATAGACCGGCACCGACATGTTCTCGGCGTAGATCTGGCGGCCATACTCGGCGATGCCCTGGACCCAGCGAGCGTCGACGCCGTGCCCGTGGACCTCGGCGTAGCGGGCGGCGCGCTCGGGGCCGAACTGCGCGAGCACTTCTTCGGCGATCAGGTCGGTGGCATTGTCGCGGAGAAGCTCGATGTCGCGCTGGAGCGACCCATCGCCATTATAGGCCGCGAGCCGTTCCTTGACCTGCTCGTCGGTGAGGCGCTGCAGCTGCCCGGTCTCGACACTCATTCGTCCGCTCTCCGTAATTGGCCATCGGCCGTTCTGCAGACGCTCTTGCCTTGGAATGGTTAAGACCCGGTTAGGCGAGGCTCGGCTCGTTCGGCCGAACTTGCCTCTCAGGAGCCTCAGCCCTAAGCGGCGGGACCATGGCAAATGCTCAATCGCGCCCGCTCTCGCCGCACCTCACGGTTTGGCGATGGGGCCCACACATGGTCGTCTCGATCCTCCATCGCGCCACCGGAATCGCGCTCTCCTTCGCCGGTCTCGCGATCCTCACCTGGTGGCTGTTCGCGCTGTCGAGCGGTACGGACGCTTATGCGACATTTGCAAAGGATGCGCAGAGCCCGGTTGGCCTGATCGTCCTCATCGGCATCACATGGAGCTTCTTTCAGCATTTGCTCTCGGGGATCCGTCACTTGGTGATGGACACGGGCGCGGGTTTCGAACTCGGCATCAACAAGACCTTCGCGATCCTGACGATCGTCGGTTCGATCGTTCTGACCGCCGCCCTCTGGGTCTATCTGCTGGGAGTGGTGAAATGAGCCTGGGCGACAGCGCGACGCCGCTTGGGAAGGTCCGCGGCCTCGGCTCGGCGCGCGAGGGCGGCGAGCATTGGATCACCGAGCGCGTGACCAGCATCGCGCTGCTCCTCCTCGGCATCTGGCTCATCGCTTCGCTCCTGCTGCTGCCGAAGCTCGATCAGCGGACGCTCGTTGAATGGCTCCATGCACCGAGCGGATTCATTCCGATGGCCCTGCTGGTCATCGTCGGGTTCCGTCACGCGCTCGACGGCGTGAAGGTCGCCGTCGACGATTACGTGCACGAGCCCGGCACGAACTTCGTCATCAACACCTTGCTCCTGTTTCTCGCTATAGCGGGCGCGGCGATCGCGTTGTTCGCGCTCGCTCGGATTGCCTTCGGAGTTGCGGGGTGAGCGCTTACCAGATCGTCGATCATACCTATGATGTCGTCGTCGTCGGTGCGGGAGGCGCGGGCCTCCGGGCGACCATGGGCGCGGCTGGCGCGGGGCTGAAGACCGCCTGCGTCACCAAGGTCTTCCCCACGCGAAGCCATACCGTCGCCGCGCAGGGCGGGATCGCAGCAAGCCTCGGAAACATGGGGCCAGATCATTGGACTTGGCACATGTACGACACCGTCAAGGGTTCCGACTGGCTCGGCGACCAGGACGCAATCGAATATCTGACCCGCGAAGCGCCCGCCGCCGTCATCGAGCTTGAGCATGCCGGCATGCCGTTCAGCCGAACCGCCGACGGGCGCATCTACCAGCGCGCATTCGGCGGGATGACCCAGGACATGGGCGAGGGGCCACCGGCGCAGCGCACTTGCGCGGCCGCTGACCGCACCGGTCATGCGATGCTCCACACGCTCTATCAGCAGAGCCTCAAGTACGACGCCGACTTCTTCGTCGAATATTTCGCGATCGACCTCATCATGCAGGACGGTGTCTGTCGTGGTGTCGTCGCGCTATGCCTCGACGACGGATCGATCCACCGCTTCCGTGCGCAGGCTGTGGTGCTCGCGACCGGAGGCTACGGCCGGATTTATTATACGGCGACGTCGGCGCACACCTGCACCGGTGACGGCAATGCGATGGTGCTTCGCGCCGGCTTGCCGCTTCAGGACATGGAGTTCGTGCAGTTCCATCCGACCGGAATTTACGGCGCCGGCGTCCTGATCACCGAAGGCGCGCGCGGCGAAGGCGGCTATCTCACCAACAGCGAGGGGGAGCGCTTCATGGAGCGCTATGCGCCGCACGCGAAGGACCTCGCCAGCCGCGATGTCGTCTCCCGCGCCGAGGCGATGGAGATCCGCGAAGGCCGCGGCGTCGGCGAGCACAAGGACCATATCTTCCTTCATCTCGACCATATCGATCCGAAGATCCTTGCCGAGCGGCTGCCGGGCATCACCGAGACCGCGAAGACCTTCGCTGGCGTGGACCTCACGCGCCAGCCGATCCCGGTGGCGCCGACCGTCCATTATACTATGGGGGGAATCCCGACGAACTATCATGGCGAGGTGGTTGCTCCGAAGGACGGCAATCCCGACGCGGTGGTGCCGGGCCTCTTCGCCGTCGGCGAAGCGGCGTGCGTCAGCGTCCATGGCGCGAACCGTCTCGGCTCCAACAGCCTCATCGACTTGGTCGTGTTCGGCCGGGCGACTGGTTTAAAGCTCGCGGAAATCCTCAAGGCCAATGCGTTGCAGGACGAGCTTCCCAAGGACGCCGCCGAGCTCGCGCTGACGAGGCTTGACAAGTTCCGCCATGCTGAGGGCGGGAGCCCGACGGCCGAGATCCGGCTCGACATGCAGCGGACGATGCAGTCCGATTGCGCCGTCTTCCGGACCGATCGGACGCTGGCCGAAGGCGTGGCCAAGATCGACAAGGTCTACCACCGGATGACCGACGTTCACGTCACCGATCGCAGCCTGATTTGGAACAGCGATCTCGTCGAGACTCTGGAACTCGATAACCTCCTCGCCCAGGCGGTGGTCACGATGCATTGCGCCGACAACCGCAAGGAGAGCCGCGGCGCGCACATGCAGGAGGATTATCCCAAGCGCGACGACAAAAACTGGATGAAGCATACCA
Source organism: Sphingomonas sp. (assembly GCA_025936675.1). Next base: position 30,994 of record JAICSX010000011.1, read on the forward strand.
TTGCGTGGTTCGACGGCTGGGGTGGCAACGGCGGCTCGGTGAAGATCGATTACCGTCCAGTCCACGAGTTCACGCTCACCAACGAAGTCCAGTATATCAAGCCCAAGGCTCGGGTTTATTGATTGTCGGCTTGCTGACATTTCCCAGTGAATTGAAGCGCTGGAAGTGGTACGAGGCACGACGTGCCTTGGGCTTTGATATCGCTTCTCTTGGCGGTTGATCCCACGAACCCGCCAGCGCCTCCCCAGCAATCGGGAGTGTCTTTCCCGACTGCAAAGGCTGTTGACGCGGTCCAGGCGTGCCTGACCGACAAGTTGGCCGAGGTCGGCGAGGTTGCCGCAATGGAGCCGGATCGAGGTTCGATCATCCTTTTGATCCGCGGCAATCCCGAAGGTCCGATGGTGATCGAGCTCGCGCCGGCGTCGGTGAAGGTGACGACCAAATTCATCACCGGTACGCGGGAGATTATCAAAGGCTGTATCTGATCCCGGCGCTTGCCTTTTAAACTTCTCGAAGAGAAGCCGAGTAGCTCGCAGCTTTCTCGGCATAATGCGCCGCTGACGCTCTGAGCAGCTTCCGCTCCTCGTCGGTCAATTGTCGAACCACCCGCGCGGGCGATCCGATGATCAGACTGCCCGATTCGAACCTCTTCCCTTCGGTGATCAGGGCCCCGGCGCCCACGATGCATTCAGGTTCGATCACCGCCGCGTTCAGGAGGCGCGCGCCCATCCCGATCAGGCAATCGTCCGAAATGGTGCAGCCGTGGAGGATCGCTTGATGGCCGACCGTCACGCGCGCGCCAATCGTCAGCGGAAATCCGGCGTCGCTGTGTCCGATCGCTCCGTCCTGGAAGTTGGTCTCCTCGCCGAGGATCAGCGGCGTGTTGTCGCCGCGCAGCACCGCGCCGAACCACACACTTGCGCGCGCGCCCAATCGCACGTCGCCGATCAGGTCTGCCGAGGGTGCAGCCCAGGACCCTTCGCCAAGGCGCGGACTCATGACACCGAGGCTGTAAAGCGCCATCGTCGAACGCTAACGCAAGCGATCTCCCGCGTCGATTGGCCCAGAGTGCCCAGCAGCGGTATGAAGGGCTGTCGGGGAGGGGAAACCCAAATGCGGATCACTTCGGCGATTACACTCGGCCTTGCCGCATTCGCGTTTCCCGTGGCTGCGCAGGTCCCCCAACCAGCGCAGTCCGCCCTCACCTACGGGACGCCTTGGCAGGCGGAAATCTACAGCGGCTATGCCTACTCCCCGGCGGACTTGAAGGGGCATCCGCAGTGGGACGCGGCGCACCGGTGCGGTGGATCATACATCGCTCCGCATTGGGTGCTGACGGCCGCGCACTGCTTCTACGGAAAGGGCGATTACCTCGAGAAGGTTGGGCCATGGAAGGAAAACCACTGGCGCATCCGCCTTGGCGCACGCGACCTTCCGTCGGGCGAAGGCGTGACCTTCCTGATCGACCGGGTCGTCATCCATCCCGGCTTCGTCCATGCGACCTTTTCGAACGATGTAGCGCTTGCGCACTTCATCGCCGACGACGAGACTCGCAGAGGCTCGGCGAACAAGGCCTGGCACGTCGCGCCAATCCGGCTGAACGGCGCCGCCGACGGAGACCAGGCACTTGCGCTGGGTGAGCCCGTCACCGTCAGCGGATGGGGAAAGACCAGCGACGACGAGAATGCGCCTACCAATCCGGAACTCGATTCGGTGACGGTCCACGCCGTCGAATGCGATTGGGACCCCGTCTACAAAGGCAGGACGAGCGGCGACAATCTATGCGCCTTCGGTAAGGGCAGGGACGCGTGCCACGGCGATAGCGGCGGGCCCCTGGTGCGCGCCGTTGGCACTCCGGTACTCGTCGGGATCGTGAGCTGGGGCGAAGGCTGCGGCGTGCACCCGGGCGTGTACGTCCGGGTCGACCGCGATCACTATCTCGACTGGATCAAGGCCACCATCGCGGCCGATCGCGCTGCGAAGCCAGACTAGCGTCCGTCGCCGCTACTGCGTCCGTCGCCGCTGCTCCGGCCATCACCACTGCTGCGCCCGTCACCGCTGCTCCGGCCATCGCCACTGCTGCGACCATCGCCGCTGCTGATTTCGGAAGAACTTCCCAGCTCATCCTTCAGTTCGCTGAGATCGTCAGCGCCTAGCACCTGGTTGGATTCGTCGGTAACTGGCTTACCCCCGGTGATCATTGGATTTCTCCTTCCGAGCAATCGCCGCAGATAATCTCATGGAATCGTGCCGCGCGATAGGTTTTCGCTCAGCTCGCATCTAAGTCATTGACCAAGCGCGTGAATCTCGCATCGTGGCGGAGCGGGTCGAGCATTACGTCGGTGGGTGCATAGGTCAGTCCCGAATCGCCCACCTGGCGCGCGCGGGCGAGCTTCTGCAGTGAATCGTCGAGGCGGCCCCATTGCGCGAGCACTTCGGCCTGCTGGTAAACCGCCGAATCGCCAACCTGCGACTGCAGGTCGGCAAAGGCCTTTTCCGCCGCCGCACGGTTGCCGGCTCGATTCTGTGCAATTGCGAGGCCGGTCAGGCGGAACTGCGCTTCGGGCTCGGCCTCGAACTCCCTGAGCGCATCGGCGGTCTTGCCCATGCACAGTAGGCAATTTCCGACGAGGGAGTGAGCGAAGTTCATGGTCGGGTTGAGCTGCAGGGCGTGCCGAAGCGGCGGTAATGCATCGGCATAGCGCCTGGCGGCGTAGGCGACCGAACCCTGGGCGCGATAGGCGCGCGCGTTGAGCGGGTCGAGCAGCACCGCTCGATCTACCGCCGATTTCGCTTCGGCCGGCCGGCCCGCTCGCGAGCAATAAAGCGCGTAGAGGAGGGCGATGTCCGCGTTGCCGTAACCCAGTCGATAGGCTTGCTGGTAGGAGGGCCATGCGCCGCGGATGTCGAGCTTTCCCGCGAAGGTCGCATAGGCGAGCGCGAGATGACCTTCAGCAAGGTCGGGTGCGAGCTCGATGGCGCGATGCGCGGATGCGATCGCCTGCGAATAGTACGGTTGGATCTCGTCGGCCGTCGCATGCTCGCTCGCCATGATCGAATATGACCGCGACAGCGCGGCATGAGCGAGCGCGAAATTCGAATCTTCGGCGACCGCTGTTTGGAAGTGCGCCACGGCAGCCCGGTCGCTGGCCTCGTCCCAGGCAACGTTGAACAACGCCCGTCCCTGCAGGTAATTTTCATAAGCTTGGACGTTTTTCGTCCCGCCCGGCGCCGGCTCCGCGGTCTCGACCTGCACCGACATCGCCTCGGCCACCATTCGCGCAATCTCGCTTTGCACTGCGAAGATGTCGGTGAGCTTACGGTCGACGCTTTGCGACCAGCGCGAGAAACCGGTTCGGCCATCCACGAGGTCGGCAGCGATCCGCACGGTGTCGGCGGCGCGCTGCACCGAGCCCGAGAGCAGGAAGCCGACACCCAGATCCGCGGCGATCTTTTTAGGGCTGGCGTCTTCCTGCGCTTTCTCGGACGAGGTACCCGCCAAGACCTGGAGAGCGGCGATACGCGTCAGGGCTGTCCGCACCTCGTCGGTGAGCCCATCGGCGAAATAGTCCTGAGAACGGTCGCCGCTGAGGTTGCGGAACGGGAGCACCGCGATGCTGAGCGGCTCATGTCCTCCGAGCAGGCCGCGATCCCACGCCAGCCATGATCCGCCACAGACGAGCGCGAGCGCAGCGGCTCCCCCGCCCAAGATCACGCCGCGTCTTGTCGCTGCCGGGCCCGCCGAGGTAGGGTGATCGGGCACCTGACCGGCCGCAGTCGCAACCGCACGCTCAATTGCGAGGAACTGTGGAGAATTGCGCCGCCCGTGCCAGCTGGACACATCGATGACCTGATATTGGCGAAAGCCGAGCGGCGGCTGGGTGCCGTCGATCGACAGGGGGATCAGGCGGTGCCGCTCACGGCCCTGAGCTGCTTCGTCCTTTACCCAGTCGGATTCGACCGACGTCTTCGACCATAGGACGAGCACCGCGTCAGCTCGCTCGAGCGCCTCGGCGATCGACCGACCGAAGGCAGCGCCGCCTTCGATCAGCGCATCCCACCAAATCGTGTAACCTGCTTTTTCGAGCGCGGAAGCCAGGCGGCGCGCGAACGCTTCGTCCGCACGTGCGTAGCTCAGGAACAGCGTTGCTGTACTTGCGGTTGCAACCGCCTTTTCGGCCATCAGCTCCGCCCCCGGGGATTTCCCGGCGAAGCTAACCGAAATCAGCCGCTTGCGGCAGTCGAAAACAAAAGGCCGGACAGGATCGCTCCCGCCCGGCCTGAGTGGGTCTTCAAGAAATCGAATTAGAATTCGATGTTGAGCGCCGCCGAGAACGTCCGTGGTGAGCCGATGAAGGCGAACGGAACAGACGAGCTCGAAGTGTTGCCGGTGAAACCGCCAACGTAGAGCGTATCGAACACATTGGTCATGTTCAGCTGGATGTAAGTGTGCTGCGGCATGCCGCGAAGCAGCGTGTCGAGCTTAATGCGCGCATCCAGGTCGACCAGCGTGTAGGCCGGGGTCTTCGCCGGGTACACCGTGTAGCCCGAGGTGAAGATCGGCACGTTCTGGTCGTTCACGTAGCGCGGTCCGGTCCGCTTAAGCTGAGCGCCGAGCAGAACCGGTCCGGCATCCCATTCGACGCGGCCGCCGAGCAGGTAAACCGGAGCGCCCGCCTCGCGCCTGCCGGCCGTGAGGCCGTTCACGTAAATCGGCTGGCCTACCGTGGTGCACACGCCGCCGATGCCGTCGGAAACGTTGCCGGCGGTCACCTGCGCCTGCGTGCACTGCGCCGTCTGGACGTTGTTGAGGATCTTCGACTTCAGGTACGATCCGAACGCATAAAGAGTCAGCGACTTCATCGGCTCGTAGGCGACCTGAGCGTCGATACCGTACTTATGCACGGTGCCGAGGTTGCGATAGATCGTGATGTCCTGGAGCGGATCGTAGGAAGACGCCAGGCGGTTGTTAAAGATTGTGTACCAGCCGGCAACCTGAGCCTGGATCTTCGACGATGTGTAGCGAACGCCGGCGTCGAAATTGTCCGTCGTCTCCGGTTTCGGCTGCCCCGTACCCGGCGCGAAGATCAGCGATTGATACAGGTTGTCGGTGCCTGGAACCTGCAGCCCCTTGGTGTAGCTCGCGTAGAGCGATGTCCGCGGAGCGATATCGTAGCTTATGCCGGCGGTCGGCAGCAGCTTGTGATATTTGTAGGTGCGGCTCGTCGGTGGCGTATACGTCGGATTGGCCTTCAGGAACGCGGCCTGCGAAACCGGGTCGTTGAAGCAATCGACGAAGGTGCCGTTCGATTCGGTTACGCAGAACTGGTTCAGGTCGCGCTTAAACCACGGCGAACGAAGACCGATGTTCACCCGCAGCCGATCGAAGAACTCACCGCGATACTCCGCCGAAACCTGGTCGAGGATGGCGAACGACTTGCGGTTGCGCTTCTCGATCGGATTGCCCGTTGCATCGAGCAGCGGGTCATTGATGGGGAAGTACTGGGTCGTGAGACCATTCGTCCTCAGTGCCGCCACTTCACCGGTCTGGCGGTGCCGGCCGTAATCGTGGCTGTAGTTGATGCGGAAGGTCTGCGTCGGCGAGAAGTTGTAGATGAGGTTCGCGATCACGCCGTAGCGATGCGTCTCCGTTTCGCTCGGCGCATAGACCTCGACTCCACGCGTGGTGTTGGAGAGAGCGCCCGTCGCGCCAATCGTCGGCGTATCGATCTTGTCGCTGTCGCCGTTGAGGTCGACTCCGCCGAAGTACGGCTGGCCGCCGATGTAACCGAAGATCGGTCCCGATCCGCTGTTCTTCAGGCCTGCGTTGCTCCAGAAGCCCTCATTCCCCTTGACTGCGCTGCTCCCGCCGTTCGCGCGAACGTACTGGAAGCTGGGGTCGACGGTGAGGATGAGGTTCGGAGTCAGCGTGAAGCGCGAGTTGATCCGGATGTTACCGGTGTTCGACGGATTGTAGCTGTAGTCGAACGCGGTGCCGCAGCTGTTCGGAACATCCGCCACGCCGGTCTGCGGCGTGTCGGTCGAGCAAGGCGGCAACGTATAGTTGCGCTCGTCCTTCGAAACCGGGAAACGATTGGTTGAGCCTGAGCCAACCACGCGCGGCGCCGAATTGCTCGAGCTCTGCGTCATGTCGATGCGCAGCGGCAGTGATGCGAAGTTGCGGTTGCGGTTCGCGTTCCAGTGACCGGAGACGGAGACGAAGTCGCCGCCGCTGCCGATCGGCTGGTAGATTTTGGCGTTATACTGCTGCTTCTTGACGCTGCTCGTGCGCTGGAACGGATTTTCGTTCTTCATCAAGCTCGCTGCGAGCCACGCGCGCGTTCCGAATGAGGTAAAGGTTCCGGTGTGCACGACCGCGAAAATGCGGCTGTAATCCCAGTCGCCGAGACCGGCGACGACGCGGATGTGAGGCGAGGTCAGCGGATTAATCGAACGATAGTTGACGGTCGAGCCCGTCGCCGCGGCGGTTGGGCTGTCGACGTCGGTCGTTCCGAGGTTGACGTTGACCTGCTCGATCAGCTCGGGATCGAGCTGCTGGTTCGAATAAAGTGCGTAGTTACCGGTGTCGTTCAGCGGAACGCCGTCGAACGTCTGGCTGATCCGGCTTGCGTCGAAGCCGCGGATGTTGAGCGTGCCGCCCGACGAACCATAGGGGTCGTTGTTCTGGAAGCTGACGCCCGGGAGATAGTTGATCGTGTCGTCGATCGACTGGCCCGGCCGCTGCTTGGAAATGAATTGCTGGTTCAGCACAGCGCGCGACTTCACCCCTTCGGGAACGACGACTCCGTCGACTCCGGCATTGCGCGTACCGGTGATGATGATCTTATCTTCAGTCGTGACCGTACCGGTGGACTGGGCATAGACAGCCGACGACAACATGGCCGTCGTGCAAAACAGCACGAATTTTTTCACGGATGAAACTCCCCCGCCAAATCGACGAAATTGTTGGTGAACCCCTGCCCCGCTATTAGCGAATTGAGGCTGCGATGTTACAGTCGTCAGCCTCGATTTAACGAATCCTCGCGGACCGTTGCAGATATGCCACGGTCTAACCTCGGTTAGGCGTCGAGGCGGCGGCCGAGCGCTACGAAAAGATAGACGATTGGCGGCACGAGGATGGCCGACAGGACAGCTTTCGCGATCATCTGACCGAGCAGCAATTCCCCGATCGGGAACACGCCATAGAAGGCGATCGTGATGAAGATCAACGTATCGACGACCTGGCTCAGAACGCTCGCAATTGCGGAGCGGAGCCAGAGGAGGGCCGCGCCCTCGCGCGCCTTCAACCGGCTGAAGATGGTGACGTTCAGGAACGTTGAAATCCCGTAGGCGCAAATGCCGCCGATCCAGATCCGTGGCGTTCCACCCATCACCGTATTGAACGAGGTGAGTCGCGCCGGGTCCATCTGTGGCGACGGCGGGAGCGCCAGCACGAACAGGCTGAGCAGCAGCGAGAAAATCAACGGCACGAAGCCGAACAGGACCAAGCGATTCGCAATGCTTCGGCCGTGAAGCTCCGCCACCGCGCTCGATGTGACGACGAGCAGGAGGAAGGCGAAGATACCCGCCTCGACCGCAAACGGCCCGAGCGCGACCTGCTTGTTGCCGAGCACGCCGGCGATGCACACCATTCCACCGTAAAAAATCGACAAAGCGAAGAGCGAAGGCGGGATGGCACGCGGCTGGTCGGTCATGATGCGGATGCGTAGCGGGTTCATGCGCTCGCGCAACCGCCGTTGACCGGAGCTTGGACACGCGGCTAGCGGCGCGCCGTGACCTCCTCTCTCGACATCGTGGCAATCGGCGACGCGATCGTCGACGTCATCGCGACATGCGACGATGCCTTCATCCGTCGGCACGGGCTGCCAAGGGGCGGAATGCAATTGCTCAGCGCGCAGCAGGCGGACGAACTTTACGCGGCGATGGGCCCGGCGCGGGAGATCAGCGGCGGGTCGGCGGCCAACAGCATGGCCGGCGCCGCGGCGCTGGGCCTTGATGTCGCCTTCGTCGGCCAGGTCGCTGACGATCAGCTCGGCGCTATCTTCGCGCATGATATGCAGTCGCTCGGAGTTCGCTTCGAGACCGTCCCGATTGCCCCACCACCCCCGACCGGCCGCTGCCTGATCCTGGTGACGCCCGATGCGCAGCGGACGATGAACACATGCCCCGCAGCGAGCCACGAGCTCACTCCTGATGCGCTCGATCCCGAGCTGATCAGCTCGGCCGCGGTGACTTTCCTGGAAGGCTATCTTTGGGGTCCAAATCGGCCGCGCACAGCAATGCTCGAAGCGGCGCGGATCGCCCATTCGGCGGACCGGACGGTCGCCTTCACGCTGTCCGAGAGCCTGTGCATCGGCGATCGCCGCGAAGGCGTGCTTGGAATGATCGAATCTGGGACCGTCGATGTGCTGTTCGGCAACGAGGACGAGGTGCGGCACCTCACCGGCTGCGACGGACTGCCGCAGTGCATCGGATCCCTGTCGGGCAAGGTCTCAACGCTCGTCATCACCCGTGGACCGCAGGGCGCGGTCGCGGTCGAGAAGGATTATCTCGTAGAGATCCCGGCAGCACCGGTGGCTCAGATCGTCGATACGACGGGTGCGGGCGACCTGTTTGCCGCCGGCTTCCTCGCCGCGCGTTGCCGCGGGAAACCGCTCAAGGCCTGCCTCGAGACTGGCTCGATCGCAGCCGCGGAGGTGATCTCGCATTTCGGAGCGCGGCCCGAAGCGGATTTGCGGGAGCTCACTGGGCTGTGAAGAACGTGCAGACGCTCGCAGTCTATTGCGGCTCGGCATCTGGCAGCCGGCCGGAGTTCGCCAATGCGACGCGCGCAACTGCCTCGGCAATGGTCCGGGACGGCGTCGACCTCGTCTATGGCGGCGGGAGGCTCGGTCTCATGGGCCTCATCGCCGACAGCGTGCTCGCGGAAGGCGGACGCGTCTACGGCGTCATCCCGACAGCGCTCGTCAATTTGGAGGTTGCGCATACCGGCCTCACCCAGCTCTACCGCGTCGAGACAATGCACGAGCGCAAGGCGAAGATGACCGATCTCGCCGACGCCTTCCTCGCGCTGCCCGGCGGCATCGGAACGCTCGACGAACTGTTCGAGGCATGGAGCTGGAACGCGCTCGGCTATCACAAGAAGCCCTTCTGTCTCTTGAACGTCGACGGCTTCTGGGACGGCATGATCGAGTTCATCGACCATGCGGCGGAGAGCGGCTTCCTTTCGGCTCAGCGGCGAAGCCAGCTGCTCGTAGCCCGTACGCCTGACGAAGCACTGGAAATGCTGGACGAAGCCGCCGCAGCCGCTACGCAGGGCATGGTCTGGTAATAGGCGCCTCGGGGGAGGGGCACTTCACGTGAATCAAAAGTTGCTCGGCGTTGCCGGGATTCTCGTCATCCTGCTGATCGCGTTCGCGCTTTCGACGAACCGGCGCGCAATCCGTCCGCGCGTGGTCGGCGCGGCATTCGCGCTGCAGGCCTTCATCGCGTGGCTGGTGCTGTGGACGAGCTGGGGCCGGGCCGCGATCCTGACCCTTTCGGCGGGCGTCGCGAACTTGCTCGGCTATGCCGGCAAGGGGACCGAATTCCTGTTCGGCCCGTCTGACAAGAACCCGCTCGCCAACACCTTCGCGATCGCCGCGCTTCCGGTGATCATCTTCTTCGCGAGCCTCGTCGCGATCCTCTATTATCTCGGCATCATGCAGCGGATCGTCCGCTGGGTCGGCGGAGCGATTGGCTGGGTGACGGGGATCAGCCGCGTCGAATCGCTCAGTGCAGCCGCGAACATCTTCGTCGGCCAGTCCGAATCGCCGCTGGTCGTGCGGCCGTACCTCGCAGCGCTTCCGCCGTCGCGTCTGTTCACGGTGATGTGCGTTGGCATGGCCGGCGTCGCGGGCACGATCCTAGCGGCCTACGCGAGCCTGCTCGGCCCCAGCTATCTGCCATATCTCCTTGCCGCCGCCTTCATGTCGGCGCCGGGCGGGATCCTGATGGCCAAGATGATCATGCCCGACGATCCGGAGGACGCGAATGCAACCGAGGACGCCAAGGTCGATGTCGCCGAGACGTTCGAGGAAGGCATGCAGCCCGCCAATATTATCATGGCCGCCGCGCAGGGCGCTCAGACCGGCGTCAAGCTCGCGGTCGCGGTCGGCGCGATGGTGCTGGCGTTCGTCGCGCTGGTCGCGCTCGCCAACGGCATCCTCGGCGGAATTGGCCACTGGTTCGGACTACAGGACCTCAGCTTTCAGCGGATCATCGGCTACGTGTTCCAGCCTGTCATGTTCCTGATTGGAGTTCCATGGCGCGAGGCGGGAACCGCGGGCGGGCTGTTCGGTACCAAGCTCGTCCTCAACGAGTTCGTCGCCTTCATCGACCTCGGTCAGGTGGACGCCGCGACACTGAGCTTGCGGAGCCGGCAGATCGTCACCTTCGCGCTGTGCGGCTTCGCCAACTTCAGCTCGATCGCGATCCAGATGGCGGTGACAGGCGGCCTCGCGCCGAATCAGCGCCCGGTGATCGCCAGACTCGGCATCCGCGCTCTGTTCGCCGGCAGCCTCGCGAACCTGATGTCCGCGGCGCTCGCCTCGCTGATGCTGCCGTAGGCGTCATTGCGAGGAGCCGGAGGCGACGCGGCGATCCAGCACTGGATTGCTTCGCTTCGCTCGCAATGACAGGTAATAGAGTGAGTTATGGCCACGATCACCGCTGACAATATCGCGTCCGTTTCGCTGAAGGACGCCGACCGCGACCCCGACGGCTTTGCCCAGAAGCTGGGGCGGAGCTTCGAGGAATATGGGTTCGCGATCATCGCCGACCATGGCATTCCCGACGAGCTGATCCATCGCGCCGAGGACAAGGCGAAAGCCTTCTTCGCGCTGCCCGAAGACGTGAAACGCAAGTACCTCATCTCCGGTGGCGGCGGGGCGCGCGGCTATACGCCGTTCGGCATCGAGACCGCGAAAGGTTTGAAGGCGCACGACCTCAAGGAATTCTGGCATGTCGGCCGCGACCTGCCGCGGGGCCACCGCTTCCGCGACCATATGCCCGACAACCTGTGGCCGTCGGAAATTCCCGGCTTCAAGGATACGTTCCTTGAGCTGTTCGCGACCTTCGACCGCACCGGCCTCAAGGTGCTGAAGGCGATCGCCCGCTACCTCAAGATCGACGAGGATTATTTCGAGGACGCGGTGCGCGACGGAAATTCGGTGCTGCGCGCGCTCCATTACCCGCCGCAGGCCGAGCCGACCGGCGAGCATATCCGCGCCGGCGCGCACGAGGACATCAACGCGATCACGCTTTTGCTCGGTGCCGAGGAAGCGGGGCTGGAGTTGCTGACCACGGACGGCCGCTGGATCCCGGTCTCACCCAGGCCCGGTGAGTTGGTGATCAACATCGGCGACATGCTGCAGCGGATGACCAACGGAAAGCTCCGTTCGACCACCCACCGCGTCGTCAACCCGACGCCCGACCGCGCGAGCAAGGCGCGCTACTCGATGCCCTTCTTCCTCCACTTCCGCTCGGATTTCCTGATCGAGGCGCTCCCCGAGACGGTGCCCGCGGGCGAGCAGCCCAAGTGGCCGCCGATCACCGCCAACGATTACCTTCAGGAGCGGCTGAGAGAGATCAAATTGGTCTAAGCGCTAGCGTCCGCTTTCGACCCATTGCGGACATTAGCGCACGTCGTTGAAGGAATTGGTTTCACGCCTTAGCGAGGGCCAATGAAGCCCAAGCTCCTAACGACGCTTGCCGACTATTCCTGGCGCCTCTTCTTTAGCGATGCAGTGGCCGGCATTACGGTGGCTCTCGTTGCGCTGCCACTCAGCATTGCAATCGCCATCGCGTCCGGAGCTGCGCCGAAAGCAGGACTGATTACAGCGATCATCGGCGGCTTCCTCATTTCGTTACTCGGCGGAAGCAGGGTCCAGATTGGTGGGCCAACTGGGGCGTTCATTGTGGTTGTCGCGGGCGTCATCGCTCAGTTCGGTTACGACGGTCTCCTGCTGGCGACGGTCCTGGCGGGCTTGATCCTCCTTGCAGCGGGCCTCGTGCGGGCAGGCCGTTTCATTGCTCTAGTCCCCGAGCCTGTCATCGAAGGCTTCACCGTCGGAATTGCCCTGATCATTGCAGTCAGTCAGCTGAAGGACCTGCTCGGCCTGTCGGCCCATGTTCCGGCGGACCTGGTGCGCGGGTTGCCTGCTCTATGGGCTGCACGAAGCCAGGCGAACCTACCAGCGCTAGGAGTCGGCGTGGTCGGGATTGGCGGTATCGCGCTGCTTCGGCATTTGGTCCCGTGGTTTCCCGGCTCGCTGCTCGTCATCGCAGGCGCATCGGCGGCGGTCGCATGGATTCCATTGTCGGTCGACACGATCTTCTCGCGTTTCGGCGAACTTCCATCGGGACTACCCACTCCATCCATGCCGCATCTCAGCATCGCCAGGATAAGTGAGCTTCTGCCGTCGGCGTTCGTAATTGCATTTCTGGCAGCGGTGGAATCCCTGCTTTCTGCGATCGTTGCGGACCGCATGATCGGCGCAAGCCATCGCTCCGGTGCCGAACTCCTCGCTCAAGGGGCTGCGAATATCGTCTCACCATTGTTCGGCGGCCTACCAGCAACGGGAGCGATTGCGAGGACCGCTACGAACGTGCGGGCGGGCGGACGAACTCCCGTCGCAGGCATTGTCCATGCGATCGCGATACTAATCATCATGCTCGTTGCTGCCGCATTGGCGGGATATCTTGCAATGCCCGCTTTGGCCGGACTGCTTATCGTCACAGCATGGCTAATGAGCGAGCCGGGCCGCTGGCCCGAACGAATGAGATTGCGCGCAGGTGATCGGGCGCTGTTCTTCATGACGATGATTTTGACGGTGGTTAGCAACCTGACGATCGCGATTGCAGTCGGTACGGGCGCGGGGCTGGCGCTTCGCTTGCTACGCAAGGAGGTCGAGGGCGAGGAGTGGACGCCTTCCGATCGATCGAAGCTCTAACTAACGTCCGGTCTCCACCCATAACGGACATTAGGCGAGCTACGAAAACGCTGTCCTACAGACCGCACTTTGTGCTTCACACTTGTAGATGCGCTTCCCGGTTCGTCTTTCGCCCAACCTACACCCGTCCACGTCCGTGACGTTCGCCAAAGGTCACAAAGTGGAGGAAGTGGAGGGAGCTCCGTTTTCACTCATTCGGCCTGACCCCAATCTCTTCCGAATGCTCCGCTATTTCAGGTTGGCCGGTCCGAACCCGAACGGAATCAACTCGCCAATGCTATGCCGCTCGACCGACGATCCGTCGCCGCTGCCGCAAATGATCTCGATGTCGCGGCCGCTCAGTTGGGCGGCTTCGAGGATCGCCTGGCGGCAGCCCCCGCAGGGCGTGCAGACGGTCGCGTCCGCGCCCCCGACCACCGCGATCCGCGCGACATGATCGAGCCCGAACTTGTGCTGCGCGGCGGTGAGCGCGCTCTGCTCGGCGCAGAGCCCAAGCCGGTAGCAGGCATTCTCCATGTTGGCTCCGGTCACCACTTGCCCGTCCGCGGACTCGATCGCGCAACCGACGCGGAATTTCGAATAAGGCGCATAGGCGCGTCCCGCCGCCGCTCGCGCGAGGTCGAGCAATTGTTCATCCATCATGCTCTTGTCCTTAACCGCCTGCACGGGGCATGCGCCAGCCATGCCGAATCGAACAGCCATTGCAATTCTGGCCGCAACTGCGGCGCTTATTCCTTCACCAGTCCTCGCCTGGGGCAAGACCGGGCACCGCGTCGTCGCCGCAATCGCGGATACGCAGCTCAGCGGACTCGCGCGCGCCAATGTCGAGCAGATACTGGGCTACGGCGAGAGCCTCGATGAGGCCGCGACCTGGCCCGATGACATGCGTGCGGACCCCTCGCCTTTCTGGCAGAAGCAGGCGAGCCCCTGGCATTACGTGACGCTCAACGGCCTCACCTACGACCATGCGCCGCCCGAGGGCGATGCGCTCCAGGCGCTCGACAAATTCAGCGCAGTCCTCAAGGACCCGAACGCCAGCCGCGCCGACAAGCAGACCGCGCTGCGCTTCATCGTCCACCTCGTCGGCGACCTCCACCAGCCGCTCCACGCCGGCGAATGCTGCGACAAGGGCGGCAACGATGTGAAGGTCACCTGGTTCGGCAAGCCGACCAACCTGCATGCCGCGTGGGACTCCGCGCTCGTCGACGAGGAGCAATTATCGTTTACCGAGCTAGCAAGGAAGCTCGAGCGGCACATCAGCCCGGCGGATGTGGTCGCCTGGTGGGACGTCAACCCGCGCGACTGGGTCGCCGAGAGCGCCCAAATCCGCGACACCGTCTATCCGACGAAGGCCGACATGCCGAAGCCGGTCAAGGGCAAGAAGGTGAAGAAGGGGACGCCCGTGCTGCCCGACCTCAGCTACTCGTACGTCTACCGCTTTACGCCGGTGATGGAGCGGCGGCTGGAGCAGGGCGGACTCCGCCTCGCCGCCTATCTCAACACGCTCTTCGCCGAGGGCCTGCGCTCGCCTGCGAAATGACCGGCCCTTGCGTCCATCTTATCGGACGATAAGGTTCGTGCCGCTCGGGTAACAGTCATGCGGAGTATGCCCGTGCGCGTCAGTATCTTGTTTGCTTCCCTTCTTCTCGCCGTCCCGGTTTCCGCCCAGCAGCATAAGCTCGATACGTTGACCGCCGCGCAGGCGATCAGCCAGGCCGCGGCGGCGTCGCCCAGATATCTTCGCGCGGTCGTCGAGTTCAAAGTCGAAAGTGCCGCCAAGTCCCACGGCGGCTATTATCTCGACAGCGAGAAGGACTTCCATTCCGCGTCCAACCTCGGCGTCGTGATCCGTCCGTCGGCGATGCCCGAGCTGACCAAGAAATATGGCGACGACCTCAAGGCCGCGCTGGTCGGAAAAACGGTGAAGATCATCGGCCAGGTGCGCCGCAGGGTTGTCGCCGGAGGAAGCGCGACCGCGACCCAGATCGAGGTCACGCACGCCGGGCAGATCCTGTCGGTGAGCTAGCGGAGCGGCGGCTCGTCGAAGCTTCGAAGCTTGCGGCTGTGGAGGCCTTCGCCTTCCCGTTGGAGCAGGTTCAAGGCTTCGATCCCGATCCGAAGGTGCTGACTGACCGCACGCTCGTAAAAGGCGTTGGCCTGGCCGGGGAGCTTGAGCTCGCCGTGGAGCGGCTTGTCCGACACGCATAGCAGCGTCCCGTAGGGGACGCGGAAGCGGTAGCCCTGCGCGGCCACGGTCGCCGATTCCATGTCGATCGCGACCGCCCGGCTCTGATTGAATCGCAGCGCGCTGGCTGCGTAGCGCAGCTCCCAGTTGCGGTCATCAGTCGTGACCACCGTCCCCGTCCTCAGCCGCCGCTTGATGCTGTCCTCGTCCTCGCCGGTGATCGCGGTCGTCGCATCGAACAAGGCGTTCTGCACCTCGGCGATTGCCGGCAGCGGCACTTCGGGCGGAAGCATGTCGTCGAGCACATGGTCATCCCGCAGATAGGCATGGGCGAGAACGTAATCGCCGATCGTCTGGCTCGGACGAAGGCCGCCGCAATGGCCGATCATCAGCCAAACTTCGGGGCGGAGCACGGCAACGTGATCGCACACGGTCTTCGCGTTCGCCGGTCCGACGCCGATATTCACGAGCGTGACGCCGGTTCGCCCCTCGGCCATGAGGTGGTAGGCGGGCATCTGGTGCCGCCGCCACTGGCCCGCGGCGATCTGCGCCTCGGCGTCGGTGAGCTCTCCCGGTTCGAACAGCGCACCCGGTACTGACAACGCGGTGAAGCGCGAGTCCTTGCGCCGAAGCGTATCGATCGCGACCGAGACGAACTCGTCGACGTAGCGAACATAGTTGGTGAACAGCACGAACTGCTGAAAATGCTCGGGCGGCGTTCCGGTGTAGTGCCGCAGGCGCGCGAGGCTGAAGTCGGTCCGCGGCCCGTCGAACAAGGCTAAAGGCCGCGGCTCGGCCGGGGGGCTTTCCCACACTCCGTCGGCGATCTCATCGCCGAGGTGCACCAGCTCGTTCGACGGAAAGAATCGTGACAGCTCGGCGGTGCCGATGTCGCCGACCTGGATTCCGCTGTTCTCGATCACATAGGCGTAGGGGATCTCGCTCGCCGAGCGGCCGACGGAGACGGTCACGTCATAGTCGCGCGCGAGATGCTCGAGCTGGTCGATGAGATAGTCGCGGAAGAGCTCAGGCCGGGCGATGCTCGTCGCATAGGCGCCAGCCTGGTTCAGCCGGGCGAAGGCCCGCGCCGGCGGAGTGGCCGGCCGCTTGCCGGAATAATCGATCCTCAGCTCGGGATAAGCGAAGGCGCCCTTGCTGCGCTGCCGCGCGTCGGGAGCGATGCGGTCTTCCACATATTTGGAAAGCGCCTGGCGGAGGTTGGCGACCGATTCGTCGTAGATGGCGGCGAGCTGGTCGACGACCGCATGGGCGTTGAACGGACGTTTCATGGCCTTCGGTAAGGGAGAGAGGGCGGTGAGCGCAAGTCTCGGCGACCTTGCTGCGCTCGGATCGTCATGCTCGGACTGCCCCCGGCAGTCCTGCGCGTGACGATGGTGCCCAGGAGAGGACTCGAACCTCCACGCCCTTGCGAGCGCCAGCACCTGAAGCTGGTGCGTCTACCAATTCCGCCACCTGGGCACGGTCAAGCTTTTGGCAGGCCGCGGCGCTTAAGGGTCGCCAGCCCGCCTTGTCAACGTAGGAACTCGAAGTCTATCGCGCCAGGCGATGATCGAGCGAAACGAAGAGCTGGTGACGGTATTCGGCGGTGCCGGTTTCATCGGCCGCTACGTCTGCGAATATCTTTTCAAGAGTGGCGTCAGGGTTCGCGTCGCGACGCGCGATCCGCGCAACGACTATTTCCTTCAGCCGCTTGCCCAGGTTGGGCAGTTCGGGTTCGAGAAGGCCGACATTTCGAACGCGGACAGCGTACGCAACGCGGTCAAGAGCGCGACCGCCGTGGTGAACCTCTGCGGCGCATTCGGCGCGAAGATGCGCGCGACGCACGTCGAGGGCGCGCGCAACGTCGCCGAAGCCGCGCGTGATGCCGGAACGAAAGCGCTTGTCCACGTATCGGCGATCGGCGCCGATGCCGCGTCGGAGTCCAATTACGGCCGGACGAAGGGCGAGGGTGAGGCCGCGATACGCGAGGTATTCCCCGGCGCGACCATCGTCCGGCCCTCGCTCGTTTTCGGACCTGAGGACAATCTCACCAACCGCTTCGCAGGGATGGCGCGGCTGCCATTCCTTCCAGTCATCGCCGGCAAGCGCAACTTCCAGCCCGTCTATGTCCGCGACCTCGGCCGCGCTATCGGCATGGCCGCGCTCGACCCGAAGACGTACGGCGGCAAAACGTACGAGATCGGCGGCCCCCAGGTGATGAGCATGGTCGAGCTCCATAAGGCAATTCTCGAAATCACCGGCCAGACGCCCGAGATCATGCCGATGCCTGATATGTTCGGGAGCCTGCTGTCAAAGCTTGGCTGGCTGCCGGGAGCGCCGCTGACGCGCGACCAGTGGCTGATGCTCCAGCGCGACAATGTGCCGTCGGGTGAGCTGCCCGGCCTCGAAGCGTTCTGGATCAAGCCGACGCCGCTCGCCGCCGTCGGCTACGAGTGGCTCGGCCGCTTCCGGGGGAACCGCTTCACCGGCCGTCGAATCAATTTGACCGCGACCAACTGATCGGCTGACTTCGCCCGATGCCAATCCTCCTGATCGCGATCATCCTCGGCATCGTCGAGGGCGTAACCGAGTTCCTGCCCGTATCCTCGACGGGTCACTTGATCCTTGCGACCGAGCTTCTCGGCTTCGACGCCGAGAAATGGGCCTATTTCAACGTCATCATCCAGCTGGGCGCGATCCTCGCCATCGTTGTCCTCTATTGGCGGACCTTCTGGGCGGTCCTGGAAGGGCTGATCAAGCGCAACGCCATCTCGTGGCGGTTCGTCCGCAACGTCGTGATCGGCTTCCTTCCGTCGGGCATTCTCGGCTTCCTGCTGATCAAGCATATCGAAGCTTTGCTCGGGAACGCGAAAGTGGTCGCGATTGCGCTTATTCTCGGTGGTATCGCGATCCTGGTGATTGAACGGCTGGCCAAGCGCAATGACACGGTCGGTGTTGCCGAAATGCCCGCGAAGACGGCGCTCGGGATCGGCATCGCGCAATGCCTCGCCATGATCCCCGGAGTCAGCCGTTCGGGCGCAACGATCATGGGCGCGCTGTCGCTCGGCGTCGAACGCAGGACGGCCGCGGAGTTCAGTTTCTTCCTTGCGATCCCGACCATGCTCGGCTCGACCACGCTGGAGGTCGTCAAGCATCGCCACGAGATCATGTCCGGCGCCGGGGTCGGCTTCGGGACGATCGCAATCGGCTTCGTCGTCAGCTTCGTCGTGGCACTCCTCGTGGTGCGCGCCTTCGTCCATTACATCTCGCGCCATGGCTTCGCGCCCTTTGCCTGGTACCGGATCATTGCCGGCGCGGCGGCGCTCGCCTGGCTCACGCTGGGACACTGATTTAACTTGCGTCAAATCGGCGAGCGGCTGATAATTCAGAGGCTTAGATGGTGATTCCGATGCGTAAGAGCCTGATCCTCCTGCCTCTGCTGCTCGTCGCGACGCCTGCGGTCGCACAGGAGGCTCCGCCGATCGTGCAGCTCCCGCCGGAGCTAACCGACCCCGCGGCGGCAATGAAGCTCGCGCGGACGATGCAGGCAGTTTCAACCGCGTTGCTCAACATCCGCGTCGGTGACATGCGGGCAGCGCTCGAAGGGCGTGAAGCCACGCCGCGAGAGCGCAACGAGACGGTCGGCGATATCGTCCGCCGCAAGGACCCGAACTTCGACCGCGATGTCCAGCGCAAGGTCGCCAGCGTCGCCCCACAGATCCAACGCAGGATGCAGGCGATCAACCGCGCCTTGCCGCAGGTGATGCAGGACGTCGACGACGTGCAGCGCTCGGTCGAACGCGCGGTTTCGAATCTTCCCGATCCGAATTACCCGCGCCGCTAGACGCCCCGCGCCGAGCCGCTAAAGCTGCCGCGCGATGTGGCAGCTCTTCCAGTTCCCGCTCTGCCCCTTTTCCCGCAAGGTCCGGCTCGTCCTCGCCGAGAAGGGCGTCGGCCACGAGCTGGTGCGCGAGAACCCCTGGGAGAAGCGCGACGAGTTCATGGACCTGAACCCGGCGGGCGAGACCCCGGTGATGGTCGAGCCCGACCAGGCGGTGACGCTGATCGGGTCGCAGCCGATCGTCGAATATTTCGACGAGACGGTCGATCGCATGCCGATGGTCCACGGCAATGGCGCGCTCCGCGCCGAGATCCGGCGAATGACCGAATGGTTCGACATCAAGCTCTACCGCGAAGCCGTCGAGCCGCTGATGAACGAGCGGATGCGGAAACGGCTCGTCAGCCGCGAGAGCCCCGACACGCGCGTCCTTCGCGAGGCGATGCGTGTCGCTTCCGAGCATCTCGATTATTTGGACTATCTGCTCGACCATCGGCGCTGGCTTGCTGGCCCAGGCTTAAGCCTTGCCGATTTCACAGCGGCGGCACACCTCAGCGTGATCGACTATCTAGGTGCGCTCGACTGGCGCGGGCACAAGCAGACCAAGGACTGGTATGCGGTGATGAAGTCGCGGCCCTGCTTCCGGCCGCTTCTGGCCGAGCGGATGGAAGTCATTGTCCCCCCCGCGCACTACGACAAGGTCGATTTTTAGCGGGTGCGCGCCTTGAAGCGTCGGACGACCGTTTGAACGACGAATGCGACGAAGGTCGCGACCAACGACAGCGCGGTCGAGAAGAAGAACAGGCCGAGGAAGCTCGTGGGCATGGCCCGGAACTAACATCAAATGCTCAAGCGGCGATTAACGCGCCCCGGTAAACCTGGTCCTCTAGCGTTCGCCCGGCGCCAAGCGCAACGCAGCTCATCGGATCGTCGGCGACATGGACTGGAAGCCCGGTCGAATCCTGGAGGACCGTCGCGAAGTCACGCAGCAGCGACCCGCCGCCGGTCATGGTGATCCCCTGGTCGATAACGTCCGCAGCAATTTCCGGCTGCGTATGCTCGAGCGCGGTTCGAACAACCTCGACGATCTGGTTCACGGGTTCGCTCAGCGCATCCGCGACCTGCGCCTGGGTGAGTTCCACTTCACCGGGCATTCCGCGTCCGACATCGCGGCCGCGGACAAGAGTCTTGAGGCCCTCGCCGTCGCCTGGGCGAACGGCAGATCCGATCTCGAGCTTCACGCGCTCTGAGGTGCCTTCGCCGATCAGCAAATTGTAGTTGCGGCGGACATAGGAGGCGATGGCATCGTCCATCTTGTCGCCGCCGACCCGCGAGGAGCGGCACAGCGCGAGGCCCTGGAGCGAGATCACGCCGACTTCCGTGGTTCCACCGCCGATGTCGACGACCATGGAACCGATCGGCTCGGCTACGGGAAGACCGGCGCCGATCGCGGCGGCCATCGGCTCCTCGATCAGCGAAACGCGATCGGCTCCGGCATTGGTCACCGCATCGCGGATGGCGCGCCGCTCGACGTTGGTCGCGCCCGACGGGATGCAGATCACTACCTCGGGACCGCGCGCGAAGCGGCTCGGCCCGCCGTGCGCCTTGCGGATGAAATGCTTGATCATTTCCTCGGCGACCTCCAGGTCGGCGATGACCCCTGCGCGAAGAGGACGAATCGTCTGCAGATTGCCGGGTGTCTTGCCCATCATCAGCTTGGCATCGTCGCCGACGGCACGGACTTTCCGGACGCCGCTAATCGTCTCCATCGCGACTACCGAGGGCTCGCTAGTGATGATGCCCTCGCCGCGCACGTAAACGACGGTATTGGCGGTGCCGAGGTCGATCGCGATGTCGCGCGCGGAGAAGTTGAACAGAAAACCCATTGGGCTGGCCCCCCGGCCTAAGATTCGGAATATCAAAGGCTTAGGGCACGTCCCGAATTGGGCCAGATGATTAATGGCGGTTATGTGCGGGCTGTGGTTGAATCGCGCCCAGCTGAGTTGAGCTTGCCGCGTTTCACTAGCTGCAGTTCGAAGCTACACGGGGGCGCACAGCAACCATGGTGAAGCGCTCCCCGGATGATTGCCGCGTGGTTTTTGGTCTTGGCGTCCACGGCTCCCGATGCACTGCAGATCGAGAGAGCGGTGAGCAGCCCATGCGATGCCGGCGATCAGGCCGCGATTGTCATTTGCGGATCGCGCGAGAAGGAACGACGCTATCGATTGCCGCCTTTGCCGCAGACCTACGCGCAGCGGAAGATCCGCGCGGAAGCAAGCCTTGGAGCTGGAGTGAAGGCGCGGATCCATTTGACGTCGGTTGAGATCGCGCCGCGCGAGAAGAGCAACCGGCTCCTGCTCACCATTGGAGTCGGCTTTTAGCGCTAAGCCTTGATTGCTGAGACCAAGTAATTCAGCCGGACGTCATCGCTGAGGTGCAACCCGCGCGCCGGCGACCAGGCGATGCCGTCGACGTCGAGGCATTTGAGGCCCGCGTCGGCGAGCAGGAGCTTCATGCGATCGGGCGTGATGAACTTGTCGAAATCGTGGGTTCCGCGCGGAATCCGGCCAGTGCCCTCGCCGATGGTGATCATCATCAGGCGCGACAGCCTGGTCGCATTCGGGGTCGACATGACGAGCAGGCCATCGGGCGCGAGGCATTTCGCCAGGGCTTTCACGAATGCGCGAGGATCCGCAACATGCTCGATCACCTCCATCGAGGTGATGAGGTCGAACTGGCCTTCGAGCGCCTGCACGTCGCCGACCCGATAATCGATCTCTAGGTCCATGGCCGACGCGTGTGCACGAGCGACGGCGATGACCTCAGATGATGCATCGATTCCCGTTACCTTCGCGCCCAATCGCGTGAGCGGCTCCGTCAGCAGCCCCGCGCCGCAACCGACATCGAGCGAGGTCATACCCTCGAGCGGCGTGCGCGAACATTCGTCGACCTGCCAGTGTTGATCGATCTGGTCTCGGATATACTTGAGCCGAACCGGGTTGAGCTTGTGAAGCACTGCCGACGAGCCGTCCGGATCCCACCAATCGGCGGCGAGCTTGCCGAACCGTTCGGCTTCTTCGGCGACGATCGTGGTGACACTCATGGCTCTCTCATGCGCCCGAGGCTTGCAAAGGGGAAGAACCTCGTGCGTTGGGGCCGCAGATGGATCATTTCGCACTCAAGGGTGGAGAGCTTTTCTGCGAGGACGTGGCGCTCGCCGAGATCGCACGCGAGGTCGGCACACCCGTCTATGTCTATTCGACCGCGACGATGTGCCGGCATGTGGAGGCGCTTCGGTCGGCGCTACAAGGGCTGGCCGATCCGCTCATCGCTTATGCGGTGAAGGCCAATCCCAACAGCGCGGTCATCGCGACTTTGGCGAAAGCAGGGATTGGCGCGGACGTTGTCTCAGGGGGCGAATATCGGCGAGCGATTGCGGCCGGAGTGGCGCCTGACAAGATCGTCTTTTCGGGCGTCGGCAAGACCGAGAATGAGATGCGGCTCGCGCTCGAGGGCGGGCTCTACCAGTTCAACCTGGAGTCCTTGGCGGAAGCCGAGATGCTGTCGGGAGTGGCTACGGCGATGGGGCGAACGGCATCAGTCGGCTTGCGCGTCAATCCCGACATCGGCGCCGGTGGCCATGCGAAGATCACCACCGGAGCGGCGGAGAACAAATTCGGGATCGCAATCCGCGAGGCAGCCGAAGCTTATCGGCGAATCGCGTCTTTGCCCGGCCTCTCGGTGCAGGGTGTCGCAGTCCATATCGGAAGCCAGCTCACGAGCCTCGATCCGCTCGAACGGGCATTTACCCGTGTCGGCGAGCTGATCACGGAGCTGTGCGCGGCGGGGCACGACATTCGGGTCGCCGACCTCGGTGGCGGTTTGGGAGTTCCGTATGATCCGCAGCAGCCGCAGCCACCTACTCCTGAAGATTATGGCGCGATGGTCTGCCGAGTTACCGACGGCTGGAATGCGCGCCTGGTGTTTGAGCCGGGTCGGCTGATTGTCGGCAATGCCGGGGTGCTGCTCTCGCGCGTCATTCGCGTGAAGCCTGGCGCGACCGACCCATTCGTGATCGTCGACGCTGCGATGAACGACCTGATGCGCCCGGCGCTTTACGACGCCTGGCACCGGATCGACGCCGTCCGCCCGAACGGCCGAAGCTGGACGGCGAATGTCGTCGGCCCGGTGTGTGAGACCGGCGATACGTTCGCGACGGGGCGAAGGATGGATGAAGTGGCCGCCGGCGACCTCGTCGTCTTCCGTACCGCCGGGGCTTATGCCGCCGCGATGTCGAGCACGTACAATTCGCGCGCGCTCACGCCCGAAGTTCTCGTCGACGGCGACCGCTGGGCCGTGGTCCGGCCGAGGATCGACGTCGATCGTCTGATCGCCGCGGACCGCGTCCCCGAGTGGCTCACCGGTTGCGCGGCAACGCCCAGCAGCTAAAGCCGCGCCCGCAATGGCCCGTATCGTGATGAAATTCGGCGGCACCTCGATGGCGGGCATCGAACGCATCCGCCATGTCGCCGGGCTTGTGAAGCGAGAGGGGGACCGCGGTAATCAGCTTGCGGTGGTCGTCTCCGCGATGGCCGGGGAAACCGATCGACTAGTACAGCTCTGTAAAGAAGCCGCGCCGCTCTACGATCCCCGCGAATATGACGTGGTCGTGGCATCGGGCGAGCAGGTCACTGCGGGCCTTCTTGCGATCACGCTATCGGGAATGGGTGTCAACGCCCGGTCCTACATGGGCTGGCAGCTTCCGATCCGAGCCTCGGGCCATTCGTCCGCGCTGATCGACCACATCGAAGCGAACATCCTCGAGGACGTCTTCGCAAAGGGCGGCATCGCGATCATCCCGGGATTCCAGGGGATTACGGCGGAAGGCGATCTCGCGACGCTGGGTCGTGGCGGATCCGATACATCCGCGGTCGCGCTTGCGGTGGCGGTTAAGGCCGACCGCTGCGACATCTACACCGATGTCGAGGGCGTGTTCACGACCGACCCCCGTATCGTCCCGCGCGCCCGCAAGCTCGACGCCATCACCTATGAGGAGATGCTGGAGCTGGCGTCGGTAGGCGCCAAGGTGCTGCAGACCCGCTCGGTGGGGCTTGCGATGCGCTACAACATGGCGCTGCAGGTCCTTTCGTCGTTCGAAGACAGACCCGGAACCCTCATCGTCTCGGACGAAAGAATCGAGGAGATCAACATGGAACGCCAGCTCGTCACGGGCATCGCCCACGACAAGAATGAGGCGCGGATCACGCTCATTGGCCTGCCCGACAAGCCGGGGACGGTCGCCTCGATCTTCGCGCCGCTCGCGGCCGCCAACATCAACGTCGACATGATCGTCCAGAGCGGCCGCACCGGCGAGAAGAGCGACCTCACCTTCACCGTGCCGACGGCATCGCTGGCCCACGCCGTTGCAGAGCTCGAAAAGTCCAAGGCAGCAATCGGCTTCGACAAGATTTTGACCGACACCAATGTGGTGAAGGTGAGCGCCGTCGGCATCGGCATGCGCTCCAACGCGGGTATTGCCGCGAAGATGTTCGAGACCCTTGCAGAGCGCGGAATCAACATCCTCGCCATTTCGACCTCGGAGATCAAAGTCTCGGTCCTGCTGCCGGAGGAATATACCGAGCTTGCGGTGCGTGTGCTCCACAGCGCCTTTGGCCTCGATGCGGAGCAAGCGGCGTGAGCGGCGAAGGGTTGATTGCCGAGCCGCGCGCGGTTCACTCCAGCGTCGGCCATGCTCGCCTCAAGGAGCTGATGCATCGCGGCACCGAGTTCCTCGGCTGCGACGTCGCGATCATGGGTGGGGCGATGAGCTGGATCTCGGAGCGCCACCTGGTTGCAGCAATTTCCGAGGCCGGTGGCTTCGGCGTGATCGCGTGCGGCGCGATGAGCCCGCAGCTGCTCGACACGGAGATAGGGGAGACCAAAAAGCGAACCAAGCGGTCGTTCGGCGTCAATCTGATTACCATGCATCCGCAGCTCTCCGACCTCATCGACGTCTGCGCGAAACACGGTGTCGGCCACGTAGTGCTCGCGGGGGGATTGCCTCCGGGCGGAGCGATCGAGCGGATCAAGGCGAGCGGCGCGAAGCTCGTCTGCTTCGCCCCGGCGCTCGCGCTCGCGAAGAAGCTGATGCGGTCGGGCGCCGACGCGCTGGTGATCGAAGGCATGGAGGCCGGCGGGCACATCGGCCCAGTTTCGACATCGGTGCTGGCGCAGGAAATCCTCCCCGTCGTCGCCAAGGACATCCCGGTTTTTGTTGCCGGCGGGATCGGCCGCGGCGAGGCGATTGCGGCCTACCTCGAGATGGGCGCCGTAGGGGTCCAGCTCGGCACGCGCTTTGTCTGCGCTCACGAGTGCATCGCGCATCCCAACTTCAAGAAGGCGTTCATCCGCGCCTCGGCGCGTGATGCCATCCCTTCGGTCCAGATCGACCCGCGGCTTCCAGTTATCCCCGTCCGCGCGCTCAAGAATCAGGAAATGGTGAACTTCGCGGCCAAGCAGCGCGAAGTCGCCGACCTTCTCGACAAGGGAGCGGTCGAGATGGCCGAAGCCCAGCTCCAGATCGAACATTATTGGGCCGGAGCGCTGCGCCGCGCGGTGATCGACGGAGACGTTGAAAGCGGCTCGGTCATGGCCGGCCAGTCGGTCGGCATGGTCAATCGCGAGGAGCCGGTCGCCGCGATCATCCAGGAGCTGGTTGACGAGGCCGCCGCGGCGCTCGAAAGCCGCGGCTGAACATCATTTCATTTGGCGCGGCAGCGACCTCGTGGAACAGTTGCCCCCGGAAGGGGATCCGTAGATGAAGATGCTGTTGCTTGGCCTGTCTGCCGCGTTGCTGGTTGCCGCCGCTCCTCCTCAACAGCAGGTCGTCCAAAGAATAGCCCTTCACGATGGCGGCTGGGACATCCTCACAGTCGATCCGGAATCTCACCGCGTGTTCGTTTCCCGCACCGATGGCGTGGACGCGATCGATACGCGCACGGGCGCGGTCACGCCCGACTTGATCAAGGGCACGCGCTTCCATGGGGTCACAGCGGTTCCGGGGACTGATCTCGCCGTCGCGACAGAAGCGGCGGGCTCGGCGATTGTCTTCAATAAGTTCACCGGCAAGGTGATGGCGGAAGTGAAGACCGACCCCGACGCCGACGCCACGATCTACGAGCCAAGCACGCGCGACGTCTGGGTGATGAACGGAGACTCCGGCACCATCAGCATCGTCGACCCGCGCGCTGGCACCGAGGTCGGCAAGATCAATCTTGGAAGCGGCCTTGAATTTGCGGCGATCGACGGTCGCGGGCACCTGTTCGTCAATCTGTCGGACAAAGGCGACTTGGCGGAGGTCGACATCGCCGGCCGCAAGGTCGCGCGAACTATTCCGCTCACCGGCTGCCAGCACCCCACCGGCCTCACCTACGTCAGCCCGGGCGTGCTCATCTCCGCCTGCGCGAACGGCGTCGCCAAGATTGTCCGCGCGAGCGATCTCAAGCTGCTCGGGGGCATTCCCATCGGCCCTCGTCCCGACGGGGCCTTTGCCGACCCGGCGCGTCACCGCGCTTACATTCCGAGTGGGGGCGACGGGACATTGGCGGTGATCGACACGAGCGGCCCGCTGCCGCGCAAGTTCGCCACCGTGCAGACCGAAGTGGGCGCCCGAACCGGTGCCGTGGACTCGTCCACTGGAGCTGTCTACGTGATGGGCGCGAAGTTCGGTCCGCCGCCCGCGGCAGGCGGCCGCCCGACGCTCATTTCCGGCTCGGTGGAACTGCTGGTCGTCAAGTAAGCCGGCGGCGCTTAGCTATTGCAAATGGCTCCAATTAGGCTTTCGCGCATTATTGGCGCGCGAGGGAATTGATGAGCACGACCTTTGACAGCTGGTTCATGGCCGGCTTCGAATGCTCGTCGCACAGGCGGCGCGATGGCGTTCGTCTCGACCTCATCAAAGCCACCGGCCACGACAAGCACGTGCTGGAAGACTATCGCCTGTGCAAGCGCTTCGGCTTCGGCACGATCCGCGACGGCACCCGCTGGCACCTGATCGGGAAGACGCCCGGCAAGTACGACTGGTCAAGCTGGCTGCCGATGATCGAGGCCGCGGAGGAGGCGGGGCTGCAGGTCATCTGGGACCTGTTCCACTATGGCTCGCCCGACTGCATCGATCAGGGCGCCGACGACTTCCCCGACCGTTTCACCGACTTCGCTATTGCCGCGCTCGAGCAGCAGCAGTCGATCAGCAAGCGCCCTCCGGTCGTCTGTCCGCTGAACGAGATCAACTTTCTCGCCTGGGCCGTCGATGACGGCTATTTCCCGCTTGTCGGACCCGACGAACAAGGATGGATGAAGCGTCAGCTCGTCAAGACTGCGATCAGCGCTGCCAAAGCGATCAAGCGCGAATGGCCGCGTTCGACGATCATCTGGGCCGAGCCCCTAATCCACATCGCCCCGCACGACCGCAGGCGTCAGAACGTGCGCGGTGCTGAGCGAAACCTCCAGGGGATGTACCAAGCCTACGACTGGATCACCGGACGAGCCGAACCGGAGCTCGGCGGCGATCCCTCGCTCGTCGATGTCGTCGGGTGGAACTTCTACCCGCACAACCAATGGTACTGGAACGGCCCGACGATCCCGATGGGCCACCACGAATATCGCCCACTTGCCGACATGCTGATCGAAATGGGCGAGCGCTACGGCAAGCCTCTGTTCCTTTCCGAGACCGGCGCCGAAGGCACGGGCAAGCCCTCTTGGCTCCACTATGTCTGCAACGAGGTTCGCGACGCCATGAGCCGCGGCGCCGACATCCGCGGCATCTGCTGGTACCCGATCACGGCCTATCCCGGCTGGGATAACTCACGCCATGCCGAAACGGGCCTGTTCTCGACCGTCGTCGCCAACGGCACGCGTCACGTCGATGAGCGCCTGCTCGCCGAATTCGAGCTGCAGCGTGAGCTGTTCGACGGGATGGGCGAGCAGGCGCGGCCGCGGCTATCCCTCGCGTCGAGGCGCTAGGTAGCCGGCGCTTCCTGTGGCTCGTGCGATGGCGTGCCGACCCAAGGCCAGCAGTCATGCCATTCGACGCGATCGATGAGCAGGATCCGCCGGCTGTTGATCTCGTCCTGCTGCGTCTGCCGTGGCTTGTTCACGTCGATCGCGTGATAGACGATCCAAAATTCGCCGTCGCTGTCTTCGGCGATGCAGTTGTGACCGGGCGCCAGCCACTCGTCGTTCTTGAACAGGATCAGGCTATGCGGCACGCCCTTCGCCTGCTCCAGCGTTTCGAACGGCCCGACCGGGCTTTCGGAGCGCGCGACCATCACGCCGTAATCGGCGTCCGGGCCGCAGCAATTGTCGCCTGAATAGAGGAGATAGTAATAAGGCTCGCGGTAGATCACCCACGCCGCTTCGACGAGACGGGGGAAGGAACCGTTCTCGCCGTTGGGCCAGATGAGGTCGGTCGGAGTGCTGTTCGGAGCGAAGGACATCCGATCGGGGGCAAGTTCCTGGACCTTGATCGGCTGGAACCCCGAGCCCCAGTAGAGCAAGTGCCGCCCCGTCACAGGGTCGTCGAACGCCATCGGATCGATATATTCGAAGCCCATGCCGAGCAGCAGCGGCATGCCCATGTCGACGAACGGACCTTCGGGTGATTCCGACGTCGCGACCGCAAGCGCATGGCCGCGCTCATGACTATGGCAGACGTCGGGCGTCGCCGAGAAATACATGAAATAGGTCTTCCCATCGAAGATCACGCTCGGGGCCCAGAAGTCCTGGGTCGTCCGCGCCCATTCGGGCTTTTGCGGAAGCGCATCGCCGAGTTGCTCCCAGTCGATGAGGTCTTTCGACCGCGCCACCTGGATGTTGATCCACTCGCCGTTGCGAAGAGTCTGCGTCGCGTAAGCGTAATAATAACCATCCGCCGCACGGATGACGGCAGGGTCGGGGAAGTCTTCGTCGAGTACCGGGTTTACGTAGCAACGTCCGGGTGCCGAGGCCCGCGCCGGGCCCGAAGCTCCCGCGCCGGGGAAATTCACATTGTCAGAATCGAAAGAGGTTCTCATGGGTATGGACATATGGGCGGCACGGCTGATGGGAAAGCCGGATTGTAATTCATAGTTGTGAACGCCTGGCCCTCAGTGAAGTCCGACTTCTGACTATCCGGATTAGCTGACCGTCCCGTCGCGGAACGCTCGAAACTCGGCGGTTTCGCTTGCGCTGAAGCGATGACAAGATTCGACGGGTCCGATCAGGAGATCGATCGTGGAACATGATTGTCGACGCCAATCGACCCGCGAACCCGTTACCCTTGCCGGCTCGGCGCTCGGTTTCGGCCGGTCGCGCTCGGTCATCGTTTCCGACCTTTCGCCGGAAGGCGCCAAGCTCGACGCGCGCGATTTACCGCCTCCCGGTGACGACGTCTTCGTCGTCGTCGGGCCATTCGATTCGATGGCGACGGTGATGTGGCGATCGGAAGACAAATGCGGTGTCCGCTTCGACTGCACGGTGGCCGACGACATGATGCAGCGAATGAAGCGTGACGCTCAATGGGAGTCCGTCAGCGGCTGGTACCGCTAATCGCACAATTCCGCGGAGCGCGTCCGCACTCGCTCATCGGTGCGTGACACGCGCGCGGTCGATCTGATAGCCGCTTCAGGCGATGCCTCTGTCAGCCGCCGCGTCCGCCCGTGAGATTCTCGTCGGCCTCCATGAGATCATGGCAAAGCGCGGCT
The DNA here is from genome assembly GCA_025936675.1 of Sphingomonas sp. The sequence goes on from JAICSX010000011.1 coordinate 60,769, forward strand.
CGGCACAAAGCAAGCTCGACCAGGTCGTCGATCTGATTGCCGACAAGATGGATAGCGACGTCTGCTCGATCTATCTGCTGCGCGACAATGTCCTCGAGCTATTCGCGACTCATGGTCTCAGGAAAGAGGCGGTGCACGTCACACGCTTGAGAATGGGCGACGGCCTGGTCGGGACCATTGCCGCCGAGGGTCGCGTGCTGAACCTGGCTGAAGCCGCCGAGCACCCGGCCTTCCTCTACAAACCCGAGACCGGCGAAGAGCGCTTCCATAGCTTTGCCGGCGTGCCCATCGTCCGTCTCGAAAGCCCGATCGGAGTCCTCGCCGTCCAGCATGCCGAACCGCGGCGATACGAGGACGTCGAGATCGAAGCGCTCCAGACCGTCGCAATGGTCCTCTCTGAGATGATCGCGGGCGCCCGGCTGGTCGACGGCGCTCGCCGAAGCCGCCTCAGAAGCGCCGGGCCGCTCCGTCTCTCCGGCCTCAAGCTCGTTGCCGGAATGGCCAAGGGCCACGCGGTCTTCCACGAGCCGCGCATCATCGTCGAGCATACCGTCGCCGAGGACGTCGAGGCCGAGCGTGAGCGCGTCTATTCCGCCTTCCGAAAGATGCGCGAGCAGATCGACAATATGGCTCGCGATGCCGAGTTCGGCACGACGGGCGAGCACCAGGAGATTCTCGAGACCTACCGCATGTTCGCCTATGACGAAGGCTGGTCGCGGCGGATCAATTCGGCAATCGACAGCGGACTCACGGCGGAAGCGGCGATCGAGCGCGTTCAACAGCGGACGCGGGCGCGGATGCAGGAGATCGACGATCCGCTGCTCCAGGAACGCATGCATGACCTCGAGGACCTCTCGAACCGGCTGCTCCGGATCGTGTCCGGCCGGATCGGCACTGCGGCGCAGACGGGCCTTGCGCACGATTCGGTGCTGATCGCGCGTAACCTCGGTCCGGCTGACCTGCTCGAATATGATCGGCGCCGGCTGAAGGCCGTGCTGCTCGAGGAAGGTTCACTGACTTCGCACATGACGATCGTCGCGCGGGCGATTGGAATCCCCGTGCTCGGGCGCCTTCACGACATCCGCCACAGCGCCGACGAAGGCGAGTTGATCCTCGTCGATGGCGATGCCGGTAGCGTGATGATCCGGCCGACGCGCCACCTCGTCACCAACTTCGACCATCGCATGGCGCTGAGCCAAAAGCGCCGCGCCGAGTTCGCGGCACTTCGAAGTCTCCCCGCGAAAACGACGGATGGCGTGAAGGTCAGCGTCATGGTCAATGCCGGCCTCGCCGAAGATGCGGTGACTCTGCCGATGACCGGCGCCGACGGCATCGGCCTGTTCCGGACCGAGTTCCAGTTTCTGGTCTCCGCGACGCTTCCAGGGCGCGACCGACAGCTGCGCCTCTACACCAAGGTGCTCGAGGCCGCCGGCGACCGTCCGGTGGTTTTTCGCACGGTCGACATCGGCGGGGACAAGGCGCTTCCCTACCTCACTGACGATGTCGAGGAACAGGCCGAGAATCCGTCGATGGGCTGGCGGGCGCTGCGTCTTTCGCTCGAGCGCTCGACGTTGATGAAGGCCCAGGCGCGGGCGTTGATCGAAGCCTCCGGTGGGAAGATCCTTCGAGTCATGTTCCCGATGGTCTCCGAGCCATGGGAGTTCGAGGAGGCGAGGGCGCTCTTCGAAGAGCAGGTCGAATGGGCGCGCAAGGGTCACCGCAAGATCCCCAAGAGGATCGAGTTCGGCGCGATGCTGGAGGTTCC
>JAICSX010000052.1 GCA_025936675.1 Sphingomonas sp.
GAAAGGCTCGGCGTCACCCACGTACTCGAAGGGAGCGTGCGCAAAGCGGGTGATCGGGTGCGGATCACCGGCCAGCTGATCGACGGGACCAAGGGCGACCACGTCTGGGCTGCGCGCTACGACCGGGACCTCACCGACATTTTCGCGATCCAGGACGAGATTTCCAAAGCGATCGTGGCCGCGCTTCGAGTGAAGCTGCTTCCGAACGAGAAGAAGGCGATCGAGACCCGGGGCACCTCGAGCGTGGAGGCCTACAATCTATACCTGATGGCGCGGCAGCAGTGGGTCAGTGGCAATTACGGCGACATCCGGCGAGACCAGACAATCGTAAGGATTTGCCAGCAGGCGCTCTCTTTCGACCCCAGCTACGCCCAGGCATGGGCATTGATGGCGCTAGCACAAGCCCAGCTTCGTCAATGGCATGGCAAGAACGAGAATCCGTTGCCGGCAGCCGAGCGCGCGCTCGCGATCAATCCCGACATTGCCGAAGCTCATTGCGTAAAGGCGCATCTGCTCGAGGAACAAGGACAGATGGCGGAAGCGGATCGGGAGATCGACGAAGCACTCCGTCTCGATCCGGACTCGTGGGAAGTGAATCGAGAAGCCGCTCGCCTCATTTTCCGGCAAGGCCGGGTCCAGGATGCAATTCCCTACTTCGAAAAGGCCGCGGCGCTCATGGACACCGATTGGCACAATCAATCCATGGTCATGAGCTGCTACCAAGCCATGGGCGATAAGGCGGCCATGGTGCGGGCTGGCAAATTGGCCGTCGAACGTGTCGAGAAGGCGATCTCACGGGATCCCGCGAATGCGCAAGCAATCGCTTCCGGTGCGAACGCCTTGGCCGCAGTCGGCGACGCGCAAAGAGCGAGAGACTGGATCGACCGCGCCTTGCTGCTCGATCCCGAGAATCTCCTCATGCGCTACAATCTGGCTTGCGCCTTGTCGGTGCACCTCAACGACAAGGACCGAGCGCTCGACGTTCTGCAGCCATACTTCGAGCAGACGGAGAGCCCGACCCACATCAAGCATCTCGGAGTCGATCCGGACCTCGACCCGATCCGTGACGACCCCCGGTTCAACACAATGCTGGCGGCTGCGAAGCAGAGACTCGGGATTTCCGAACCAGCCTAGTGGCCGGCCTTGCTCGCGCTCGACACCAGCAGGTCGAGCTGGTTCTGGCAGCCGTTGTCGATCAGCACCTTGGCCGTCCCGGGGAGGTCCGCCGGGACCGAGGCGACAGTGACCACGTCGAGGCTGCTCTTGTCGCCAGTCTCCGACCACTGGATCTGATATTGCGTGCCGGTCTTCACCGGGAGCGCGCTCGGCCAGGCGGCAGTCGCCTTGCCCGCGGCCCAGCTCAGTTTTTGGCTCTTGCCGTCGGGCGACTGGATTTCGACGCTTGCTGCGCCGCTGCTGTCGGGCCGCCATAGCTGAAGCTTGTTCGCGTCGGCGACGCAGACCTTGCCGCTCTGGCTGACGTCGATGTCCCAGATGCTCGGATTGTGCGCGATCTCGGCCGAGCGGAGCGCGCTGAAGCGACCGCGCTGGCTCGCGGCGGATGCGAGGCTGACCGAGCTTGCGTCGAAATTGCCGGGCCCGCGCAGCGTCTGCGCCGAGTTGGGACCAAGGACCGTCACGACATCGCCGCCCTGCAGCGTGATCTTGGCGTTTGCCGGAAGCGTCTTGCCCGGCGGGTAGGCCTTGGCCGAGGGGCCGAGCGACTTCACCACGACGACATTGGCCAGGGCCGCGGTCGAACTCAGGGCTATTACAACGGCTGCGGCCCACAGCATCGGCTTCGCACGCATGATTCCAGCTCCCTCTTCGATCAGTTCAGGATCTTGGTCGCGACATTGTATTGATAATCCTCGTCCCGGGTCAGGCACCGGCGCGTGGATTTGTCGGCGCCTTCGGCGACCGCCTTCTGCTTATACATGACGTCCGTCAGAAGCTTGCGCGACACGCCCATCCGGATCAGGAAATCATTGTCCTCGCTCGCGAGCATGGCCGAGTCCTGCTCGACATCGCCGATCAGTCCGATCGCATCACCCTTCTTGATCTCCGAGCGCACCGCTTCCTTGTCGCCGAGGTGAGTGAACATGTGCACCGCGAAAATGCCGCCCTGGTCGACGTACCGGATCACCCCGCCCATGAACATGAAATTGCATGCGGAGAAGCATGCCCAGCCGTCTGGAATGCGGGTCGGGATCATGGCTTCGCGAATGATCTTGCCGGCGGCATTGCCGGCGCGGGCATCGCCTCCGGGCGAGCGAAGCCAGATTTCCTGCACCGGATCGTTCGCCTTGAGAGCGTCCTGAAGCTTCGCCGGGACATCCTGATCGATCTGACCTTCGGCCTTGAGCACGCGTACCCCGTTGATCGTCTCGAGCGTAAACTTCATCTCGGGATAGGTCGACCAGTTCATGAACTTGGGGCAGCTCGGGTTGTCGGGGTCCATCGGCTCCGCAGCCGCGAGGTTCACGAGTAGAAGACAGGCCGCGGCGGCCGTTTTGATGCGCCCCGAGATCATGTCAGACCCGGGCGTAGCCGCTCGCGCCCTTGGCCCTGCACATCTTCTTCGGCACGGTCGTCTCCTCGCCGTCGACGATGACCACATCCGTCACCGTCAGGCAGTCGCCACCGTCGGCGAGCTGCTCCTTGCCGGTGACCTTGGAGGTCCCCGAAACGTTGGCGCGGCTGTCGCTCTTCCAGCTGACTTCGGTGCCCACGCCACCGCGAATCGCCTCATCGGTGGCTTTGGCCGCCTGCTGCTGCTCCTTGCAGTCGAGCATCTTCAACAGTTCGTCGGTGAGGTATGAGGTAGCGGGGAGCGCCGCGGCCACCACGGAGCCGGCTGCGCCAGCATGGCCGAGGATTCCGCCGCCGATGCTTCCAATGATGCTTCCGAACATCGAGCGGCGCGCCTGCTTCTGGGGAGTATCCTGGCATTTCGCAGGGCTTGCAGCCTGCTCGTTCGCGGCTTGTCCCCTCGCCGCGCTGGAGCTCAGGATGGCGACCGGCGCGACCGCCAGCAGCCCGGTCAAAACCAAGGCACGCAACATAAAACACCCCCGTGTCGCTTTACGCGTGGATTATCCTTTGATTCTAATGGGGTCAATGAACCGCCAACGAATTTGAGAGTCCTCAAGCGGTTCCGCTCGACCTTCTTCCGGCGGTGCGTCCAGCGCCGAGCAGGGCTTCCAGCGCTCCAATCCGGCGCGCGTTTTCGGCGATGAGATCGGCGATCTCCGTCTCCCGAGCCTCGCGTTTGATGACGGTGCGGATCGCGCGCGCGATGTCCTCCGATACCTCTTTGATCGCGGTCTGCTCGGCATGGCTCGGGATCGACCCGTCCGGGCGCGGCCCGACGAGCAAATAGCCGATCGGCTCTTCTTCGTCGGAGCTCGGGACGAGCGGGACGCGGATCGGGAACAGCCGGTCTGAGGCCTCGCAAATGTCATGTTTGTAGTCTTGCGCGAACACCGATGCGCGCCACGCCTCGACTTCATCCGTGCCGAGTCCGCGCGCGGTGAGCACAGAGCCGTTGACGATGATCGCCGCCCTGACCGCACGGACGCCGCGATCGATCTGCGCCAGGATTTCCTCGAGCATTTCTGCGAGCGTAGCGGTCTCGCGCATGTCGCGGACACTCTGGGGCAAATCGTTTCGAAGCAGGAAGAGGTTCTTCTGGAATCTCTTCTCGGACCAGCGCTCGACCCGCTCCTGGATGGGGTTGACCATGATCGTCGCAAGCGCGGCCGCGAAGATGATCGGGCCTTCGTTGTTGCTGTTGCCGGAATAATTGTAGACGATCTGCTTCAGCGCATCGCCGGCCGCCGCGAAGACCGCCGCAACCCCGAGCGTGATCACCGCGAAATTGACCGAACGGCCGATGACGATTTCCGCATCGTACAATCGATAGCGGAGCAGTGCGACGAGAAGCCCGAGCTGGAGGAACAGCACGGCGAGCGCAAAACTGATGCCGGCAGCCATCTCGACCAGCAGCTGGTGACCAAAGCTGTCGGTCGACCATTTGAAATAGTCGCACGCGATGTAGATGCAGCGGAATGCAGCATAGGTGCTGATCCCGAACAGCGCCCAGCGGATCTGCTGGCGCTGCTCGCTCGACTCGGTCTGGCGTAGCCGGCGGATCATCGCGAGCACGCCAATGATCATGAAACAGACGAAATAGGCCTGGTACACCTGCCCGTGGAGGAACATCAGCAGCGGCAGAAGGGCGATCAGCGCGACTACCCGCCACGACAAATTGCCGTGCGGGAACAAGAGGATCCCGGTGAGGAGAAGGATGTTGCCGACGTCGTACATCGCGACGTTGACCGGCCGCGGGACGCCGATGCTGGCCAGGAACACCGAAGAGGGCTGCTCGGCCGCGATGCTCACCAGCACTGCGAGCGACAGAAGCGAACTGACGATGTCGCGCGAATTGCGGCGGTGGAGCAGCCACGCTGCCCACAGCAGGAACGGATAGAAGATCACCTGCAGCAGGTCGATGAAGCTCAACAGCTTGGGCGAGATTCCGAGCGCCTTCGCTCCGGCATCGATGTGCTGCTCGCCGGTGGTGACCGTCACGTCGCGGATGTGCCCGTCCGGATCGCGGACGGTGATCGGCACGTCGGACTCGCCGCTCGCGTAGAGCAAATTGCCCATCGTGATATACGCGGGATCGCTCGCGTGCGCGGCGAGCGCCTCCTCGTTCATCGGCATGGAGCGCGGCATCGCGATGCCGTAGATTGCGACGATGCGGTCGCCTGGCCGGACCCCGGCGGCGTCAGCCTGCGGTCCGACCGTGAACCGGACCAGCGTCGCGTCGCGGGGTGAAACGGCGAAGCCCGCGCGGCTGCCGAGCAGCAGCTGCGAATTGTTCGCCGGCTCGGTGTAGCGCTGATAGAATCCGATCAGCGGCCCGGCGATGGCGAGCAGGAAAACCAGACCCCATACGGCCGTGAACAGCCGGTAGGTTAGGGCGTTGAACTCCGGAACGACCGGCGGCAGCCGAAGCCCGCGCGTCGGCGGTCGCTCGGTTGTCGACAAGGCAAGCTGCATCCCCATCAGCTCCGGCCGCAATTGGCGTCACAACATCATGAGCGGCGCGAACCGTGCGCGCAATCGCTAACTGGTCGAGGCGCCCTCGCTCTCGATCCCCTGCTCGCCGTAGCGCGACTTGATGAAGCGCCCCTGCGTCTCGAACGCGGCCATGTCCTTGCGCGCGAGCTGCTCCGAAACCTCCGCCAGTGCGGTGCGCGCGGCGGCGAGGCTCTCGACCAATCGCTCGTCGACGGTCTTGCCTTCGCCGTCCTGCTCCTTGCGATAGGCGACCGGCACATTCGCGTAGCGGTCGATCAGGCCGGGAAGATGGATCGACATCAGGCGCCGGGCATCCTGCGCGCTTGGGTCGAGCGTATCGACCCGCTCGAGCGTTTGCTTGAGCGCCGGCAGGACTGCGCTGATCGCGTCGACTTGCGCCTGCGCCGCCGCCGGAAGGGCGCGGCGGACGCGGACGAGATAGGAATCGAACCGGTCGACCATCGCCCCATTGGGGAGATCGGCCGACGGCGCAGGGGCGGAGACAACCTGCCGGCCGCCGCTCGCGATCAGGACTGCGGCAACGACGACGGTGGCAATCAGCGCGAGGAGGAATCCGAAGATGCCGATCGGCTTTAGGAATCCGACGATTCCGGTTGCGAGCCAGACGAGCACGACAGCGATCGCGATCTTCGCTGCGGTGCGGCCGAGCCCTGCGTTGAGCCGCGTCCGCTCCCGCTGCGCTGCGGCTCGCGCCGGTCCGTCGCGCTGGTCGAGCTGGTGGGTGACTCGATCGAAGCGCGCGATCGCCCGTTCGACCTTGTCCGTGACCTCGCTCATTTTGCCTCGATCGGCGTAAGCGGAGATGTGGCGCTGCCCTCGAGCTTGGCCTGGTTCACCCCTTCGGCACGCGCGATGTAGCCCTTCGACTTCTCGACTTCCTTGCCCAGCGTATCGACGGTCTGCTTCATGTTGCCGAGCGCCTGAAGCTTGAACTGATCGATCTGGTCCATCGTGTCGTAGATGTTCTGGAACGCACGCTGCAGGGTTTCGAGCGGAATGGTCGAGCTCGCCGCCTGCTCGTGGATTGCGCCGGTCTGCGTGCGCAGCATCTCGCCGGTGGAATCGATCATGCTCGCAGTCGTGGTGTTGAGCGCGCCGATCTGCTCGAGCACGAGCTTCTGGTTGGTCATCGCCTGCGCGACGGTGACGGCGGTGCGCAGGGCCGAGACCGTCGTTGTGGACGCGCGGTCGACGCCCTTCACCAGCTCGACATTGTTCTTCTTGACAAGATCGAGCGCGAGATAGCCCTGCACCGTCACCGCCATCTGGGTCAGCAGGTCGGTTGTGCGCTGGCGCGTATAGAAGAGCGCGGTTTCGCGGATCGCCTTGGCCTTCGCGGGCTCGGTCGCGTCGAGCTCGTTGGCCTTGTCCTCGAGCTGCTGATCCAGGGTCTTCGAGATGTGGATCATCTGCTCGAGCTTGTGCATCGTCTTCCACAGGTTCGCGCGCTCCGTGTCGATGGCGGCATTGTCCATCAACAGCTCGTCCTTGCCGTCAGCGAGGCTGCCGAGGATTTTCTGGATGTGCGTCTGCGAGCTGCGGTACTTGTCGAAGTAGCGATTGACCCGATTCCCGAACGGTATGATGCCGAGGAGCTTCTTGGTCTTCGTGGCTTCCTTCGGATCGAGGGATTCGACCGTCCTGCGGAGCTCGACCAGGTCGGCGCCGATGCCCGTGTCCTTGTCGATCGCCTTCACCGGCCGGTCGAGAAAGCGGTTCGACGCGCCGGCGGCCTCGGCGATCTCCTTGCGGCCCATCGCGGTCAGTTGGTCGACCTTCTTGCCGAACTCGGGGCTGTTGGAATCGAGCTTCGCCAGATCGTCGACGAATTGCGCGACGCGCTTGTCGAGCTCGCTCGTTTCCTCGGCCTTGAGCGGAACGAGACCCGCCGCCTCGGTCGGCTCGACCGGCTGAAGCGCCTCGGGCGGATTCAGATTCAATTTGGGCTTGGTCGCGGTGTCGGTAGCGGTCCCTGACTCCGGCGCCGGTTCGGTGGCCATGGCTCAAATCCTTTCTCACGCCCTCCATGCGGCGCGGCGCAAAGCCGGTCAACGCCGCAAGGCTTCGAAGTGTATTATAGTTCTAAGACACAGCGAAACAAGCATTTGGCGGCCGAACATGGTCAACGCCGGTTAACCACGGCGCTGAACGGTTCGCTTACCCTGACGGCGCTAGAGCACTCCAATGCGCATTCACCGGCTGGGGTTCATTCGACCATGTTCGGCTTCCTGAAGAAACTGTGGCGCGACCGGCGGGGCAACGCCCTGATCATCGCCGGCGCAGCGCTTCCGCTGATCGTCGGCTCGGCCGGCCTTGCGAGCGACACCATCCAATGGGCGCTGTGGAAGCGCCAGCTTCAGCGCGTCGCCGACTCGGCTGCGATGGCGGGAACTTACGCGATCGTGCGCGGCAACACGGTGGATGACTGCAGCAATGTCGCGACCGCGACTTACACGAGTCCGATCGGCTACGATGTCAAGAAGAACAATCATTTGCCGCAGACGCCGGTCTGCTCGGCCGTCAACCCGCCGGCGACAGGAACCTACGCGACCGACAGCAACGCGGTGAAGGTCACGGTGTCCATGCAGCGGCCGCTGAGCTTCTCCGGCATGTTCCTGAGTGCGACTCCGACCATCACCGCGAGCGCGACCGCGACCATCGTCCCGGGCGGCAAATATTGCGTCGTCAGCCTGGAAAATACCTCGACGACCGGAATCACGGCGACCGGCAATGCCAACGTCGACCTCGGCTGCGGCATGATCACCAACTCGACCTCGATGACTGCAGCGGTCGCGACCGGCTCGTCCGAAGTGAACGCGAGCCCGATCGCTGCGGTGGGCGGAATTGCCGCAAGCAACAACTGGGCGAGCGGCACCGTGCTTCAGCCGTTCACGATCGCGCAGCCGGACCCGTTCGCGAGCGTGAACCCGCCCGTGAACGCGGATTACCCGAGCGGAAACTGCCCGAGCCTTCGGGAGAACAACACCAACGACACGATCGTGGCGAGTTCGTTCAATTCGGCCAATTACACGGCCCTGATCGGCGGCTCGACGGGTGCGATGTGCTTCAGCGACATCAATATCGCCGGAACGGTCGCGTTCCCGGATAACAGCGTCATCGTGATCGATGGCGGCTCACTCACTGTCGGCGCGCAGGCCCACGTCAGCTGCACCGGATGCACGTTCGTTCTCACCAACCGCAGCGCGAACGGATCAATCGGCAACGTCAACATCACTGCGGGCGCGCAGCTGAACCTCAGCGCACCGGGGACCGACGCGACGGGAGTGGCGGCGACGTACGAAGGAATCCTTATTTATCAGGATCGCCGCGCAACGGATGGGAATAGTGCGAACAACCAGAGCACGATCAACGGCAACGCCAGCTCGACGCTGCAGGGCGCATTCTACTTCCCGAGCCAGCAGATGACCTTCAACGGTACCGCGGGCATGTCCACTTCGTGCCTGCAGCTCGTCGCGCGCCGGGTCTATTACTCCGGCAATCTCAACATCTCCAACGTCTGCCCGTCGGATTCCGGGGCGGGCGCCTTCACCGGAAGGAAAGTGAGGCTGGTCGCATGATCCGGCCGTTCCGCAAGCTCCGTGGCGATGAGAGCGGCGCCGCCATCATCGAAATGGCACTGCTGCTACCGGTGCTGGCGACGGTGGTGATCGGCGTTGCCGACATCAGCCGCGCCTATTCGCAGAAGCTGCTGCTGGAGCAAGCCGCCTATCGCGCCATTGAAAAGGTGCAGCAATACCAGGCAGCAGAAAGCACCTACGACACGCTGAAGGATGAAGTCGTGAGCGCGGCCACCGCCGCCGGCTTTTCCGACGTGACGGCAAGCAACGTCACCGTCGACTATTGGCTCGAATGCAACGGCGTACGTCAGTCGACGTACGATACGAATTGCTCGAGCACCCAGGTGCAGGCGCGCTGGATTTCGGTCGACGTGACGCACAATTTCACGCCGATGTTCGCATCGAGCAAATGGCCCGGTTCGAACTCCGACGGCTCGTTCACGCTCCACGGCCGCGCCGGTCTGAGGACTCAATGATGCTGCTCAAACGGCTCCTCCGAAACCAACAAGGTGCGGCGGTCGTCGAGCTGGCGATCTCGCTCCCGGTGCTTGTCACCATGATTTACGGCATCTTCGAGTGCAGCCAGCTCTACGAAGCGAACTCCGGCATGCAGCACGCGCTCGGCGAGGGAGCGCGCTACGCGACGCTGTGCATCCCCGACACGAATGCCAGCACCGGCTGCGACAATCCGAGCGATACGGACATCGTGGCGCAGGAAAATGCCAAGCTCTTCGGACCAGCCGGCGGTACGTTCGACGTGCAGACGCCGACCACGAGCACCGGGTACAAGACGCTGACGATCACCTACACCCGAAGCATGAACTTCCTGCTCTTCAGCGGTCCGACGATCACGCTAACCCGAAGCAAGAAGGTGTACACCGTCACCTGAGCTTCAGCTCGTGCCGGAAAAATCCGGTGTCCGCTTTTCGAAAAAGGCGGTGATCGCCTCCTTCACTTCCGGAGACTTGAGCCGCTCGGCGAAGACGGAGCCTTCGAGCTGCATCCGTTCGAGGACTTCCTCGCGAGCGCCGTGCCGCAGCAGACGTTGAGTCTGGCGAAGAGCTTCGGGCGGCTTGGCGAGCAGCTGTTCGACGATCGCCCGCAGCGCGGCGTCTAGCTCGCCGCTGGCGCGATGACTGACGAGACCGATCGCGAGCGCCTCGTCGACTCCGAACGGCTCCCCCAGCAGCAGGTAGCGCGCTGCGAGGCGCCGGCCGGCAATGCGCGGGAGGAGCAACGAGCTGGCCGCTTCGGGCACCAGGCCGAGATCGACGAAGGGCAGTGAGAAGCGAGCGCCTTCCTCAGCGACGACCAGGTCACAGTGGAGCAGCATGGTGGTGCCGATCCCGACGCAATTGCCGTGGACTGCGGCGACAAGTGGGGTCTCGCATGCGGCGAGTGCGCGCAGGAATCGCCAGACCGCGATTTCGTCGCCGTTGCGGGTGGAGGCGTCGAGGAAGTCGGCGAGGTCATTGCCGGCGGCGAAGTCCTGCCCTTCGCCCCGAAAAGCTACGACGCGGATCGACGGGTCAGCCGAAGCCTTCTCGACTGCATCCGCGAGTGCCGCGTACATTGCCACCGTGATGGCGTTCCGCCGCTCCGGCCGCGCGAGCGTGATCGAGAGAAGCGCGCCATCTCGCTCGACCCGCACATGCTCGCTCATTGGCCGCTCTCCCCGAATCTGGCCGAATCTGGTGACGCGCAGGGCCTCACCGGCTATGGCCCCGTGCATCCAACAAAGCCGGGACAAGCGCAAACCATCATGAAATTCTTCGCCGACACCGCAGAAATCTCCGAAATCCGCGAGCTAGCAGCAACCGGCCTGCTCGACGGAGTCACGACCAACCCTTCGCTGATCCACAAGTCCGGGCGCAACTTCCTCGACGTGGTCAAGGAGATCGCATCGGTCGTCAGCGGGCCTGTATCGGCGGAGGTCGTCGCGCTCGATTACGACGGGATGATGCGCGAAGCGGCGGTGCTTCGGAAGATCGCCGATCATATCGCGATCAAGGTCCCGCTGACGCCTGCCGGACTGAAAGCGTGCAAGGCGCTCAGCGGCGACGGGACGATGGTCAACGTGACCCTGTGCTTCTCGTCCGCGCAGGCGCTGCTCGCGGCGAAGGCCGGCGCGACCTTCATTTCGCCGTTCATCGGACGGCTCGACGACATCAGCAGCGACGGCATGCAGCTGATCGCCGACATCCGGCTGATCTACGACAATTACGATTACGGCACGCAGATCCTGGCGGCCAGCATCCGTCATCCGATGCATATCGTGGACTCGGCCAAGCTCGGCGCCGATGTGGTGACCGCGCCGCCGAAGATCATCTGGCAGCTGTTCAAGCACCCGCTCACCGACTTGGGAATCGCGAGCTTCCTTAAGGACTGGGAAGCCACCGGTCAGAAAATTGTCTGACATCAATAGCTTGACAGCTCAGCGTTAACCTTTGCGCAACCCTCCGAAGTAAGAATTTCTCAAGGGTCCGGCGGTAGGTTCCATCCATCCTGCGAAGTGGACCTGCAGGTTGGGGCGACAACGCCTCTGCACTTGGAACCGAGGAGCGAAGACCATGAGCAAGTTTCTGAAGCTGATCAAGAACACCAAGGGCGCGACCGCCATCGAGTACGGCCTCATTGCCGCTCTCATCGCCGTTGCGGCGATTGGCGCGATGCAGGGCATCGGCAACAAGCTGAACACCACGTTCAACAACGTGTCGAACCACCTGAACTAAGACTTCGCGTCTGGTTCTTGAAGCGTTCGGGCGGCGGTGCCGAAAGGCGCCGCCGCCCTTGTATTGTGCGGCCTATTGTGCGGCACGTGTGAGCGCAGCCGCAGCGTTGTAGGAAATTAACCGGCGCGGGTTTATCCTCCAGCGCAATGGCGACGGTGATCCCCTTCGAAGAGCGCGCGGTGGCGCATTTGCGCGAGCGGCTCGGCGAAGCGCGCGAGGCGAACGAGGATCTGATCGCCTTCGCGCGCGGCCATTCGGGCGCAGTCGCCTCGATTCACGAAGCAGTGCTCGCGGCAATCGAGTCCGACGGTGTCGACGGGCTGCTGCACGTCGTCACCCAGGAATGGCCGCTGATTCTCGGAATCGATGCGGTAGCGCTGTCGCTGATCATCGCCGACAAGGGATTTCGTGCAGACGGCAGCGGAATCCAGCTCGTCGAACCGACGATTCTCAGGCGTGCGATCGACGCGGTCGAAACGGTCGAGATGCGCAAGGTCGAGCGCGGCCATCCGCTGTTCGGCCCGGCTTGCGACCTGATTCGCGCCGAAGCGCTGATCCGAGTCGATTGCGATGCGCCATTTCCGAGCGGGCTGCTGGCGCTCGGCCAGCGGGCGGAGCTGAACCTCGATGCCCGGCACGGCTCCGAACTGCTGATGTTCCTCGGGCGGACTCTTGCGGTTATGATCCGCAAGTGGCTGACTCAACCGCAGCAATAGTTCACCCCGCGGCCGCACTCGCGGCCCAGTGGGGCTCGCATCTCCAGCACGATCGCCGCCGGTCACCGCACACGGTCCGCGCGTATGTCGCGACTGCGCACCGCTTGATCGATTTCCTCGGGCAGTACCGCGGTGAAAAAGTGGTGGCAGCGGGCATGCTCGATCTTAGTGCATCGGACCTCCGCGCATTCCTGGCGC
>JAICSX010000053.1 GCA_025936675.1 Sphingomonas sp.
CGCCGCGCATTGCAGGCATCATCTTCGACGAGGACCACTTTCGGGTCGATCTGTTCATCAACCCTGTGTGGCTCCGTGTCGTTCCTATCGAAACGAAACGCTATCTTTCCACGCCCACCGCGACCCTGTCAGTGAGCAGTTCGAGCGGGCTCGCGCTTTCGGGTTCGAGCGGATCGTCGCCGGTCTACAACCTTCAAAATCGAACGGTCGTTGGATTTCGCAATGCGCGAGTCCGCACGGATCTTTCATATGCCTCTGGTCTTGGCTTTCTTGCTGACACGATCGTCGGCGAGGTCGATCGGCCCGGAATTCGGTACTCGGCGGGGCTGTTCTGGGCACCCGGGTTGGACCTCACCGGCGAGAGGCGGATCGTTGGCGTCGGGGTCGCGACGCAGTTCGATACCCGAACTGACCGTGATACTCTTGAGGGCACTCCCTTGATCCTCTTCCTGCCGGACCCTGCACGCGTCGATATTCTCGTGGACGGCCGTCTCGTCGCGTCGGGCAGTTATGAGGCTGGAAACAACGTGCTCGACACTTCGAGCCTGCCGACCGGTTCCTACTCGCTTCTTCTTCGAATCCATGAGGTGAACGGCGCAGTCCGCGATGAACGACGCTTCTTCGCCAAGGACCCGCAGATCGCGCCTGTCGGAGCGCCGGTATATTTCGCTTATGCGGGGAAGCTCGCGAACACCCGGCCTGGACGGCCGATCAGCCTTTCCAGTGACTTTTTTTACCAGTTCGGGACTGCACGTCGCCTGAGTGAACGTGTCGCTGTGGATCTCTCTGTCATCGGCACATCGCGCAAGCCAGTGGCGGAAGCGGGCGCCTGGCTAATTACCCGTCTCGGCAGCGTTCGCGCAGCTGCGCTCGCATCGAGTGTGGGTGACCATGGTATGCTTCTGCAGATCGCCTCTCATGACCTCGGCGGAATCAACGTCAACTTCGATCTACGACGGATTTCGAGCCGCGATGGGAACCCGCTCGTGCCGATCTCAACGTATGTCGACACGTTCGACTCTGCTGCGCCGGATCCGCGACAGCTCGGCAATGGATCCTTCACGCAGGCAAGCGGGAGCGTAGGGTGGCGGCTCGGGCACGCGTATCTGGCGTTGGTCGGATCGCTTCGGAAAGACGAAAACCTGCCAGTCGACTACAGTATTGGCCCGAATTTCAGCTGGCCCCTCGTGGCGAGAACCGGTCTGCAAATTGCCCTGCAAGCTGACGCCCAACTGGCAAACACCGGCAACGCTGCTTATGTCGGCGTTCGGATGCTGTTCAATCGAGCCGAATATTCGGTGTCCAGCAGTGTTGGTGCCCGGAGTCTTTCGAACAAAGACACGTCCCGTTCGCGGCTCGTGGGAGATACAAGCGCCCAATTTGCTTACAGCGATCACGCGGGCACCGACATATCCGTTTCGGGCGGTCTGTCACGCGAATTGGATTCTGCCGCCGTGCACGCCGAGGGCATTCTCTACAGCCGTTTTGGTAATCTGCGCGCCGACGTGCTGCACAACGTGGAGGGGGATCGTAGGACACAGTATGGGGTGACGCTGCAATCAGGGGCGCTCATCGAAAGCCATGAGGCAGTCCTCGGTGGTCGCGATCTTACCGAAAGCGCGCTCGTGGTCTCGGTCGAGGGTGCTTCGGACGGATCCCAATTCGATGTGCTGATCAACGGACAGGCGCGCGCTCGCGTCAGGGCCGGTGAGCGCCTTCCGATATACGTGCAGCCCTATCGTGCTTATTCGGTCCGTCTGCGGCCTGTGAACGCCGCGTCGGTGTGGTACGATTCAGCCGCGCGTGAATTCACTCTATACCCCGGCAATATCCAACATGTCTCGTGGCGGGTAGAACATCTGCTGACGATATTCGGACGGGCCGTTCGGTCAGATGGTAAGCCGGTGGCGGACGCGCTGGTCGCGTCGCACTTGGGACTAGGCCAGTCGAACTCCGACGGTTATTTCCAGATCGAGACTTCGGCAAACGATGTGATCTCGTTCGATGGCGGTGATGGAAACGCCTGCAAAGTTAAGATCGGGGCTGTCGATCAGCGCCTCGACTATGCCGCAGTTGGAAGGGTCGTCTGCCAATGAAGCAACTTCGCGGACCCGCACGCTTGTTTCTCGCCGTCGCATTCACTGTCGCCGTGCCTTGCAGCGGCGCGGGCGCCGAACTGGTTCTCAGTCAGCTTGTTGTGGAGCTCGCCCCAGGAGACCATCAGCGGGCGGACGTCGAGATATGGAACAGCGGGTCTGACCGGACCTTCGTTGCTGTTGATCCAAGAGAGATTGTCGGTCCAGGAACCCGCGCGGAATCCAGCAGGGAGGACCCCGATCCGGAGAAACTGGGTTTGCTTGTGTCGCCGCAGCGGCTCATCCTCGAACCCGGCCAGCGGAAGCTCATTCGAATAGCATCAATCGCCACGAATGATCGCGAACGGGTATATAGGGTAACCGTGAAACCCGTCGTCGGCGAGCTTTCGTCCGCGACTTCCGGACTCAAGGTGTTGGTGGGCTACGATGTGCTCGTCCTCGTGAGGCCCCCGGATCCGAAGCCGCATGTTAGTGGCACGAGGCGGAACGGCCAGCTGACGCTCACGAATGACGGAAATGTCAGCGTTGAGCTGGTAGACGGGAAGGCATGCCATCCCTCATCGCCAACCTGCACAGAACTGCCGGATGGAAGGCTTTACGTAGGGGCCGATAAGACGATTGAAGCAGTCGGTGGGTCAAAAGTGAGCTATGAGCTAAAGCTTGGATCGAAGCTCTTTCCAGTTCAATTTTGAGTTTTTCTTGTGGGCGATTGTGGTTTGGCACCCGCGGGCCTTTTCGAACAAGTGCCCAAGATTTTGATCTCTCGTGAATTGTCGTTATTAAATCGTTTACCGAAAGCTTACAGGATCGTGCGATCACTGTTCAGTGGGGGTGGGCAGATGGAAGATGGACAGAAGGGTCAGCGCGATCTGCTGACAGAAGCGGCCGCACATTTGCGATTGGCGCTGCAGCTACTCGATGCTGCGGACGCTCCGGCCCACATCGGGGCTCACGTCGATCTCGCTGCGCACCAGCTTGAGACGGAGATTATCGAACCTCTCTCGGTCGGGGTGGCATCGGCCGTCTCTCGCTACGGACAGCCGCTTCAATGAGGCGCTGATCATCAAAGACGATGTTTCGCCGCGTTTGCCGGGCGCGGCTTCGATGTCGTTGAAGGCCGCGGGGCTTCCGTTGGGCGATTGGACGCAAGGTTACGTCGTCAGTGACAGGCACGAAGGCATGAGCTTGAAATTCTCCTGTCGCGATTCGTTAGCGGTAGCAGCCGACCTCTTCTTTGAGTGAATGTGCACCCATTCGTCCACGTGTTCTGCGCCCGAGCTAGACTCCTGCGATCTCGGGTCCGCGGAAATATTCCTCGAGCGCGGCAACCGCGCGCTCGGACAAATCGACGAAGATGCGACGCCGATCATCGCTGTCCCGAACCCTCCGGACAAGTCCGGCACTTTCCATCTGATGGATCCACCTCAAGGCGGTCGTGCTCGGCACTGCTGCAGCCTTGCAGAGCTCACTCACAATCGTGCGCTCACCCGCCAATCTCATCGCATAGAGCTCAAGAAGAATGTCCCATGCAGGATCGGCGAAGATACCTGGATCGAAGAGCGCTTCGCGCCGCCGCCGCGCCCGAAGCATCGCTCTAAGCCATTGGACCGAGATTTCTTCGGGCGGGAGGTGTGGATCGAATGTGCCGAGCATCACATGCAACTGCGACAACTCGGCTTGAACCTGCTCCAGCTGCTTGAGGACCATCTGCCGCGAATATTCCCTCTTTGACAATCGCCGGACCTCCTCCTGATTGGTCGAATGGGCCGTCGAGTTACCGGAGGCAAGCGACGATGGCGTTTCGGCGCGGCCCCTCTCAGGTGACAGGACGATCCTGCCGCTGTCGTGTGGAGATTGTTCCAGTTCAGGACAACAGGTGGTCGCATGCTAGCAGAACGACCGATTTTTCCGGAAATGATCGCTCGGGCCTAACCACAAGAACGATCATCAGGACGACATGACATTACAGCAGACGCCTGACCGCCAGTCAGTGTTCGCCGAAGCGCTCAAACATATTGAGTGCGCGATCGAGCTGCTCGATGGGGCGGAAGCGCCGGTCCATATTGCTGCGCACTTAGATCTCGCCCTTCATCAACTTGGCGATGTGATCGCGTCCCAATCTGCAGCGGCGAGCATGCATTCGCGCTTTACGGATTAACCGCTCGGTGCGATCGCCAGCCGCTCTGCATCACGCTCCTTCAACGCATCCGATTGCACCGAAATATGATTTCATAGCTCCGAAGCCGCGCTCGGAGATGCTGACCCATATCCGCCTGCCGTCGAACACATCGGGTTCCCGCTCTACAAGTCCGTCGCCGTGAAGCTTGTCGATCCACCGCAACGCGGTGGTTGGTGGAACGGCGGCGGCAAGACAAAGTTTTGAAACGGATGTGCGGCGCTGATCGCAACGAAGGGCGTACAGTTCCAGGAGGATGTCCCAAGCCGGGTCTGCGAATAGATCGCTGCCGAAAAAGCGCCTTCTTGCCGTCCTTGCATCGATGATGCGGCGGACGAGGTTCGCTGAAGTCGCGCTTGGGAGCGCCATACAGCTAGCCTCTTCTGCGAGCCGTTCAACGTTTGTCATGATCAGCGCTACTCTGGAGCGGGGATCCAGCTCCACGCTGCGAGTGCGGTGATATTCATCGGAGAGCGGACGTGGCGTGTTCATTCGGATACCCCATTTCATCTGAACCAATCCGAGCGAGCCAATCGTCCTCCCGAATGGTTAACAGAATCTTGAGGCTGCCTTCAGAAATGGACCATTTTGGATTGGAGTACAGCACGTTATTCGATTTTCGAAAATGACTGCGGAAAGCATTCTCGATCACACATAGAGGGATGCTCGCGCTCTTGGGCCTGGTCACCGCTTCACCGCAAAGAACCGGATCGGGCATAATTTCAGACCGATGGGGCGCGGCAATGGACAAATCGGATTCCAGCGAGACATCTCGCTCATCGCGCATCGGCACCAGCGAACCGCGGACCGAACTTAGAATCCGATATTCTGCCCTCCTTTCAACGGCGATCAGCGATGCGTCGCAAGAGCCCTGACACGCAGCGCGAACGTCCGAGCTCGATCGCGATTGCGCCAGCTGGTCGCGCATCACCGAAAGGTCGGCACTCTACAGGGGATCTTGCGCAGGTCTCACGGATGCGCATTATGTGGCTGCCGGGGAAGGGGGATTTCATGAAATTGCGTGTTGCGTTGCTCGCCTGTGCGGGCCTGTTTGTCGTTGCGCCGGCCTTTGCTCAGGACGCGGGTCTCGCCGCGGATGCAAAGGCTTTCGGTTCTCGCGAGGCAGTCATCGAGCCGAGGCTGTCGCCTGACGGCACCAGCGTCATGTACCTGACGCCCGGGCCCGGTCCGAAGACCTATGCGGTGATCTCGAATTTGGCGACCGGTCAGTCGACAGTGATGACCAGCTCCGACGGGAACCCGGAAGTTCTTCGCTGGTGCGACTATTCGGCCGCGGATCGCGCGGTGTGCCTGGTCAGCGGCACCGCGGAGCGGTCCGGGCAGCTTCTCGGCTTCGAGCGGCTGCTCGCGATGAATACGGACGGCAAGGAAGCGAAGCTGCTCGGCCAGCCCGAGAGCGAATATGATGCGGGCCTGCGCCAGTTCGATGCAAGCGTCCTCGACTGGGGGACGCGGAGCGACGGCAAGCTGCTGATGGCGCGCCAATACGTGCCCGAGGCGGGCAAGATCGGATCGAACATCATCCGCACCAAGAGCGGGCTTGGAGTCGACCTGATCGACACGCGCTCGCTTCGCGCCGATCATGTCGAAGAGCCGAAGAACAGCGCGTCGGACTACATGACCGACGGCCGCGGCCACGTGCGGATCATGCGGGTCGACGAGGCGAAGTCCGACGGGACGCTGAGCGGACGGATCAAATATTTCTACCGCACGGCAAACTCGCGCGACTGGAAGACGCTGGTCGATTATGCGGATTGGCAGCAGCAGATGCAGCCGCTCGCGGTCGATGCCGACATCGATTCGCTCTACGCGCTCAAGAAGAAGGACGGGCGGTACGCGCTGTACGCGATCAAGCTCGATGGAAGCGGCGCCGAAACGCTGGTTGCGTCCAACCCCTCGGTCGATATCGACGATGTCGTCCGCATCGGCGACGGGCTCAAGGTCATCGGCTACACCTATGCCGACGAGTCGAGGCACGCGATCTATTTCGATCCCGAGTTCAAGGCACTCGCGGAGTCGCTGTCCAAAGCCCTGCCGCACCTGCCGCTCGTCGACTTCGTCGATTCGAGCGCCGACGGGCGCAAGCTGCTGATCTTGGCGAGCAGCGACAGCGATCCGGGCCGTTATTATCTGTTCGACCGCGACAAGAAGACGCTCAACGAGGCCATGTTCGAGCGGCCCGAGCTGCAGGGGCGGACGCTGGCGCAGGTGAAGCCGGTGACGGTCACCGGCGGCGGCGGCACGCAAATCCCGGCGTATTTGACGCTTCCGCCCGGCAAGGAGTCGGCGAAGAACCTGCCGGCGGTGATCCTTCCGCACGGCGGGCCGAGCGCACGCGACGAATGGGGCTTCGACTGGCTCCCGCAGTTCCTCGCCGCCCGCGGCTATGCGGTGCTCCAGCCCGAATATCGCGGCTCGGCCGGCTTCGGCGACACGTGGCTGAACATCAACGGCTTCGTCAATTGGCGCACGTCGATGTCGGACATCGCGGCGTCGACCCGCTGGCTCGCGGCGCAAGGCATCGCCGACCCGAAGCGGATTGCGATCGTCGGCTGGTCCTACGGCGGCTACGCGGCGCTGATGGAAGCCGAGACCGATCCGTCGCTGTACAAGGCGGTCGTCGCCGTCGCGCCGGTGACCGACCTCCAGCTGCTGAAGCAGGATTCGGCCAACTTCACCGACGCGGCGGTGGTCGACGATTTCGTCGGGACCGGGCCGCACATCGTCGAGGGCTCACCGCTGCGCCATGCCGACAAGATCCAGGTGCCGGTGCTTCTCGCCCACGGCGACCTCGACCAGAACGTCCGCTTCTGGCAGTCGCAGAAGATGGCCTCGGCGCTCCAGGACGCGGGCAAGCAGGTCGAGTTCCTCCAGTACAAGGGCCTCGACCACCAACTCCGCGATTCGACCGCGCGCACCGACCTCCTGACCCACATCGGCGCGCTGCTCGACAAGACCATCGGGCACTAGCCGTTTCCGAATTTCGTCTCCCGTGCCCGCGCCGGCAACACCGGCCGGGCAGGTCGTTCTTGAGCATTCACCGCGCTACGGCCGCCCGAAGAACCTCAGGTAGAAGGCGCCGAACAGCAGGACGATGCCGATATTGGCGATCAGCCGCTCGAGGAAGCGCTGCCTGAAGAAGGCGATGTCGACGCCAACGACGACGGAGATCATCACGACCACGTAGAGCACCACGGCTGCATGCCTGGTCATCCGATCAAGACCTCCATCCGAAATTGCTTAGTAGCCCAACGCGTGCATTGAGATGCGTCGATCGCGCTCGCCCGCCCATAAGGCACGAGGAAAAGCAAAACCTGCGCGACCAGTAGGGCGATGGTGGGGAGTACTCGTCCGAGGGGCCGGTGCGGAATCGAGGAGCGGAAGCGCGAAACGCAGCGATTGCAGCGAGCGTGCGCGTGCGCGCGTGCGCGCGCGGGGAACTGCGGGCCGGTGCTGCTCGACGGTCGCGGCAATCCGACAGGTGGTTTGCTCGGATCGGGGGGTTGTCGGAAGTGTCGGATTCCCGCGCGTCGAAGCGGCGGGTGCGGGGAGCTGCGCGGCGGGTTCCTGGGCTCACGGGCAGCATAAGCTGAGGCGCGGCGTGCGTGGGGGCGCATCCGGGCAGTGGAAGCACGGAAGGCGTGCTGTAGGAAAGAATTTCTTGTTTCACGCGAAGGCGCGAAGGCGCGAAGAGGGTGGGCGGCGGTTTGGCGCGTTCGCACGTCCAGCTGCGGGTTTGGCGGAGTTGTTCCGTCCTCTTGAAGAAGCCCGAGGCAGCGGTTTTAGTCTCGGTATGAAAGTTGCCATTTCCATACCCGACGAAGTGTTCGCGAAGGCCGAGAAACTGGCCGCGAAGTTCCGTACCTCGCGCAGCGCAATCTACGCGCGAGCACTGGAAGCCTTCGTGGCCGCGCATGAGCCGGATCGCGTGACGGACGCCATGAACCAGGTCGTCGATGCCGTCGGGCCCGCTCCCGACGACTTCACCCGGGCGGCGGCACGCGTGTTCGCTAAAGTCGAGTGGTAGTCACCGCCTTCTGCAAGCGGAAGGAGCAGCCGCACGCCGGCATGCCCCGAGCATGCCGGAACGGCTGGTGGGCGCCAAGACCCGCACCTGGTTCTCGCTTCCCGACGCGGAGCTGTTCGGTGCGAGTCCGGTTGGCTTGCATGGAACGAGCCATCCAAGCGGGCCGGCATCTGGGCGCGACACGGCCGAATGGGGCGCGGCCTATTCGATGGTGATGACCGAGGCGTGCGACCATGTCGCCGGAGTCCGCGACCGGATGCCCGCGATCTTGCCGAGGGAGGATTGGGGGGACTGGCTCGACCGGCCGCCGGATGCGGCGGGGTTGTTGTGCCGGCCGTATGAGGTGGGGATGCGGGTGGAGCGGACCGCGGAGGCTTGGGTGCGGCGGTGAGGGTCGGCGAAGCTGACCAACTTATCCCCAGCTTACTTTTTCGCAGCTAGTTGACATTCCGGCTGAAAAGCCCATTCTGATTCTCACTGGCGAAGGAATCAACACATGCTGCCTTGGGAACATCATCCTGCCTTCACGCGCGAGAGATTGATCACCGTAGCTGAGCTGATCGCCGAAGGTCGGAACGCGGCTCTGGACCGGCGCGATCCTACGGTCGGTTCTGATGCGTGGACAGTTGGATGTGAGGCGTTCGCCTTTCAGAAGTTTCGTATCAAAGAGGGGGCGGATCACATAGGTTGGCTGGAGATTATTGATCCGACGATGCAATTCGTTTTTGCGGTAGATGGACTGCCGTGTCGTTTTTATCGGGGCGAACCAAGTGAGCCGACCGAACGCACTCTGGAACAGTCGTTTCCCGAGCTGACGCAGTTCTCGTTGTTTGGTGACGAAGAGCTAAAACGACTTGGTGAGAAGCCCGCTTATCGCTTTGCAGTCGAAACAGATTTTGATGGCTCGGTGATTCAGATCAGCTTCGTTGTGCTGAGTGGTGCTCTTCCCGTCCTGATTTGGGCGATTCCTTTGGATTCGGCTGCAAGCAAGATTGCATCCTTGTGGAGTGGAGAAGAGCAGGGAGTCGAACTTCCTCCCCCCGCTGTTGGTCTGCCAAAACCCAGTGCCAAGCGAACCAGCGCTAACGACGAGTGACGGCTTCGAGCCATGGCGACCGACAACAGGATTGCTGGCGAGCAACTTAGACTTGCACGCCTGGTGCACGGCTACTCACTGGAGCAAGTCGCTGACCTAATTGATGCGACTCGGCAGTTTATCCATCAACTCGAAACGAACTCGCGCACACCTTCAGGTGAGACGGTAGCCGCCTTAGCTGATGTCCTTGGCGTCACTCCGGAATTCCTACGGAGTCCTCTTCCGTCGTCCGTCCGACCGGAGCAGTGCCACTTCCGCAGCCTCTCTAATCGGCCGGCAAGCGTGACAAGCCAGATCTTGGCGCGAGGTACACTTCTGGATCAATTGGCATCGATCCTCGATGAGCACCTGGATCTGCCACACGTCGATTTCCCGGAGATTGCAGCCCGGACCTCAGCTGAAATCGAGAGCGCTGCTGAGAACGCGAGGCAGCATTGGGGCCTCGGCACTGGCCCCATCACGAGCATGATGCGAGTTGTCGAGAATGCCGGCGCCATAGTCACTTACTTCGGTGACCTGTCAGAACGGGTCGATGCATTCTCTATGGACAGAAAGCGGCCGATCATTGTGCGTAGCTCATTGAAGGAGAGCCTGTTCCGCCAACGATTCGATCTGGCTCACGAGTGTGGGCACTTGATTATGCACCGTGGCCTTCAAACCGGTGATCGGATCACGGAAGGACAGGCTCACCGTTTCGCGAGCGCGTTTCTGTTCCCGCGTGCAAATGTACTTCGCGAATTTCCGAGGGGCGCGCGCCTAGACTGGGCCGCGTTGTTATTGCTCAAGAAGCGATGGAAGATGGCGTTGAGTGCGCTTGTTCGCCGCGGCTACGACTTAGGCATCCTCACTCCGGTTCAATATCGAACGGCGAATATTCACTTGGCCAAGACGGGCCAACGGAAGGTAGAGGTGCTTGATCAAGATTCCGAGTATCCCGTTGAGGAACCCGAACTGCTAGCGTCAGCTCTCGACGTCGCCAATTCTTGTATTCGTGGAGGCACATCAGGTCTCGGCCGTCAGATTGGTTTGCAACCGACGACGTTGAAGGTCGTAACCGGCTTGGACTGGGAGGAAGATTTGGATGATCCCAAGATCGTTCGCCTCTATTCCTAGAATGGCTCTCGTTCTGAATGGAATAGAACCATTTGAGGCGACGGCTTGGCTAAGCGGTGCGCCTTGGTTTAAGACTGCGTGGCTCGGCAAATTATGGGGGCCGTGCGCGTATGAAAAACCGGGATTTTTTCGACGAAGTCGAGAAGCACCCTGACCGCTTCTACATCATTCATTATTCGTCCCAATCGCTATTTGACGCCGAGGCCGGTGAGCACTCTCCGCGCATCACATCCGTGGTCGTTCGGCACTATCAGTCTGGGCAAACGGTTAGCTTCGCCACGCACACGTCGGCTGATGTCTTGGGCATCAATCCAGCAGATATCGAGGCAAAGTACGACGAGATTGAAAGAGACCTACTAACGAAGTTCTATGACTTCGCTCGAGATCGTCGCGAACGCTACTGGGTTCACTGGAACATGCGGAATGTGGTGTTCGGCTTTGAGCATCTTGAGCTTAGATACAGGAAACTCACCGGCCTAGAGCCCCCAAGCATCCCTGTCGAAGTACGGATAAATCTCAATGACGTTCTCAAGCGTCGATATGGCGAGGACTACGTCGGCGACCCTCGTATGGCGACACTGATGAAGTTGAATGGTGACCGGATTCAAGGATTCTTGACAGGCAAGGAAGAGGCTGAAGCTTTCAAAAACAAAGACTTCATCAGAATGAATAACTCTGCCATCGCGAAAGTAGGGTTCTTCAGCCACGTCATTTCTGCAGCGATTAAAGGCAAGCTAAAGACAGCCGGTAAGGGCTTTGCGAACTGGGTCGATCGCCTCCTGGCAAGCAGGCGAGCAAGGATCGTGGCGTTCGTCGCTGCCGCGTTGGGCCTCGCAGTCGCAATTATACAATTGGGCTTGTGGACTTCCGACGGTTGGCACGCGCTTCGGCCGACACACCAGAAGGAGGCGAGCGAAACGAAAAACCTATCAGCAAGTCAGACTCCCGTCACCGGCACGAATAGGTCAAGCGACTAGCGTCACGGTCGACGAAGGAGCGCATCTTCCGGCTGCGGCTCGGTGCTTCTGTGTCGTGCTCGCCAGTCCCCCGGACTGGCTGCGCGCGCCACATCCGCAACGCCATCCGCCTAACGGCGGAAAGCCTTGCAGCTATTGGTCTAGGAACGACCGCATCTTCCGCGACCGCGACGGGTGCTTCAGCTTCCTCAACGCCTTGGCCTCAATCTGCCGAATACGCTCTCTCGTCACCGAGAACTGCTGCCCCACCTCTTCCAGCGTATGATCCGTGTTCATCCCAATCCCGAAGCGCATCCGAAGCACGCGCTCTTCGCGGGGGGTTAGGCTTGCCAGCACCCGCGTGACCGTTTCCTTGAGGTTGGACTGGATCGCGGCGTCGACCGGGATCACCGCGTTCTTGTCCTCGATGAAGTCGCCGAGGTGGCTGTCTTCCTCGTCGCCGATCGGGGTCTCGAGGCTGATCGGCTCCTTGGCGATCTTCATCACCTTGCGGACCTTCTCGAGCGGCATCGAGAGGCGCTCGGCCATTTCCTCGGGCGTGGGCTCGCGGCCCTGCTCGTGGAGGAACTGGCGGCTGGTGCGCACGAGCTTGTTGATCGTCTCGATCATGTGCACCGGGATGCGGATGGTGCGCGCCTGGTCGGCGATGCTGCGGGTGATCGCCTGGCGGATCCACCAGGTGGCATAAGTGCTGAACTTGTAGCCGCGGCGGTACTCGAACTTGTCGACCGCCTTCATCAGGCCGATGTTGCCTTCCTGGATCAGGTCGAGAAACTGCAGCCCGCG
>JAICSX010000119.1 GCA_025936675.1 Sphingomonas sp.
CGATCCGGCCGTCGGCCTGGTCGGTGGGGAACGCATGCTTTATGGCGTTCATGACAAGTTCGGTGGCGATCAAGCCGATGCTTTCGGCCTCACGTGAAGTCGCCATCCCGCTTTCGCCGACGACCTTGATCGTGATCGGCCGGTTGTCGCTGATCATCGAGGTCGCGAGAGTGCTGCATAGCTTCGAGAGGTAAGGCACGACATCGATAGGTCCGACGGCTCCGGACGCATGAAGCTGTGCCTGGACGGCGGCAATCGACATGACGCGCTTGTGGGCGTCCTGCAGATGCGCGCGCGTCTCTTCGGATTCCACGCGTGCGGCTTTCATCAAAATGATGCCGGCGATGATCTGCAGGCTATTGGCGACGCGGTGCTGCAGCTCCTCCAGCATCACGTCCTTTTGCCGCAGCAGCTCGTCCTTCTCGCGCTCCAGGATCCGCCGCTCGGTGACATCCTCGATGCCCAGGAGAATGGAGTCTTCCGCGCCCGCCTTATAGACCACCTGGCGCGCGTTCAAGACCATCGTGCGCTGTCCAAGATCGGGAAACTCGTGCTCGACCTCGTAACCGTCCATGACGCCGTGCCTGGGAATGATCTGCTCGAGCAAGACGCGAAGCTTCGGGATATCCCATTGTCCATCGCCCAGGGTGTAGAGCAGCCTGCCTTTGGTGTCCTCGGGCCTGACCTTGAAGTTCGCATAAAACGAACAGCTGGCGGCGATCACGCGAAGTCCTTTGTCGAGCACCAGGACGGGCTCGCGGACAGTGTCGACGATGCTTTGAGCGAGCGCACATGCGTCGGCGACGTCGGTAAACTGCTCCCTGAAATTGGTCATCTGCATCACTTTCTACCTACGCCCTGCCTGTCCCGGCGCGCCCAGCCTAGGACGCCGCCCACCGCAAATCTGTATCGAATTGCTCAGGTATAGGCCCGGGGGCCCTCCGCTGGCGACGATCGTCTTATCCCTTGTCATCGCCGTTGAATACGGAACGGCCGATGACCGCGAGATGAATGACGCTGGAGGAAGACGCTGCAAGTCGTCGAAATATTGAAAAACGGCCGGTCTCCTTGTCGTACTACGTGGGCGCCTTGTACATGCGGCCCGGAACGAAGAGTGCCCGGTTCCTGTTTCCTCCTGAAGGCAACAGGAGTTATCACATGCGTATGCTTGCACTGGGAATTATCGCTGCTGCCGGCATCGCGCTTGCCGGTCCCGCCGCCGCTCAGGGCGTCTATTTCGGCGCAGGCCCCGGCGGGGTTGGCGTTGGCGTGGACAACTATAACCACGGCTATTACCGGGACCGCGACTACGATCGCGGCCGGATCGTGGTTCGTGAGCGCCATCGTGAGTGCCGGACGATCATCGTCCGCGAAGACGGCATGACCAGGCGAATTCGCCGCTGCCGCTAAGCTTGAGACGCGAAAACAGAGGCCTCGGGAAACCGGGGCCTCTTTCTTATGGAGGCAGGCGAGCAGTTCAAGCGGTCGGCGGTGCGGGTCTATGGCTTTGGCGGCTTGACCGCCCCTTTTTCTGCGATCACCTGCGCCACGCGGGCCTGCGTTTTGGGGTCGCTGAACGGGTCGTCGAGGTTTCTTGGCCGGTC
>JAICSX010000118.1 GCA_025936675.1 Sphingomonas sp.
CGGCCGTCGCCCATCAGCACA
Source organism: Sphingomonas sp. (assembly GCA_025936675.1). The sequence goes on from JAICSX010000118.1 coordinate 22, forward strand.
GCGCGATCGACATAAGCGAGCGGACGCGTTTCGGGCGGAAGGAAGTTCTCCCGCGGAACCGAGCCCATCGCGTCGACCACGGCGGGATCGGTCACTCCCTGCGGCCTTAGCTGGCTCTCGACCATCGCGGCGCGCGCGGCGGCGAAGTCTGGGATCGGGCTCTGCACGGTCATTGCTGTTATATGCCGATAATACACTTGCAGTTCAAGACGTCGGGCGCTCATATCGGCAGCTTGGGTCCGCGCCAACCGCCATTGATCGAAAGACGAGCAGGCGCCGCCGCAGGCTTGACCCGGGAGCGAAGGTCGCGGCAAAGACCGCCGCTCTCCCCGGCCCGATGGCGGAGTGGTTACGCAGAGGACTGCAAATCCTTGCACGCCGGTTCGATTCCGGCTCGGGCCTCCACCTCCCGTCAATGTCCGGAGGCGGACGCGTGCTGTCCGCAAATGGACAGCGCCGGGACATGAATTCCCCTGCTGCGGCGAACGAGGCTGCCGAATATGTGCAATCATCGACGGATGAAGCTGCAAGCACCGTGCCAGGCAAGTGAGCAGAGGCCGTGACCGAAGAACGTCCACCCCGATCGAAGGTGAGGACAGTACGCGTGCTGCTGTGGGTGATCGTGGTGCTGGCGATCGCCGGAATGGCCGCGCTGCTGCTGGTCAAGCGCGTCGACGTCAACCCGCCCGAGGCGACCACCAGCGCCGCGCAGTCTAGCTTCGGCGGCCCGTTCACGCTCGTCGGCGCCGACGGGAAGCCGTTCTCGAGCGCGAAGCTGCTGGGCGAACCCTATGCGATGTATTTCGGGTTCACGCGCTGCGGCGACGTGTGCCCGACGACGCTGTCGCGGATGGTCAAGCTGCGCAATGAGGTCGGCGGTCCGGACAAGTTCAACATCGTCTTCGTCACGATCGACCCGACCCACGACGGTCCCAAGGAAGTCGGGCAGTACGCCACGCTGTTCAATTCGCCGATCATCGGCCTGACCGGCACGCCGGTCGAGATCGATCATGTGAAGAAAGAATATGGAATCTACGCCCAACCCTCGCCGCATCCGATGCCGGGCAAGGAGATGGAGCACAGCGCGATCGTCCTGCTGTTCGACCGCGACGGCAAGTTCGTGACCACGATCTCGCCGGATGAATCGGATGCCGACGCACTTGTGAAACTGAGGGCGCTGGCCGGCTAGGCTTGGAACTCGAGCGCCGGGGCGCCACTTGAGGTCCGATGGCAATCTACCGGCCCGATCCCGAAATCCTGACGCTCGGGCCGGATTTCTACGACCCCGTCGAGCCGGCCAAATTCCCGCGTTGCACCGGCCGCTTCACAAACAGCCGCTGGGCCGAACGGGTCGGACTGGAGTTGACCAGCGATCAATTGGCGGCCCATTTCTGCCATTTCGAGCCGCTCGCGGAGAATCTGAGACAGCCGCTGGCGCTCCGCTATCACGGGCACCAATTCCGCATGTACAATCCGGAGATCGGCGACGGCCGCGGGTTGCTCTTCGCGCAGCTCCGCGACGACAGGGATCGGCTGCTCGACCTCGGCACCAAGGGTTCAGGCCAGACGCCCTACAGCCGGCACGCCGACGGACGGCTGACGCTCAAGGGCGGCGTTCGCGAAGTCCTCGCCACCGAAA
>JAICSX010000071.1 GCA_025936675.1 Sphingomonas sp.
AACCAGCTGCTGGTCGAGATGGACGGCTTCGAGGCCAATGAAGGCATCATCATCATCGCCGCGACCAACCGACCCGATGTGCTCGACCCCGCGCTGCTGAGGCCGGGCCGCTTCGACCGCCAGGTCGTGGTTCCGCGTCCCGACATCGACGGCCGCGAGCAGATCCTCACCGTCCACATGAAAAAGGTGCCGCTGGCACCCGATGTCGATGCGCGCGTCATCGCCCGCGGAACGCCCGGCTTCTCCGGCGCCGATCTCGCCAACCTCGTCAACGAGGCGGCGCTCCTGGCAGCGCGCAAGTGCAAGCGCCTCGTAGCGATGCAGGAGTTCGAGGAAGCCAAGGACAAGGTGCTGATGGGTACGGAGCGCAAGTCCATGGTGATGACGGAGGACGAGAAGCGCATGACCGCCTATCATGAGGCCGGCCACGCTGTCGTCGCTTTGCACGAGCCTGCTTCGGACCCGATCCACAAGGCGACGATCATCCCGCGCGGCCGGGCTCTCGGTATGGTCATGCGCCTGCCCGAGCGGGACAGCTACAGCTACCACCGCGACAAGATGTACGCGAACCTCGCCGTCGCGATGGGCGGACGCGTCGCCGAGGAAGTGATCTTCGGTTACGACAAGGTCTCTTCCGGCGCCTCTTCCGACATCCAGTACGCGACGCAACTTGCGCGCGACATGGTCACCCGCTGGGGCATGTCGGATGCTCTCGGCCCACTGCAGTACGCCGAGCCCGAGGAGGAGGTGTTCCTCGGCTATTCGGTCAACCGGCAGCGGCAGATGTCGAACGAGACCGCCCAGGCCATCGACAAGGAAATCCGCAAGGTGGTCGAGGACGGCTATACGCGGGCCAAGCACCTGCTCGACGAGCATCGTGAGCAGCTTGAGAAGCTTGCGCAGGCCCTGCTCGAATATGAGACGCTGTCGGGGGATGAGATCAAGAAGGTGATCGCCGGCGAGACGATCGACCGCGGCGGCTCCAAGGGTCCGTCGCTTCCGGCGGCCGGCTCATCGATCCCCAAGGCCAAGCGGCCGAAGGCGGGCACCATCGGCGGTCCGGCGGCGGCCGGCGCCTAGCTCGCGCCGATCGCGACCGTCGCCGCGGCGAACAGGCCGAAGGCGATAAAGGCGAAGGTGACGAGCGCCATGGTTCGCATGATCGCGCTGAACCTGCCGAGCTGATAGGCGCCCTTGAGGTGCTTATACATGTGGAACGGCGGCACGAAGAATAGCAGGCTCGCGACGGTAGAGAGGCCCGCAGCCATGAAGATGCCGCCGACCACGACCAGCATCATCATGAACGACAGCGAATAGGTAATGAATACCGTGTGGTCGTAGGTGTTGTACCTCCGGCGGAACGGGAACAGCAGCCACAGGAACGGAACCGAGATCGGGATAAGCAGCCAGCTGAATTTCGACGCCGCGTCCTGGACCTTCATCGCGACCAGCTGCGGATTGTCCTTCACATGCCGGATGAACGGACGGATCAGCGCAGGAACCTTGGGTTCGGAATCCCTTGAAGCGAAGCTGTTGTTTGAGGCTATCCGCTGGCTCGCGGTGAGCGCTTCCTTGCGGCCCGCAATCTCCTTGTCGAGGTCGGTCGTGTCCTTGCCGGCGGCAGCGGCGACGCCCCGCTTCACCTCGAGCCGTCCGAGCTCCTGCTGCTGCGCGGTGATCGCGGAATCGAGTCCGACCTTGATGTTCGGGCTCTGACCCGGGCCGCCCAAAGCGCCATTGAAGTTGAGGACTGCGAACATCGCGAAGACGGTGAACAGGTAAAGCGCGACTGGGGAAATGAATCGGGCGCGTTCTCCAGCGATGTAGCGGCGGGTCATCTCGCCCGGCTTCCACGCCAGCATTGGCAGCGTCCGCCAGATCTTCCCTTCGACGTTGAAGAGGGCGATGAGGAAATCCTGGAAGAATGCTCGGACCGAGCGGTGAACATGCGCGCGCTGACCGCAGGTCGAGCAATAAGTGCCGGTCAGCTTCGTCCCGCAATTGAGGCAGGACTTCTCGTGCGTATAACCGTCCGCTTCGCCGGTTCGCGGCTCGACGGAATTCGCCAGCAGACCACCTGTAACCGCATCCCCGACAGCTTCAATTCCGTCCATCAGAACCCCCGAGGACACATTAGGCGGCCTTCGCGGCTCATGCTAGCGCATCGGCATGGCGCGCATCGGCCTCCTCGGCGGCTCCTTCAACCCGGCGCACAAGGGGCACCGGCGTATCAGCCTTGCCGCAATCGACGCACTCGCCCTCGATGAACTTTGGTGGCTGGTCTCCCCAGGCAATCCGCTGAAGGAAGGCGCGAAGGACATGGCTCCGTTCGAGGCGCGCTTTGCAGCCGCCGAGCGCATGGCTCGCCGCTCGCCCATCCGGGTTAGCGATTTCGAGCAGCGCGAGGGCACGCGCTACACTGTCGACACCGTGCGAAAGCTCAAGCGGCATTTTCCGCAAGACCGTTTCATCTGGTTGCTTGGAAGCGACACACTGACAAATTTTCACAAATGGCGTGATTGGAGGGGGTTAGCCCGTGAAGTCCCGATTGCGGTGATTCGCCGGCCCGGTTATGATTCCCCTGCCCAAGCGGTTCGCGCGATGGGCTGGCTGCGAAGGTTCGTCCATCCTTCCAACCAGGCGAGAGAGTGGACGGATTGGAGTGCACCGGCGATCATTTTCCTTCGCCTGCCGCCCGACCCGAGCTCCGCGACCGCCATTCGCGCGCAAGATCCCCACTGGTACCGCACATCCCCGACGCGCGTTCATGCGCGGAAGGCTAAGCGCCTGCCACCGTTCGCCAGGAGACCACTTGACCGAACATCCCGTTGATGCCGCCGCTGGCGAGGCCGGCCGCGCTCCCATCGATGTCGAAGATCTCCACAAGCTCGTGCTTCAGTCGCTCGACGACGACCAGGCCCAGGAGGTCGTTTCCATTCCCCTCGCCGGCAAATCCAACATCGCCGACCATATGGTGATCGCCTCGGGGCGCTCCACGCGTCAGGTCGCGTCGATGGCCGTTAAGCTTGCGGACAAGATCAAAGAGCGATTTGGTAGGAATGTCAGGGTCGAAGGGCTCCCGGCGGCTGACTGGGTGCTCATTGATGCTGATGATGTAATCGTGCACATATTTCGTCCCGAAGTGAGAAATTTTTACAATTTGGAACGAATGTGGGCGTTTGGCGATGATTCGGGCGTGAGCGCAGCTGCACGCGGGTAGGGCAAATGCGGTTCATTGCAATTTCACTGTCGATTCTGGCGTTTGTCGCGCAACCGGCCGTCGCGGCTTCTTCCCCGGCGCTTGCCAGCGTCGAGGATCAGCTGAGTGCGCTCGTATCCAACAAGTCTGCGGACGTCGGCATCGCCGCGCTCGACCTAAACACCGGCGAAACCGTCAGCATCAAGGGCAACACGCCCTTTCCGATGGCGAGTACGGTCAAGGTCGCAATCGCCGCTCTTTACCTCGCGCAGGTCGATAACGGTCGCCGCTCGCTCGATGATACGATCAATGGCCAGTCCGTCCGAAGCCTGATGCACCGGATGCTCGTCTTCAGCGATAACCGCGCCGCGGACATCCTGTTCAAGGACGTGGGAGGCCCGAACGCGCTCGAGGCTTGGCTCGAAGACAATGATGTAAAGGGCATCCACGTCGACCGTACCATCGCCCAGCTCCTGGCCAGCAAGCGCGACCTGTTCGACCGCCGCGATTCCTCGACGCCGGTCGCGATGGTCGACCTGTTGAAGCGGATCTACAAGGCGCAGCTGATCAAGCCCGAAAGCCGCGACTATCTGCTCGACGTGATGGCGCAGTGCGAGACGGGCAAGAACCGCATCAAGGCACTCCTTCCCGGCGTTCCGATCGAGCATAAGACGGGCACGCTGAACGGCCTTGCGGACGACGTCGGGTTCATCACCCTCCCCGATGGACGCCGCGTCGCGGTCGCGATCTTCACGCGCGGCGGAGCCGATCGTCCCAGGACGATCGCTGAATCAGCCCGCGCCATCTACGACGGCTTCAAGGCAGTCTTCACTTGGCCGTTCGGCGCTCCCGCGCTCCAGAAGTAGTGCTGCTTCACATCGTTGCGCGCGGCAAGATCGGCCGCTCTCCGGAGGCCGAGCTGGTGGAACGCTATTTGAAGCGGATTTCCTGGCCGACGAAGGTCACCGAGCTGCCCGACCGCGGCGGCAAATTGCCTGAGCTGCCAGCAAGCGCCGTCACCATTGCGCTCGATGAGCGCGGCGAGGCGCTGTCCTCGACGGAGCTGGCGAGGACGCTCGAATCCTGGCGCGATGGCGGCAAGCGGGAAGCGCGCTTCCTGATCGGCGCGGCGGACGGCCATGAAGGGGAGCAGCGGCGCGGCGCAGACCTGCTGCTGTCTTTTGGGCTCGCGACCTGGCCGCATCTGCTCGTCCGCGCCATGCTCGCGGAGCAATTGTTTCGGGCGACGTCGATCCTTGCCAACCATCCGTATCACCGCGAAGGTTGAGCCATGCGCCGCCTCGCTCTCGCTCTCGCCCTCTCCCCTCTCTTCGCCGGAAGCGCTATTGCGCTCGATGGCGGCCAAGGACTTGACGCTCAGCTGAAGGCCGCGATGGCCGAGCAGGCGGCGGCAGAGGCTCAAACCGCGAAGCTCGAGCAGGCGGCGTCGCGCGCCCAGAACGAGGCCGATCGGCTGCGCGGCGAGCAGGCTGCGGCGGCGCAAGCGATCGATGCTGCCGAGGCGCGGATCAGCGCCGCCAATGCTCGTCTCCAACTGACTTCCGCCTTTGTCGATGCCCACCGCCGGCAGCTCGCGGCCGAACAGCAGCCGGTCTCGTCATTATTGGCGGGGCTTGCGACGATGGCGAGGCGTCCGCCGCTGCTGGTGCTCGCTGACCATGGCGGACCCGACGAGCTGGTCGAGGTTCGTCTGCTGCTCGATGCGACCTTGCCGGTGATCCGCAGCCGCACAAGCCATCTGTCGGCCGAGCTTCAGCAGGGCCAGCGCCTGCAACAGGCATCGCTCGCAGCCAACGCTGAGCTTGCCCGCAGCCGCGACGGCCTGCTCGCTCGGCGGCAACAATATGCTGCGCTCGAGCAAAAGGCCGAGCAGCAGGCGCTCGGGTCCGGCGGCCGGGCGCTGAGCAGCGGCGATGTCGCGATCGCGGCCAGCGAGCAGGTGGAGCGTCTTCGCACGGAGCAGGCGCAGAGCCAGTCGATCCGATCCGTCGCGGCACAGCTTGCAGGCGATGACCCTGCACCCCCGCGGCCTTTCGCGCCTGACAGCGCCACCCCACGTCCGCCATTTCCCTATGAGCTATCCGCTGCAGCGCCGGTCACCGTCGGCCTCGCAGCCGTCGACCCCAGCGGCGTCCGTTCGCGAGGCCTGACGCTCGCCACCAACCGCGGAATGGCCGTCACGGCGCCTGCCGCAGGAATGATCAAATTCTCGGGCCCGTTCCGTGACTATGACGGGGTGCTCATCATCGATCATGGCGGCGGCTGGCTGAGCTTGCTCGTCAATGTCGCGTCCCCGCTGCACGCCGGCGACAAGGTCGCGCTTGGACAGGTTATCGGCCGCGCATTGGGCCCGCTGCAGGTCGAATTGTCCCAGAATGGGCGTCGAATCTCGCCTGCTCTCATCGCAGGTTCATCTCAAACTATGTCAAAGGGCGCCAAAGGCGGTTAGACTCACGTCCCGCCGGATTAGGACGCGACAGATGAAGCTGAACACGAAATTTCTCCCCCCGATCGCGCTTGTCGGAGCACTCGCTCTGGTACCCGTGACCGCCAGCTCCTTCGCTGCAGCGGACACGACGAACTACCAGGAGCTCGAGAAATTCATGAGCGTCTATGAGCGGGTAAAGGCGAACTACGTCGAGCCGGTCGATGACCATACGCTGATCAAGGGCGCGATCGAGGGAATGCTCGCGGCGCTCGATCCGCACTCTTCCTATTCAGAAGGCGCCGATTTCGACCAGCTGAAAGCGACCACCGACGGGAATTACGGCGGTCTCGGCCTCACCGTGTCGATGGAGGACGGCGTCGTGAAGGTCGTCGCGCCGACCGAGGACACGCCGGCCTGGCGCGCCGGGATCAAGGCCGGCGATTACATCACGCACATCAACGGCGAGTTCCTCAACAACCTGACGCTCGACGAAGCGGTTTCGAAGATGAAGGGTGATCCCGGCACGACGGTGAAGCTGACCGTCATTCGCCCCGGTCACGACAAGCCGCTCGAGTTCACCGTCACGCGCGAGCGGATCGCTCTTCGCCCGGTCAAATGGGAGATCAAGGAGGGCGTCGGCTACATCAACATCAACACCTTCACGGGCAATGTCGCGGAGCAGACCAAGGCGGCGCTGATCGGCATCGACAAGGCGACTGGCGGGCATCCGCTAGGCTATGTGATCGACCTTCGTTCTAATCCCGGCGGCCTTCTCGACCAGGCAGTTGATGTCGCTGATGACTTCCTCGATAGCGGCGAGATCGTCTCCCAGCGCGGCCGGACCAAGGACGATATCGAGCGCTATTACGCGAGGCCGGGCGACATGGCACACGGCCTTCCGGTCGTGGTGCTGACCGACGCGGGCACCGCAAGCGCCTCCGAGATCGTCGCCGGCGCCTTGCAGGATCATCGCCGGGCATTGATTATGGGCGAGCGGAGCTTCGGCAAAGGCTCGGTGCAGACGGTCGTCCAGACGGGCCCTGAAAGCGCTCTTCGGCTGACGACTGCGCGCTACTACACGCCGTCTGGCCGCTCGGTTCAGGCCGGCGGCATTGAACCCGACGTCGAGGTCCCGCAGCTCAGCGACCCCGATTACAAGGATCGCGTCATCGTCCGTGAATCTGACCTTCGGCATCACCTGCTCGCGCAGGCGAAGGTCGACGACAAGCTCCTCGAGGGCGACGACAGTCCCGATCCGCGCTTCACCGCCAAGCCCGAGGAGCTGGAGAAGAAGGGGATCAAGGACTTCCAGCTCTATTATGCGCTGAATACGCTGAAGCGGCTCGCAGCTCCGGCGACGATTGCGTCGGCCGAGTCTGCCAGATCCTCAGCTGCCAAGAAGACGCGCTAAGCAGCCGATGAGCAAGGCCGTCGCGGTTCGATCGGGCCCAGGATTGTCGAGTGCCGCAGCCGCGCGACTAATGGCGCTGTTGCTTCCGCTGGCGCTGCTCGCCGGCGCTTTCGGCTCTCAGTATCTCGGCGGTCTCTACCCGTGCGAGATGTGCTGGTGGCAGCGCTACGCCCATATGGCGGCGATCGTCATGGCGGTGCTTGCGTTCACGGGCTCCGCTCAATCGTCGCGTGCGTGGGCGCTGACACTCCTCGCGGCGCTGGCGATCGCCGTTTCCGGGGCGATCGGAGTCTATCACGCGGGCGTTGAAGCGAAGATCTTCCAGGGTTTCACGCAGTGTACTGCCGAAGTCT
>JAICSX010000115.1 GCA_025936675.1 Sphingomonas sp.
GCTTGGCCCGAAGTTCGACGTGAAGGCGTTCGACGACCTCATCATCAGCGACGGCTCGCAGCCGCTGCCGGTGCTGGAGCGGCGCGTCGACGAGTGGATCGCGTCAAGGCAGTCCGCCAACCCCGCTCACGGCGAGCGGGGGATGTAGTCCGGCTAATGGCGTCTTTCGACCCAAAGCTGCCATTACCCGCCGACGCCTTGCAGACGTTCGCTCGGTAGTTACACTTCGGCCATGGCACCCGTTGTTCTGATGATCGCCTTAGCGGTAGGTCCGGCCCATTCGACTACGGACGTGTGCCAGATTTTGGCATCGCCTCACCATTATGACGGACGAACAATCGAGGTATCTGGCTTCCTAACGATGGATGTCGAAATCTCCTATCTGACTGCGCCTCGCTGCTCTTCCGACCACATCGTTGTTCCGAACAAATTTGACGCTTCGCGACTTTCAAATTCGCAGCGATCAAAATCAGTCTTTCGCGGCATAATCCGGGTGACGCACCAAAAGGCCGGCACAGGAAATCTCATATCGCTAGATGACCCGGTGTTGATCGAGAGCGCCCAGCAATAGTGGCAGCTTTCCACACATTCTTGCCATTAGCTCGCTAATGCGTTGATCGCCTCGGCAAGCTTGATGTCGCGTTCGGTAACCCCGCCGGCATCATGGCTGGTTAGGCGGAAGTCGACGCGGTTCCAGACGCTGGTGAACTCGGGGTGGTGATCGACCTTCTCGGCGTGAAGCGCGACCCGCGTGAGGAAGCCGAACGCCTCGCTGAAATCCTTGAACTCGAAGGTCCGAGTGAGCGCCTTGCCGGCATCTTCGAATGTCCATCCTTGGGGAGCGTCCACGCCAGAATCTCCTGTCCTACAGAGGCCGATTCCGCCTAGGCGGCGCGGCAATGGTCCACAACTGCTTCCAGCTCAGCCCGGACCGCGAGTTCTCGCGCGCGCCCGCGTCCGCGCACGCGTGGGACTGCTGCAATCGCTGCGTTTCGCGCTTCTTGAAATGCCGCTGCACAGGGCGCAGTTGGGCCGCAAAGGAGATTGCTGATGGCCACTCAGCTTGCCGAGGACAAGAGCGTCCTCGGGCTCGACAACCCGATGGGCACCGACGGGTTCGAGTTCGTCGAATATACCGCGCCGGACCCGGCGCTTCTGCGCGACCTGTTCACGAAGATGGGCTTCCCCGCCGTCGCCCGGCACAAGCGCAAGGATGTGACCCTTCACCGCCAGGGCGAAATCAACTTCATCATCAACGCCGAACCGGGCAGCTATGCCGAGCAGTATGCGAACGACCACGGGCCCAGCGCCTGCGCGATGGCGTTCCGGGTCAAGGACGCCAAGGTGGCGTTCGAACGCGCGGTCCGTCTCGGTGCATCCCCGGTCAAGAACGACGTCGCGCACGGCGAAATGAACATTCCTGCGATCGAGGGCATCGGCGGCTCCCGCCTGTTCTTCGTCGATCGCTACGGAGCGGGGGGATCGATCTACGAGGTCGATTTCGACTTTTTCCCCGACGCCCAAGCCAGGCTTGAGGAGCTCGACAGCCGGCTGACCTACATCGACCACCTCACCCACAACGTGCAGCGCGGCCGGATGGCGGTCTGGGCCGATTTCTACGAGCGGCTCTTCAACTTCCGCGAGATCCGCTACTTCGACATCGAAGGGAAGCAGACCGGCTTGTTCTCGAAGGCGATGACGTCGCCCTGCGGCAAGATCCGCATCCCGCTCAACGAGAGCCAGGACGACAAGAGCCAGATCGAGGAGTTCCTGCGCGAATACAAAGGCGAGGGCATCCAGCACATCGCGCTGGGCACCAGCGACATTTACGAGGCGGTCGACATCCTCCGCGGCCGCGGTGTCGCGTTCCAGGACACGCCCGACACTTATTACGAGCTGCTGCCGGAGCGCATCAAAGGCCACGACGAGGACATTGCCGAGCTCGAGAAGCGGCGAATCCTGATGGACGGCGCGCCGACCGAGGGACAGGGCCTGCTGCTCCAGATCTTCACCCAGA
>JAICSX010000109.1 GCA_025936675.1 Sphingomonas sp.
CTTCGCGGTCGAGCGCGAAGGGCTTCCGGAGAACGTCCGCGAAACACATGTGTCGCTGTTCGACGGATCGAATTGCGGGATCGAGCTGACCGACCGGCCTGCGTTCAGCGTGCAATACCACCCCGAGGCGAGCCCGGGGCCGCAGGACAGCTTCTATCTGTTCGAGAAATTCGTCGGGGCGATGCGGTGAGACGCGATTTGCTCATCGGCATGGCCGTTGGAGCGGGTCTTTCTTCCGCAGCGTATGTTGCCGCTGGTCAATTCAAATCGCCCGCGCCGAAGCCCACCGCAAAAATGCGCATTTACGACCTGGGATATCAAAGACCACGTTCGCCGACGACAGCGGACTTCAAAGGCATTCCAGACCCGTTGACCGCCAAGTTACCAAGCCAGGCGTTGGTTGAGCTAGCGGTGACCTGTGACGTGCGACAGTATAAACTGGACGCGATGGACAAAGGGGGTTTCGGCGGAAACCCATCGGCCTTCCTCCATATCGATCCTGCTACCCTTTCAGATCACTCTTTCAACTGTCTCAACGAACACCTTCGGCCGCCATATTTGAACCTCTCAATCATCGAAGTGTGTCGTTCGATGATGGAGAAGAACCCCGCCAATCCGCCATGTGAGGAGCCAATTCGGTAAATGTCGCGGCGTACCTGCTCCATCATTTTGGCCACCTTCGCCCTCTCCGCGTGCGCGACACCGGCGCGGATGCATACGGACGAGCAGCTCAATGCGATCGCCACCGGCTGCGGGCTGGCGCTCGGCGAGCTGATGCAGGACGAGAGCGAGAAGAGGCTGCTGCTGATGATCCGGCAGGACCCGAGCCCCGAGCAGCGCGTCTGTGTCGCCAAGTGGGCGCGCAGGAACGGGCTCAAGACCGTATTCGTGAACATGAGCTTCCCGGAGGGGTGATGGCCCAGAGCTATGGCCAGTTTGCCGGTCCCCTTCATCGGCAAATGATGACTTCACGCGCGCCACGGATCGATCAGGTCGAGGCCTGCATGGACGAAGTGGCTCGTGTTGCGAGTGGCCACGGGCGCTCCATTTGCCAACGCGATCGCCGCTATATAGCTGTCCGGCGAATCCATCGGCTTGCCAATCGTTCGAAGGCGTGCCCGCAGGCAGCCATGCGCTTCGGCCGCTGCCGCGTCGAACGGAAGAATCCGGCTGCTATAGCGGTAGGTCACGTCCGTCAGCCAATCTTTCAGATGGTTTTTCTGCCGTGAGTCGGGCAATTTCTCGACGCCATAGCGGAGCTCCGCGAGCGCGATGGACGGCAGCCACAGCTCGTCCGAATTGGCAGCGAGCCAATGCAGCACGTTCGGATCCGACCGTTCCTTGCTGGTCTCGCTTGGCACGTTGGTGTCGAGGACGATCAAAGATCGAATTCTCGCAGCGGCTGCGGCTCGGGATCGAACACGCCCTCGCCGGCGCCATCGGCAACCCGGATCAGGTGAGCGACGAATTCCTCGCCGGACATGGCCTGAATGCGTGCAATCCGCTCGGCTTCCCGCCGATCGGCATAGGTTCGTTCGATGAGGTCGCGCAGTTCGGCCTCGAGGGAGCGGCCCTTCGCCGCGGCGATGAGCCGTGCGTTTCGTTTGGCCGTATCATCCAGCTTGCGGATGGTGATGCTGCCCACCGCGGTCCTCCTATGATTGCAATGCAATCAACGTACTCAATGATTGCAGGATAATCAATGCCCAGACGCACCGACATCTCGTCCATTCTCATCATCGGCGCCGGGCCGATCGTCATCGGGCAGGCGGCGGAGTTCGATTATTCGGGGTCGCAGGCGGTGAAGGCGCTGAAGGCGGAGGGGTATCGGGTGATCGTCGTCAATTCGAACCCGGCGACGATCATGACCGACCCGGAGCTCGCGGATGCGACCTATATCGAGCCGATCACGCCGGCGATCGTGACGAAGATCCTCGAGAAGGAGCGGCCCGACGCCGTGCTTCCGACGATGGGCGGGCAGACGGCGCTCAACACCGCGCTGGCGCTTTACAAGGAAGGGACTCTCGACCGGCTCGGGATCGAGCTGATCGGCGCGAATGCGCAGGCGATCGAGAAGGCCGAGGACCGGCAGAAATTCCGCGACGCGATGGACCGGATCGGGCTCGAAAGCCCGCGCTCGGCGATCGTCCATTCGATGGAGGAAGCGGCGGTCGCGCTGGAGAGCGTCGGGCTTCCGGCGGTGATCCGCCCGAGCTTCACGCTCGGCGGCACCGGCGGCGGGATCGCCTACAACCGCGACGAATATGAGCATTTCGTGCGCACCGGCCTCGAGGCGTCGCCGACCACCGAAGTGCTGATCGACGAGAGCCTGGTCGGGTGGAAGGAATTTGAGATGGAGGTCGTGCGCGACCGCGCCGACAACGCCATCATCGTCTGCTCGATCGAGAACGTCGACCCGATGGGGGTGCACACGGGCGACAGCATCACCGTGGCGCCGGCGCTGACGCTGACCGACA
>JAICSX010000081.1 GCA_025936675.1 Sphingomonas sp.
CCGTCCGCCACTCGCCCGGGTCGGCGACGTCCGCTTCCGCCAGCCGGAAGTTCACATGGTCGTCGTTCGTGTGGATCCACAATTTCCCGTGCGCCGCGTCGACATGATATTCGCGGTTGGGCTTTCGCGGGGAGATCAATGTCAGCGGCCGCGACGGGTCGTCCGCGGACACGAACCGCACCTCGCTGGTCGCATTGTCGCCGGTCGCGACGATGATCAGGCTTTTGTCGTGCGACTTGCCGACGCCGACGGAGAAGCCGAGCTCCTCGGTCTCCTCGTAGAGCGTCACCGCTTGCTCCGGCGCATCGCCGAGCCGGTGGCAGCGCGCGCGGTAGCTGCGCCAATTGTCATTGACCTCGGTGAAGACGATGCCCTTGCTGTCGCTCGTCCACACCGGCTGGCCGATGCCGACCTGGGTGACCGTCTCGATGTCCTTGCGCGTGGCAATGTCGCGGATGCGCAGGTGGAAACGCTCCGAGCCGTTGTCGTCGACCAGCGTCGCGAGCAGCTTACCGTCCGGACTCGGCTCGAGCGCGCCCAGTCGGAAATAATCCTTGCCCTCGGCCTCCACCGGCTCGTCGAAGATGATCTCGCCAGCGCCGCCGTCGGCAGGCTTGCGATACCAGCTGCGATATTGCGCGCCGGGCGTGAACGCCCACCAGTAGAGGTAATCGCCGTCGCGGATCGGGACCGAGCTGTCGTCCTCCTTAATGCGGCCTTTCATCTCTTCGAACAGCTGGTCGAGCAGCCCCTGGTGCTGCGCCTTCCAGGCGTCGAAATAGGCGTTCTCCGCCTTGAGGTAGGCGAGCACGTCCGGGTCATCGACCTCGGGATATTTCGCATCGCGCAGCCAGTGCCACGGATCGTGGATGGTAACGCCATGCCGCTCGTAGCTGTATGGCCGCTGCTCGGCCTGCGGGGGGGTGGTGATTCCGACCTGCTTTTCCATCGACGCGGGAAAGCAGGATTGGTCCAGGCGCGTCCAGCCCTAATCGCCCGAAGCGTGGTTTCCCATCGCCGAAGGAGCGAGCGCTTGCTTGTGGCGACCATCAAAACGGCACCAAGTCTGCGACTGCGATCTGCGCCATGAAGCCGCTGGTTAACTCAGCGCCTTGAACCAGCGCCGAATCACGCGCAAGCTCCAACCTGGTGGAGCTGCAGTGGCGCAAATCTTCCTCAGCTACGCACGTAAGGACGCGGCCGCTGCGAAGACCATCGCAAGCGCGCTGAGCGACAACGGCCACGTCGTGTGGTGGGACACGCACATCGGCGGCGGCTCAGAATTTGCTGTTGAGATCGAGCGTGCACTGGCAGCGGCCGAGATCGTGATTGTTCTTTGGTCAAACGACGCCATCAGGTCCGCTTGGGTGCTCGACGAAGCTGCGGAGGGCCGGGACACGGGCCGGCTTCTTCCAGTCGCCCTAGATGGCTCCAAACCGCCGCTCGGCTTCCGGCAGTTTCAGACCATTGCAGCAGATGCGCGGCTTGAAGCTGCACTGGATGAGGTTCTTACGGCGATCGCGCGAAGATCCGGCGGGTCCGGCGAGACTTCGGGATCAGCCGAGCGCGCGCGATCCGCTGCTCCGAACACCACGTCGCATTGCGCGAAGGCGCGCGATCTCCAACAGCGAGGGCAGTTCGGCGAGGCATGGACAGAAATCGAGGCGGCGCTCGAAACGGATCCCACTTGCGCGCTCGCGAACAGGGAAGCTGCTTGGTTTCTGTACGTGCAAGGCCGCGCGGCGGACGCAATTCCATTCTACGAAAGGGCCGCCGCTAGCTCGAGGAGCGACCACGAGAGCGCTGCGATGCTGATCTCGTGCTATCGCGCGACCAAGGATGAGCTTGCGTTGAACCGTGCGGCGGCGATTGCGATCGCGCGCGCCGAGCAGTCGATTGCGGCTGCAGCGTCGAGCGGTGCTGCTTTCGCGTCAGGAGCAAAGGGCTTGGCGGCGCTCGGACATCGGGAACGCGCCCGGAAATGGGTTCGCAAAGCTCTTAATCTCGACCCGGGCAATTTGCCGATGCGCTACAATCTCGCGTCAACGCTTGCCCAATTCATGCAGGACGGTGAAGCGGCTATCGACGTCCTGGAGCCGTTCGTCGAGGCAACGCGCGACCAGGTCCACCTGCAGCTTCTCGAAGGCGATCCGGACTGGGCCGAGCTGCGAGAGACTCGCGCCTTCCAGACGCTGCTCGGTCGAGCGCGCAAGCGTGTCGCAGCGCTCGAGACGACCGGGTTCGCGGGCCACTCTTCAGCGTAGCAGCGGGCACTGGCCTCAACCGGCCCTGCTCAGCCTCCAAATGCTCTCATCAGCCGCCGGACGGGTGCTCACTGCATCGAACCATCGTCTCAGCCTTGCGCAGTCCTCCGGCATCGGCTGACCCTTGTCGGCAAGCTCATCCAGATAGCCGTAAAGGCAGATGTCGGCGATCGTGAAGGCGGAGCCGGCTATCCACTCGTCAGTAAGCAGGCCGTCGAGCCATCGCATTCCGTCTCGCGCACGCTCCTTCATTCCATCCGCGGCGTGCGGGATGCATCGCATTCGCGTCCGGAAAAGTTCGAGGCCCTCGCCAAAATAATAGCCCATGATCATCGGCTGGCAGATGTTGAGTTCGACGCGCCGCCACCACATCCTGTTCACTGCGCGCTGCAACGGCGTCGCTCCGATCAGCGCAGGCCCGGGGCATGCTTCTTCGACATATTCGCAGATTGCCGGCCCCTCCGCGAGGATGGTGCCGCCCTCGAGCTCCAGGGCCGGCGTCTGTCCGGACGGGTTCAGCTTCAAAAACTCCTCGTCGCGGTTCTCCCCGAGCAGGAGATCGATCTCGTAACGAGGAATGTCGATGCTTTTCTCGAGCAAGAAGAAGCGGACCATCCGCGGGGCAAGGCCGAAACTGTCGAACAGTCGAATGGGCTGGGCGGAGCGATTGGCCATCATTGTGAGGCATAGCAGGGTGACCGCTTTGCTCCCACTGCCGGGGCAAGACACCGTCGCATAGGCGTGTTGCCGTCGCGATCTAGGTGCCGATTAGCCTCCTCTCTAGCGGCGCTCTTTAAGAACGGCTCAGCTTCGACTAGCTGACAGGAGAACGGAGCTTCAGCCCATGTCCACCTACGCAGACCGCCTCCAAGCCCTTCGCGAGCAGCTCAAGGCCGACCAGCTGGACGGGTTCGTCGTTCCCTTAACCGACGAGCATATGAGCGAATATGTCGGGAGCTACGCCCAACGTCTCGCCTGGCTGACTGGTTTTCAGGGCTCGGCCGGGTCGGCGGTGGTGCTTCCCGAGCAAGCCGCGATCTTCGTCGACGGGCGCTACACGCTCCAGGTCCGCAGTCAGGTCAGCCCGACCGAGTGGAGCTACCAGTCGGTGCCCGAGACCAGCGCTACCCAATGGCTCGAAGAGCATGCGCCCGAAGGTGCGCGGATCGGCTACGATCCGTGGCTGCACACCCGCGACTGGGTCAACAAGGCCAAGCAGGCGCTTGCCAGCCGCGGTGCCGAGCTGGTGCCGGTCAAGCGCAACCCGATCGACGAGATCTGGACCGACCGCCCCGAAGCCTCCAAGGCGCATCTCGTCGTCCAGTCCGATCAACATGCCGGCAAATCGGCGGCCGAAAAGCGCACCGAAATCGGCGACTGGCTGGCGAAGCATCACGCCGATGCAGCGGTGCTCTCCGCGCTCGATTCGATCGCGTGGGCGTTCAACATCCGCGGGCAGGACGTGACCCACACGCCGGTCGCGCTAGCTTATGCGCTGGTCCACGCCGACGGCACCGCCGACCTGTTCGTGGCGTCCGAGAAAATCGGACCTGAGGTCCGTCAGCATCTCGGCAACGGCGTTCGTCTTCACGAACGCGCCGAGTTCGAAAATGCGCTCACCGAGCTCAGGGGCAAGACGGTGGTCGTCGACCCCGAGCGCGCCGTCGCGGCGATCTTCGAAGCGCTAGAACGCGCCGGCGCCAAGATCGTCCCGATGCGCGACCCGACGATCCTTCCCAAGGCCGTCAAGAACGCGGCCGAAATCGCCGGACAAAAAGCTGCACAAGACCGCGACGGTGCGGTGATCTCGCGCTTTCTGCATTGGATCGACGAGGAAGCGCCGAAGGGCGATGTCGACGAGCTCAAGGCCTCGGATCGTCTCGAGGGATTGCGGCGCGAGAATCCCGAACTGCGGGACCTGTCGTTCGACAGCATCTCGGGCGCGGGACCGAACGGCGCTATCGTCCACTACAAGTCGAGCGAGAAGACCAACCGCAAGCTCGAGACCGGCACGCTCTACCTGATCGATTCCGGCGGCCAATATGTCGATGGCACGACCGACATCACCCGAACCGTCGCCATCGGCCAGCCGACGGCCGAGATGCGCGATCGCTTCACCCGCGTGCTCAAGGGCCACATCGCGATCGCAACGGCGGTATTCCCAAAGGGCACGCGTGGGTCGCAGCTCGACAGCTTCGCGCGACGGCCCTTGTGGGAGGCGGGGCTCGATTACGCCCACGGCACCGGCCACGGCGTCGGCAGCTTCCTGTCGGTGCACGAAGGGCCGCAGCGGATTTCGCCGGTCGGCAGCGCCCAGAGCGGCGGCGACGAGCCGCTCCAGGCGGGCATGATCATTTCCAACGAGCCGGGCTATTACAAGACCGGCGAGTACGGCATCCGCATCGAGAATTTGGTGCTGGTCGTCCCGCGCGAAATTGCCGCCGCGGAAAAGGAGATGCTAGGGTTTGAGACGCTGACCTTCGCGCCCATCGACCGTCGGCTGATCGACGCCGAGATGCTCGACTCGGAGGAACTCGTCTGGCTCAATTGCTACCACGCCCACGTCTTGGCGCGGATCGCACCGCGCCTGTCAGGCGCCGACTTGGACTGGCTGCAGCGCGCCTGCGCTCCGATAGAGCCTGCCTGATGCGCGGCAAGTCGCTCTTCGATTTCCCAATTCACCTGGGGCTCGGAGCGGGAGCGGTTGCCGAACCGAAGTTCACCGGCTTCGAATGGTACGAAGCGTATGGCGAACGCCATGCCGACGACCTCGACGAAGGCCGGCTGGTCAGCCTGTTCCGGTTCGAGGAGAGCTGGGCCAGCTGGGAAATGCACCCAGCGGGTGAAGAAGTCGTTTGCTGCATCCAGGGGCACATGACCCTGCATCAGGAGCTTCCCGACGGCACCAGGCAGAGCCACGAGCTCGGGCCCGGCGAATATGCGATCAACCCGCGCGGCGCCTGGCACACCGCAGACGCTGAGGAGCCGGTCGTCGCTTTGTTCATCACGGCCGGGAAAGACACCAGCAACCGCCCGCGCTGATCGGCACCGACGTCTCACGGTGGCGTCGTAGTCTGGACAAGAAAACGGCGGACCTCCGTTCGGAGGCCCGCCGCTTGAGTTCAGAACTTGCGATCGGCTTAGAAGTCGACCGTCACACCCGCGAACAGGAAGCGCCCAAGAGCGTCGTACATCTGCGGGAATGTATTGCCGTTCGCGCTCACGTCGGCACCGACCAGCGGAGGGCTCTTGTCGAAGATATTGTTCGCGCCCAGGCGGAAATTGTACCGATCCGTCAAACGCGCGGTCAGGGCCAGGTCGAAGAAACTCTGCGACTTGATCTCCGCATTCTGCGGGAAGCTGTGCGGCCCGGTTGGAGACAGGTTCAAGTCCGCATCCTGGCTCAGCGTGTCGTTCCTGACCTTGCTGAAGTAGCGCCACTGCCCC
>JAICSX010000089.1 GCA_025936675.1 Sphingomonas sp.
CCCCACGCGCCGAGCGTCGGGCTTTCCCAATCGTCCTCGACGAAGCGGATGTCGTGCTTCAGCGGATCGATGCCGATTTCGATGAGGCTGCCGAGATAGAGCGCCTGAAGGTCCTCGGGGCTCGGCTTCAGCACCACCTGGTATTGGTAATAATGGCCGAGCCTGTTCGGGTTCTCGCCGTACCGGCCGTCGGTGGGACGGCGGCACGGCTGGACATAGGCGGCCTTCCACGGCTCGGGGCCGAGCGATCGGAGCACGGTGGCGGGGTGGAACGTCCCCGCCCCCATCTCCATGTCGTAAGGCTGGAGGATCAGGCAGCCCTGCGCGCCCCAGTAGCGGTGGAGCGTCAAGATCAGGTCCTGGAAGCTCAGGCTCAAGTGGAAAGTCCCATGAGATTTCGTCGGCGCGGCTTTGGCGGAAGCGCCAGAAAGGGGCAAGTGGAGGTTCAGCTTGCGGGCGGTAGCCGCCCGTGCGAACGCCTCACCGAAAGGCTCTTGAATCGATGCTGAAATCCATCTTCCGGCGCGCTGCCGTCGCGCTTGGTCTCGGCGCCCTGCTCGTCGGCGCGCCCGCGGCGGCCAAGGAGCCGAAAGCCGCGCATCCCGCGCTTTGGGAAGTGTCCGACCCCGACACCACCATCTATTTATTCGGAACGATTCACCTGCTTCCCGAGCATTTTCAATGGCGTACGGCCAAGTTCGACCAGGCCGTGCAAAGCTCTCAACAGCTGATCGTCGAAACCATCGTCGACCAGAAGGATCCGACCAAGATCATGTCGGCGATGGCGAGCCTCGCGTTCAACACGCCCAACCTGCCGCCGCTGATCGACCGCGTTCCGCCGGCGAAGCGCCCTGCCCTCGCCGCGGCAGTCAAGCAGAGCGGCTATCCGCCGCAGGCGTTCGACCGGATGGAGACCTGGGCCGCGGCATTCATCCTGCTCGGCAATCAGTATCGCGACATGAACCTCAAGGGTGACGAAGGCGTCGAAGCGGTCCTTCGCAACACCTTCACCAGCGAAGGGAAGCCGATCGGCGAGCTGGAGACCAACCTCCAGCAGTTCGGTTTCTTCGATCGCCTGCCGGAGAAGGCGCAGGAAGCGCTGCTCGAGGGCGCGCTCGACAATTCCAAGGCGGCGGACGCGGAATTCTCGGGCATGCTCAAGGCCTGGTCGAACGGTGACGTCAAGGGAATCGCAAGGACGTTCGACCGCGATCTTTCAGAATCGCCCGAGCTCGCGAACGCACTGATCCATCAACGCAATGCGAACTGGACCAGGTGGATCGAGCAACGGATGGCGCAGCCCGGAACGCTGATGATCGCCGTCGGGGCAGGTCATCTCGCGGGTAGCGATTCGGTCATCGCGCACCTTCAGCGCGAGGGCTATCGCGTCCGCCGCGTCCAATAGCCGACACTTCGTTGCCGCCGCAGCTCCATCCATCGGGAAAAGTTCACCTTTTCGCGGATTTCGCTAGACATTTCTTAATCACTCGGTGACCATCATCGCAAGGTATCGGGCTGGGGGGTCTGATGCGCGAAGTGGATGGAAAGCGGGGGCTTTTCCGCTGCGGGCAAGTCGTGCCCGCCACTTCCCCAATTGCTCCTCCAGTGCCGTCCACCTCGGGAGGGTGATGGATGGTCTATTTGCTCGCTGCTGCCGCGCTCGCCGCTGCATCGCCTGCTTTCAATTCGCCTCAGCCCTCGCCGGGCCCGGCAATGTTCGAAGTCCATGACGCGGACACCACCATCTATCTGTTCGGCACGTTCCACGCGCTCGACGGCGACCGGCACTGGTTCGACCGCAATGTCCGCGATGCATTCGAGCAATCGAATGAGCTGGTGCTGGAGACCTTGCTCCCGGAAGGTCCGAACGCCGCCCAGGAAATCAGCCGCACGATCAGGCCGCCTTCGCTGACGCCTTCCGCGTCGTTCCTCGCGACCACGCGGATGGCAATCACAGCCGGCCAGACGCAGGGCATGCAGGTCGACAACGGGGCCGATATGGTCCTTCGCCACCTCGCCGAATCCGAGGGCAAGGAGGTCGAGGGGCTCGAAACGCTGCAGTTGCAGCTCAACATGTTCAACAAGATGCCGCCGGGGCCGACGCCGGCGATTGCGCGCACTGCCAAGGCCGGTCAGCCGATCGACGGTCAGCCGATGGAGAGCCTGTCGCGGACCATGACGGAGATGCAGACCGCGTGGAAGCATGGCGATCAAAGCGTTTTCGTCGAGCTTCTCGGACAGCTCAAGAACGGATCGCCGCAGACCTATCGGATGATGTTCACCGACCGCAATGCACGCTGGGCCGACTGGATCGCAGCGCGCATGCAGACTCCGGGCACCGTCTTCGTCGCGGTCGGCGCCGGCCATCTCGCCGGCAAGGACAGCGTCCTCGTCCGCCTGGCCGAGAAAGGGATTCAGTCGCAGCGCGTGTACTGACCCCGGCTTGGGTCCGACCGCAGTGGCCGCTGAGGTTTGCTAACGCCTGCAATGTTTGGGAAGCGGACGCTTGGACGAAGCATCTGCCATCCATTCTGAAATGGTGGTAATTAGCCCGCCTGCGCTGCCAGACAAGAGTAGAGCGGATGGGCCAAACAGGATGGCTTCTGGTTACGTCAGCCTTTGCAGGCGCACTTGCGGTCAGCGTTCACGCGCAACCCCAGGCAATGAAGCCCAGCCCTCACTCTTGCACGCTTTCCATCAGTGACCGGACTCAAGAAGCAGGCTGCTACGTGATTGCGCTTGAGCCGCTGAAAAGCGTGCCCGCAAAGCCGTTGTTCTGGCACATCTACAGCTATCCAAACGTCGAAGCAGCCAGACGCGGAAAGGGAACATCGGACGGCACGGCCGTGGAATCGCTAGGGCGCGCATGGCTGTTCAACATCGCACCTGCGAATTGGAAACCAAAGAACGGCAGGCGCGAAGCGGTAATCGGACCATTGAGCGTTGTGCCGGGCAAGAAATACGTCGCGCGCTACATGGAGAGCATCATTCCGCCGGGCCCAGGTGGCACGCCGGTCCACCGCCACCCGGGACCGGAGGCGTGGTATCTTTTGGCCGGCATCCAGTGCATTCGGACCCCAGGCAAGACGGTACTCCTCCGTGCTGGCGAGACTGCGTTCGTTCCCGGTGGCGTGCCAATGACGCTGACGCATAGTCAAACCGTCACGCGCCGCGCGCTCGTACTGGTCCTTCAGGACTCATCACAGCCCTGGATGACGAAAGCGAACGACTGGAAGCCCGACCAAGACTGTCCTGCATGATGTCACGGGCTGCGAGCCGGCCCCCAAGACCGGCGCCCCGCAAGCATGAGTTGCGAAGCGGCGATGCGTCCCCTATAGGCGCGCGCTCCCGGCCATGGTCATCCCTGGAGGCGTGGCGCGGGGTTTTAGCAATCGGAGTATAGCCAAATGAGCGAACAGCTGACGCTGCCCGCCGAGGCGCGCGACCGGGCTGGCAAGGGAGCCTCCCGAGCACTGCGCCGCGAAGGCCGGGTCCCTGCCGTGGTTTACGGCGAAAAGACAGAAGCTCTCTCGATCCATGTCGAGGAGAAGCTCCTGTCGAAAATGCTATCGACGGGTCACTTCATGAACTCGGTCGTGATGGTCGACCTCGCCGGCAAGCCGACGCGGACGCTGCCGAAGGCGGTCGACTTCCACCCGGTGACGAGCCGGCCGATCCATGTCGATTTCCTGCGCATTTCCGAGCACACCAAGGTCCACGTGGCGGTGCCGGTGCGGTTCGACAACGAGGAAGCCTCGCCGGGCCTCAAGCGCGGCGGCGTGCTCAACGTCGTCCAGCATGAGCTGGAGCTGGTCTGCGACGCGGCGAGCATTCCGAACGAGATCCACATTGCGCTCGACGGCCTCGACATCGGCGACGCGGTTCACATCAGCCATGTGAAGCTGCCGAACGGAGTCCTTCCCGCGAACCAGGAAGAAGACTTCACGGTTGCGACGATCGTCGCTCCGTCGGCGATGAAGTCCGAAGAGGAAGAGGCGACGCCTGCGAGCGAGGTCCCGTCGATCGAGGGTGGCGAGCCCGGCGAGACGGAAGAAGGCGCGGGCGACAGCGAGTAGGTCAGGCGAACCAAACCGCTCATCCTGAGTAGCCGTTGAGCCTGTCGAAACGGCGTATCGAAGGACGGTCCTTCGATACGGGTCTTCGACTTCGCTCAGTCCCTACTCAGGATGACCGGTTTTTCTTTCGGACGTCGTACGCTACCGCGCGTCGATGCAACTCTGGGTCGGTCTCGGCAATCCGGGTGCGCGCTATTCGCTGCACCGGCACAATGTCGGCTTCATGGCGGCCGACATCATCGCCGAGGTGCACGGATTCGGCCCGTGGCAGAAGAAGTTCCGCAGCCTGATCGCCGAGGGGCGGCTGGGAAACCACCGAATCCTGCTGCTCAAGCCGCAGACCTTCATGAACGATAGCGGCGACGCGGTTCAGCAGGCGCTTCGTTTCTACAAGCTCGACCTCGACGCGCTCACGGTCTTCCATGACGAGCTCGACCTGGCGCCGTTCAAGGTGAAGGTACGCGTCGGCGGCGGCCTGGCAGGACACAACGGCTTGAGATCGATTGACGCGGCGCTCGGACCCGATTTCCGTCGCGTGCGCATCGGCATCGGCCATCCCGGACCCGGGCGAAAGGACCTCGTCACCCCGCACGTGCTCGGCAATTACGCGAAGTCGGAAATGGAACCTCTGTCCGACCTGCTGGCCGCCATCGCCGCGGAAGCGGAATGGCTC
>JAICSX010000020.1 GCA_025936675.1 Sphingomonas sp.
AATATCCGCATTATACCCGACCTGTCGAATGGGAAGGGCGCACGATCCCCGAAGTGCTGCGGTCGGGGGATCATGCGAAGATCGCGGCGTGGCGACACGAACGCGCGGTCGACGATACACGGCTAAGGCGGCCGGACCTGATCGAGCGCCACGGGGGCGCATCGCAGGCACCGCCCTCTGGCGCGCGGCGACGAGATACGAAGGCAAAAGACAAATGAACCTGATCGAGACCCTGGAGCGCGAAGCGATCGACGCGCTGACCAAGGACAAGCCCGTTCCCGAATTTCGTCCCGGCGACACTTTGCGCGTCGGCGTAAAGGTTATCGAAGGCGACCGCACCCGTGTGCAGGCTTTCGAGGGCGTCTGCATCGCCCGTGCCAACAAGGGCGTCGGCTCCAGCTTCACCGTCCGCAAGATTAGCTTCGGCGAGGGCGTGGAGCGCGTCTTTCCGCTTTATTCGCCGATCATCGATTCGATCGAGGTCGTGCGCCGCGGCGACGTCCGCCGGGCCAAGCTCTATTACCTGCGCGGCCGCACCGGCAAGGCGGCGCGTATCGCCGAGCGCCGGACCGTCCAGCGCGACGTGCCGGGCGGGCAGGGCGCGGAGACCGAAGCGGCACGCGTCGAGAACGCACCGGAAGCTTGAGCCGTTGGCGGCGCTTGTGCGCGCCGCGATTGCAGATGCTATCTAGCCGCCATGCCGGCGGCGCCATTGACACCTGAGCAATCGAGCGCCGTCGCCAATGCGGCACGGGTGCTCGAGCAGGGGCGCGTTGCGGAAGCGGCGAACCTCGTCGCTCCGCTTATTCGAGCGGGGTGCCACCATCCCGATCCGCTGATGATCTATTCGGCGGCCTGCGAAGCGCTGGGCCAGATCAACGAGGCGTTCGAGGCTTGCAAGTTGGCCGTCGACGCATCGCCGGAGCGTGCGGACCTTTGGGGTGCGCTCGGCCGGATGCTATATGAGAACGGGCAAGCGGAGAAAGGTGCGGAGCTGCTCGAGCGCGCCGTCTCGCTCGATCCTGCCAATGCCGAGCTTTGGTACAATCTCGCTTTGGCTGCCGGCGATGCTGGAGACCTGCCGCGCGCGATCGAGGCAATGCAGAAAGCCGCCGAACTTAGGCCCCAATGGGCGAATGCGTGGGGCGGCCTTGGATTTTTCCAGGAGCAGGCCGGCCAACTCGAAGCGGCCGAGGCGAGCTTGAAACGCGCGCTTGAGCTCGAACCGTCACTCGCGTCGGCGCGGCACGCATTGACGGTGACCCTGCGTCGGCTCGACCGCGTCGACGAAGCGCTTGCCGTCTCGTCGGAGGCCACGGCTGGAGAGACTCGCCTCGTCCGGGCGCATCTGCTCGCTGACAGGGGTTCGACGGGAGCTCCAGACGCTTACAAGGCCATTCTAGCGGAGCGTCCGGACCTGATCGATGGGCACGAGACCTACGCGCGGCTGATGCCGCAGATTGGTCGGCCGGAAGAAGCGCTCGACACCTATCGGCAGGCGCTCACCGGTGTTCCACCGCCGGAGTTGTACCATTCGGCGCTGGCGAGCGCTCATGCGCTTGGCGATAGCGAGAACCTCGATCGTTGGGCCGCCGAGGCCGAGCACAAATTCGGTGCCGGTCCGCATTATGGCCTGTATCGGGCGCTTGCCGCCCGGATGCGCGGCGATGCGGCGGGAGCGCTCCGACTGATGGAGCCACTTGCAGCGGCAGGATACCTGCCCGCAATCTCGCAATGCGCCGAGACAGCGCTGATGCTCCACGATTTTGACGCAGCGGAGCGGCACGCGCTTGCAGCGACCGAGGCCAATCCGGTCGATCAGAGCGCATGGGCCGTCCTGACCATAGCATGGCGCGTGAAGCAGGACCCGCGAGAGAATTGGCTCGCCGATTACGAACGCTTCGTCATGCCGATCGAAATCGACCCGCCGTCCGGCGACCGGGCTGGCTTCATGGGCGGGGTTGCGAGCGAGTTGCACTCGCTCCACAACATGAGCCACCAGCCTGCCGACCAGTCCCTGCGTGAGGGCACGCAGACGAGGGGAAATCTGTTCGATAAGCGATCACCAATGGTCCAGGCGTTGGCCGGGCAGATCCGTCGCCAGGTGGACGAGCGCATCGCGCAGCTTCCTTCCGACCCCACGCATCCGTTTCTGTCGCGCAAAAGCGGCAAAGCGCAGTTCATCGGCTCCTGGTCGGTCCGGCTTCGAAGCGGCGGCTATCATGTCGCGCACATCCATCAGGAAGGCTGGCTCAGCTCGGCGCTTTATGTCGAACTGCCGGACTCGATTGTACGCGCCGGTCGCGAAGCGGCAGAAGGTCAGCCGAGCGAAGGCGCGCTGACGTTCGGTGTTCCAAGCAGCGTCTTCGGTTTGGACCTCTGCCCACGCCGGATCGAACGGCCCGCAGTCGGCCGTCTGGTCGTCTTCCCTTCTTATTTCTGGCACGGAACCTTGCCGTTCAACAGCGACAGCCCGCGGCTCACCGTCGCATTCGACATGGTGCCTGTGAACGCAACCTAATAGCTCGCTTGCGAAGCGCCTATCCTTCGTTAGGAATAGGCCATGCGCTTTCTCCTTGCCGCGGCAGTTGCGCCGCTCCTCGTCGCCATGGCTCCTCCGCCGGGCGTTCCCCAGAAAGAACTCACCATCGAGCGGGTGTTCGACAGTCCGTCGCTCAACGGGCCAGTCCCGCGGCTGCCGAAGCTCTCACGAGATGGGCGGTATCTCGCGCTCCTTCGCAACCGTCCCAACGACCTCCAGCGGTACGACCTCTGGGCCTTCGACCGGCAGACCGGAAAATGGTCGATGCTGGTCGATTCCGAGAAGCTCGGCACCGGCGAAGCCATGTCCGAAGCCGAAAAGATGCAGCGCGAGCGAAGGGGCGAGGTCAGCCTAAAGGGGATCGTCACGTACGACTGGTCCGCCGACAACAAGAGCATCCTCGTCCCGCTTGATGGCAAGCTCTACCTCGCCGGGGTCGACGGCAGCGTCCGGCAGATCAAGGGCGGCGGCGCGGGTGAGACTCTCAATCCAGTTCTGAGCGAGAAGGGCAAATATTTGTCGTTCCTGCGCGACAACCGCTTGTGGGCGGGTCCGATCGCCGGAGCGATGAAACCGATCACGCCGGCCGAAGGCAAGCTCGTCCACTGGGGCGAAGCCGAGTTCGTCGCCCAGGAGGAGATGGCCCGCTACACCGGCTATTGGTGGTCGCCGACCGACGCCCGCATCGCGGTCGAACGGTTCGACGAGTCTCCTGTCGACGTCCTAACCCGGGCGGCAATCGGCGCTACAGGTACCACCACGACGCAGCAGCGCTATCCCGCCGCCGGCAAGCACAACGTGCTTGTCGCGCTCTACGTGATGGACCCGACCGGCGCGCATAAGGTCAAGGTCGACCTCGGCAAAAATCCCGACATCTATCTGACCCGCGTAGACTGGGCGCCGAACGGGAAGACGCTCTATGTCCAGCGTGAGAACCGCGATCAGACCCAGCTAGACGTGCTGGCGGTCGACCCCGCAACCGGCCGCAGCAGCCTGCTGTTCACCGAGCAAGCCGCTCCCGGCCACTGGATCAATCTCAGCGACGACTACAAGTTCCTAAAAGACGGCAGCCTCATCTGGTGGTCCGAACGTGACGGTTTCGGGCACCTCTACCGCTTTGCCGACGGGCGGTGGACGCAGCTGACCAAGGGACCTTGGGTCGTCGAGAAGCTCGCGGGTGTCGATCAGGATTCGCACCATCTGTTCTTCTCCGCAACCAAGGACGACGTGCTCGCGCCACAAGTCTATTCGATCGACTATCTCAATCCCGGCGAACCGCAGCGGCTGACCGATCTCGCCTTTGCGAACGCCGCGACGATGGACAAGAACGGCAAGTCGCTGCTGATCAGCCGGTCGTCGCCGAGCCAGCCGCCGCAGGATTTTCTCGCGGATCAGACGGGCAAGCTCCTGACGTGGGTTGAAGAGAACAAGCTGGACGCGAGCCATCCCTACGCGCCATATGTGGCGAGCCACCGGCTGCCGACGTTCGGCACGATCAAGGCGGCCGACGGCTCAAATCTATACTGGAAGATGATCACGCCGCCGCTCGTGGCCGGGAAGCGCTATCCCGTCTTCTTCGAACATTATGGCGGGCCAACGAGCCAGACCGTCAGCAAAGGTTGGGTCTCGCCGCTCGACGAAGCGCTAGTCCAGATGGGCTATATCATCTTCGATATCGACAATCGCGGAAGCCCGAACCGCGGGGTCGATTTCGAGAAGCAGATCTATCACGCGATGGGTTCGGTCGAGGTCCAGGACCAGAAAGCCGGCGCCGCCTATTTGAAGACGCTACCGTTCGTCGATCCGAACAAAATCGCGATCTACGGCTGGTCTTACGGCGGCTACATGACGGTGAAGCAGCTCGAGGCTGATCCCGGCTTCTACGCAGCGGGAATCGCCGGCGCTCCGGTGACCAAGTGGGAACTCTACGACACCCATTATACCGAGCGGTACATGGGAACCCCGCAGCGCGACGCGGCGGCTTACGCCAAGTCCGACGCGATCGCCGACGCGGACCGGATCAGCGACCCACTCCTGATCATTCATGGAATGTCGGACGACAACGTCTTCTTCGAGAACAGCTCAGAGCTGATCGCCAAGCTGCAGCACGACGACCGGCCGTTCGAGATGATGCTTTATCCGGGCGAGACCCATCGTTCGGGGACGCCGAAGATGCTCACGCATCGCTGGCACACAATCCTCAATTTCCTGCGCGAGCACGGAGTCGTCGCGCCGAAGTGATTAGGACGAACGCCGCTTAGCGTCTCGGCACGACCGGCATCGCGGTCCGGTCGACGAGGCGCGTGTAGAGGTGCCATGTCGAATAGCCGAGCCACGGTAGGACGAAGGCGAGTCCGACGAACAGCGGGATCGAGCCGAGCACGAGCAGTACAAGGACGACGATGCCCCAGCGGACCATCTCGCCCTTGTTCGCGTGCGCTGCGCGCCATGACGCGGAGACGGCTTCTCCCGCCGTAACGTCGCAGTCGACGAGCATCGGAAGCGAGACGACGCTGAGCGCAAGCACGACCCAGCCAAAGATCGCGCCGACGATGGCGCCGGAAATGATCAGCGCCCAGCCTTTCGGCGTGGTGAAGACCATCGACAGGAAATCGCCGACCGTTGCGGGAGTCGTCCAGCCGAAGATCAGGCCGTAGAGCGCGCCAGCGGCAATGAGCCACAGGAAGAAGATCGCCAGCAAGAGCCCGGCGACCATTCCCATGTCGTCGACCGTTCGGCGCTTTCGCACGTCGAGGAAATTGAACCAGTGCAGGCTGCTTTCGCCCGATTCCCGTCGGTCGGCGAGCTCGTAGAAGCCGACGGCCGCCACGGGGCCGAGTAGCCCCACGCCGGCCACGACGGGCAGGAAGAAGGGTATCAGCGGCATGCTCGTGGTCATCACCACGGCGGCGAGGCCGAGCACGGTGTAAATGAGGCCCGCGAAGACGATGTCGCCGCGGAACGTCTTGAAATCGTCGAGACCTTGCCTGAGCGCCGAGCGGATATCGTCGTCGCCGATGTTGCGGACGGGAACTTGTTTCGTCCTGCGCGGGGTCCTGCCGCGCGCGATCGTATTGGTCGCCATGACACCTCCTTGAACGGTGCCGTCCGGCGAGCCCATGAACAGTTGGACGCCGGGCGCCTGCTGACCCCTTAACACAGTGGACGCGAGTCGGTCAGCGGTTCACGCCGCTTTTCATGAAAGCTTCGGCTCCGCTAAGCAGTCGCGATGGAGGATGTCTCGCAGCTGGTCGCGAAACAATATGAGGCGTTCGCTTATCCCGAACCTTTTGCCGACATCGCCGAGGAAATGGCGAAGGGCTATCACCAGATCGGCGATCCCGCGCTTTATGCGCCTGTTCTCTGGCCGCGTGGCAAGCCCAATCGGCCCCTCCGAATCTTGGTGGCGGGCTGCGGGACGGTGCAGGCGGCATGCATCGCTTACACGAACCGAGATGACGAGGTCGTCGGCATCGATCTTTCTGAAGCGTCGCTGGCGCATGAGCGGTTCCTCCAGGAGCGCCACGCGCTCGGCAATTTGAAGCTGTTCAAGGGCAATCTCCTCGAGGCGGAATCACTCGGCGGCAGCTTCGACGTGATCATCTCGACTGGCGTGCTTCATCATCTGGCGGATCCAAGCGCGGGGCTAGCCGCACTTGAGAAGGTGTTCGCGCCGGACGGCGTGATGGTGCTGATGGTCTACGGCCAGACCGTCCGCACCGGGGTCTACATGCTTCAGGACGCGTTCCGTAGAATGGGAATCGAACAGACGAGCTATGGCGTCGCGCAGGTTCGCAGCATCCTGAGCGAGCTCCCAGGCCGCCATTTCGCTCAGAATTATATTCAGGCGGCCAAAGAATTGGAACACGATGTCGCGCTGGTTGACACCTTCCTCCACCCGCAGGATCGTGCTTACACGATCCCGCAGGTGATGGGGCTGGTCAATGGCGCCGGCCTCACGTTCCAGAACTGGGTCGACAACAACCCGTATTGGCGGAACGCGGTATGGGGCCCCGACAGCGCGATCGCGCAGGCCGTCGATCCGCTACCGCCGCGCGAGCACTGGGCCGCCGTCGAGATGCTCCGGCTGAGTGCCGGAATGCATGTGTTCACCGTTTGTCGCGGAGATGTGGACCTGGTCGATTTCGATAGCGGCGATTGCCGCCATTTCGTGCCGCATCACGCGCCGGGCCTCGTTCGAAAAGGACCGGGACATTTTCAGCGAGGAGGATACGAGTTTCGCTGCTCCGAGCTCGAGCAATTCGTGCTCGACGGTGCTGACGGCACGCGGACGATCGGCGAGATCATCGATGTTCCGGCGCTCGAGGTCGTCGAACAGCGCAATGAGTTCGCGCGGCGCTATTTCGAGCACCTCTGGAAGCTCGGGCATGTGATGATCGGGCTACCTGGCAGCTAGAGCATCGCGCGCGTCACGGTGATCGTCTCGTCGGGGACATATTGCGGGCGCGCGAATGGCGGTCGGGCCCGCACAAGCGGAGCAGCGCTTGGCGGCAAGCCGTTGCGCGATCCGACTATTGTCATTGAGACGGGCTTGGGCTGCTCAAGAACCATGACCAGCTCGGCCCCATCGCAGCTTCGTCCCGTGCAGCTGATCGTATATTTGGCCGATGAGCCTTCGTCCGCGATGCCCCGGATGAAACCCGTTGCGCCCGCTGCGCGAATGCGAGCCTCGGACGGTGCGACCAGTAGAATGCGCTCGGCGCCGTTCGCTCTCAAGCGGATCCGGACCGTTCGTTCTGCGCCGTTGCTGACGACTTCGATCGGCTGAATTGAAGCGGCTTGTATGCTGGGCAACGCGGGAGCCGGTGCGAGCGCGCGCATCCGTTCGGAAAAGTCGAGCTTGCCGCGGTGCCACTGGGCCATGTGTTCCAGCCCCGGCGGAAGCCGCCCGCCATCATTGAGGATTGACCAGGAGCTCTTGCCCGACGGGAACTCGGTCACATGCTCGATCGTGAAGCGCTGCTGATGATCTTGCGAGTAAGCGGGAGCCATGCCCGCTAAGAGCCAGCCGAGCAGCGCTAGGACCGCGGAGCTTAGAAGCAACATTCGCCTGCTTGTGCGTTCGAACACCGCGTGAGCTTCGATCAGCGCCGGCGCGATGAGGATCGCGGCGAGGGGTGCAACGACCCACAAGGGGCCTGGGCTGAACAATGTTTCGAGCGCCGAAAGAAGTTCGCCCCAGGTCACGAACAATACCACGACTGCCAGGAGCCCGCCGATGGCTTCCGCGCGTGCGCACCAGCGTGATGTCACGATGCCGAGCAGAGCAACGGCTGGTGGGATCAGGAAATAAATGATCGCGCCAGGGGCGACGAGGGCGAGTGCGCCGCCCAGGAGCACGAACACCAGCCAGCAGATTGCGCGCAGCGTCCTTCTTTCCATGCTTGTGCCAATCGTTCTCAGCACGCCGATTTGGACCAGCAGGATCGTCGCGTAGATCGCCAGGAATGCGATCTCGGGAGTCGATCGCCAATATGTTCCGGCGCGCAGCAGACCCATGATCGTGACCGCACCCCAACCGGAAGCCGCTCCGGCCGCGAGCATTGCAACCACGGTTGCAGTTCCGCGCGAAAGCGAACCGCGCACCCAGGAGAGTACCGCAAGACCGCCAATCAACAGCAATAGGCAGACCATTCCGACGGCCAGCGGCATTTGGACGAACATTCGTTGCGCAACGTCGAAAAATATGCGGTCGCCGGTGGCTTGGGGTGGGCCCGTTGACAGTTGGCTGGCGAGCGCCAGCCCTTCATTGCCCATGTCCTGAACGCTGCCGGGATCGAGGCCGGCGAGATCGTCGCCTGGGCTGTGGTAGCGTGTCTCATTCCCGACAATCGCCGAATTGAGCGTCACCCAGCCACGCTCCTTGTAGACGGTCACGTCGGTATCATTCGGAATGAGGCGAGCAAGATCAGTCGAGAGGCTGCTCGCGAACGGCCGCTGCACGGCACTTGAGTAGGTCGCGATGGCTGCGCCGTTGGGTTCATTCGTCTCGAACATCGTGACCGGCCCGTTGACGCCTCGCGCCTCGAAATTGAGCAGGCTGTCGACGTTGCGGCTCAGCGGATCGGCAAGGAAGGCGCGGGCCCCCACAAGCCCCAGTTCCTCGCCTTCGTTGAACAAAAGGATGATCGGGCGGTGGAGCGGCCGGTCCTTCAGGATCGAAGCGACTTCGAGCAGGGTCGCGACTCCGATTCCGTCGTCCGCTGCGCCGGGCCCGACGGGAACGCTGTCGTAGTGTGCGCTCAGCAGCAAAGCCTTGCCAGTGGACGGGCCAAGCATCGCGACGACATTACGAACCCGGGCGCAGGCAACCAGCCGAGCCTTGGCGAAGTCGTTGCATGCGAACTGGTCGCGAATGATCGGCTTCAGTCCCATCTGCTGGAGCGTTGCCACGAGGCGCGCACGCAATGCGTCATCTGCGGCGCTGTCTGCGGGATGTGGCCTTTGGTCGCCCAAGAGGAACGCCAGACGCGCTTTCGCCCGATCGGCGTCGAACTGCCCTCGGGCATGCTGGACCGGCGGCACGCTGAGCAGCAGCGACTTCGCGGCAAGCGCTCCAAGGATGAGCAGGATTGCGGCAAACGCCAATAATGTATCGCGCCGCATTGATGGCCCCCCTTGTGCGCGCAAGGCGTTGAGCCATATCGCTTCCGCAGCGCACTTGCGATAGGCGCTCGCGCGAACGGCTTTTTCGGAGAATTTCAGATGGGCTACCGGGTCGCGGTCGTCGGAGCTACGGGCAATGTCGGGCGCGAGATCCTGAACATCCTCGCCGAGCGCCAATTCCCGCTCGACGAAGTCGCTGCGGTTGCATCGTCGCGTTCGACGGGTGCCGAAATCGACTTCGGCGACAGCGGCGAAACGCTGCGCGTCAAGAATCTCGAGCATTTCGACTTCACCGGCTGGGACATCGCCCTGTTCGCCGCCGGCTCAGAGGTGTCGAAGATCTATGCGCCCAAGGTCGCTCAGAGCGGCTGCACGGTCATCGACAACAGCTCGCTCTTCCGGATGGACCCCGACGTCCCACTCATCGTGCCCGAAGTGAATGCGGAAGCGATCGGCGGCTATCGCAAGAAGAACATCATCGCCAACCCGAATTGCTCGACGGCGCAGCTTGTGGTGGCGCTAAAGCCGCTCCACGACGCAGCGAAGATCAAGCGCGTCGTCGTCGCGACCTACCAGTCCGTCTCCGGCGCGGGAAAGCGCGGGATGGACGAGCTGTTCGAGCAATCCCGCAACATCTTCGTCGGCGACGCGAACGAGCCCCAGTTCTTCACCAAGCAAATCGCCTTCAACGTCATCCCGCACATCGACGTCTTCCTCGATGACGGCTCGACCAAGGAAGAATGGAAGATGGTCGTCGAGACCAAGAAGATCCTCGATCCGGCTATCAAGGTTACCGCGACGTGCGTCCGCGTGCCGGTGTTCGTCGGCCATTCGGAGGCGGTGAACATCGAGTTCGAGAACGAGATTTCGGCCGACGAAGCCCGCGATATCCTGCGTGAGGCGCCGGGCGTGATGGTCGTCGATAAGCGCGAAGCCGGGGGATACGTCACGCCGGTCGAGGCAGTCGGTGACTATGCGACTTACGTGAGCCGGATCCGCGACGATCCCACGGTCGAGAATGGCCTCAGCCTGTGGGTTGTCAGCGACAACCTGCGCAAGGGGGCAGCGCTCAACGCCGTCCAGATCGCGGAGTTGCTAGGGCGCAAGCACCTCCAGAAGGCGGCTTAGGGCTTCTCGCCCCAATATCTCAGCAGCTGGTTCTGGATCAGCTGGAGCCGTGTGTAATTCTCCGCCTGCATGTTGAGCCCTTCGAGCGCCGCGACCTCGTTCAGATTGTAGAGCAGGTTTCGCCGGAAGGGGTCAGGGATGCGGCTCTGGATGAAGGTGATCGCGACCAGCCGCTCTCCGCTGGTGACCGCGTCGACCTGGTGGAGGGTGTCGGACGGATAGACGATCGCAAAGCCGGGCGGCAGCTTGAACTGGATCTCCGCGTCGCCGAGCTCGATGTGCAGCGAACCGCCTTCGTATGACTCCGGCTCGTTGAGGAAGATCGTGCAGCTGAGGTCGCTGCGGAGCGTACCACCCGGCAGCTTGATGTAGGCGACGTCGGTGTGCGCGCCATAATGCATCCCAGGCTGGTACCGGGTGATCAGCGGAGGGGCCATCGACACCGGGAAAGCGAAGTTCACGAACTCCTCGCTGCGCATCAGCGCATTGTGGAGAATCTTCGCGCTCGCCTGGTAGGTCGCAGGTTCATGGAGCTGCTCGTTGTCCTTGGCCTTGTTGTGCGGGTTGGTGATCCGGCCGTGGACGAACTGCGCCGAGCCGGCGATGCGCCGGCACTCGGCGATCTCCTCGTCGGTCAGCACCTGAATTACTTTGTACATGTCATTCCCCCGCGCGGGCCAGGGCACGCGCCAACAGCGGCGACTTTTCGGCTGCGGCGCGGAGCATGGCAAGGGCGGCGTCGATCTCGCCGCCGTGGAGGTGCAGCGCTCCGGCGATCAGCTCTTCTCGCAGGTCCGGACTGTATTCATATTCGAGCGCCTTCGAGTAGCGTTGCATCAGCAGCCCGCCGGCAATGGTGGCCAAATGCGCCTCGTCCGCATCGAAACCAAAGAAGCTCGAAATTCGGCTCAGCTCACTCGGCATATCAGCGAGCATCGCATCGAAATCCGCCCACGCGATCTGGCGGTCCGGCATGGCTTCCGCGGCGGTTTCGAGGCTTGTCATCTCGCAGGCCCATGCGATTGCCGCGCGCTCGGCATCGTTTCGAGGAGCGGCGAAACTGAGAGCGCGATTTGCGAGGCGCTCCGCACGACTGGCCGCAAGTGCGTGCATTTCCTTGACGCTGTTCGCACCCGCAAGGATGCTCGCGATATAGTTGCGCGGCTTCGCATACATGAAAAACGCGCGCTCGCCGGTCGGCACCAGTTCCGGCGCGATCTCGCTCGCGAAGCTTGTCGCCTTCACGCACGCAGTCTCGTTGTCGGCAAAAGTCCGCGACATGAGCTTCGGGATGGAGGCAATGTAGGCATGGCGCATCTCGGGCGGACATAGCGCGAGATCGCGAAGCAGCCGCGGCTCGCGGACGGCGAGAACACCCCGCAGCTCGCCCAGAAGTCGCGAGACGAGCGTCGAGCCTACGTGGCCGATGTGGAAGATCCATCGGGCGTCGGTGCGCAGCTCGCCAGCCAAAGCCGCCTCGACGTCGGGCCAGGGCAGGACCTGCGCATCGATGGTCTGCTGCATGAGCCGGTCGTCGAGGAAGCTCTCGGCGCGATAGCTGTCGCGGTCCATCGCCACGAACCGGACCAGCCCCTGCGTCGGATCGAGCGCCTGGGCGAGCCAAGTGGCGTCGCGGGCGATCTCTTCGGGGGACGGCGCGCTGGACATGCCGCCCCTTAGCGCTGCTATGGGTTCGCCACCAAGGGAGAGAGTCATGTCCGACCAGATGACGGGCGGCTGCGCCTGCGGACGCGTGCGCTACACCGCGACGATCCACGACGACAAAGCCTATCTCTGCCACTGCCGCATGTGCCAGCGCGCGACCGGCTCGGTCTCCATCGCGTTCAAGCATGTGAAGGAGGACGAGATCAGCTGGGAGCATGAGCCCGACTGGTACCAGAGCTCGCCGATCGCGAAGCGCCCTTACTGCCGCGAATGCGGCACGTCGCTCGGATTCGCGTTCACCGACAGCAGCGGGACGATGGACATCTCGGTCGCCTCGTTCGACGATCCGTCGCGCTTCCATCCGACGCATCATTTCGGCGCGGAGAGCATCCACCGGGCCTGGCTCAACACCGATGGCCTGCCGGAGACCCGCACCGGCGACTACCAGAAGCTGGTTGATAAATGGGTCGAAGCCACGGGATCGTTTCCGGGATGAGCGACGCGAGTGCTCACTTCTGGAAGGCTTCGGACGGCGTAGAGCTTGCCTATCGCGAAATGGGCGATGGGAGACCCGTAATACTGCTCCACGGCTTGTTCTCGGACGCCGAGACGAACTGGATCAAGTTCGGGACTGCTCAGCGTATCGCGGACCGCGGATTTCGAGTGATCATGCCGGACCTGCGCGCGCATGGGCTCAGCGGCAAGCCGCACGAGCCCGAGCATTATCCTCGCGGGATTCTTGCGCGCGACGTTCGCGAGCTGGTGGCGCAGCTTGGCCTGACGGAGTTCGACCTCGGCGGTTTCTCGCTCGGCGCTCGGACGACTGTCGAAGCGGTGGGCGAGGGGCTTGCGCCGCGCCGGGTGGTGCTCGGCGGAGCGGGCCTCGAAGGGCTTCGCCACTGGGAGCGGCGAAAGAATTTCTTCCTCGAAGCGATCGAGCTGTTCGACCGGGTGCCACGCGGCGATCCGCACTGGCTGTCGATCCAGTTCATGAAGAGCCAGAAGATCGACCGCGTCGCGGCCGCGTTGCTCCTCGAAAGCTTTGCCGATGCTTTCCTGGCCTGGCTGGAGGCGTTCACTATGCCTACGCTCGTCGTCTGCGGCAATCAGGACGACGACAATGGCTCGGCCGAGGAGCTGGCGAATATCCTTCCGAACGCGACCTTCCGCGAAGTTCCCGGAACGCACATGAGTTCGGTGACGAAGCCGGAGTTTGGTGAGGCGATCGCCGGGTTCTTAGCCGCATAAGAAAGGGGCGCCGGTGGAGGCGCCCCTTGTTCAATGAAGTCTGTCGCGCTCAGCTGTTGTTGGAGCCTGTTCCGGCTCCGCCGCTATGAGCGCCAAGGCTGGCATTGCCGCCGCCGGTCTCAGTCATTCCGCGAGTTCGGCTGCTTGTCGTACGCCCGGAGTTCGAGTTGCTGGCGCGGCCGCCAGAGCGGTTGCTCCGTGAAGATCCGATGTTCCCGGTTGATGCGCTGTTGCTCTCACTAGTGGTCAGTCCGCCAGTGTCGTCGCCGCTGCTGCTCCAATCGGACCGCATATTGTCGGTCCATTCACCGATCTGATCGCTGAGGCTCGTGATCTGGTCGCTGATCTGCGAGCGACGCGACCATAGGAACAACCCTGCGGCAGCAGCGCCGGCTGCGACAGCTGCTGCAGCGATCGGCCGGTCACGGACCAGCTCGGTCACGCCCCAGTCGCTATATTGATTGCGGCCGCTCGGATTGTTGTTACGGCCACGATTGTTGTTTCTCGCCATTGCTGGTTCTCCTTCGAACAATGATTTCGCTCTCGAACCGGTTAAACGATTGAAAGCGCTCACTGTTCTCAGGTTACAAAAAAGCAATCGGCGAGGAGAGCCGAAGTGTCGGCAAGCGGCCGGAACTGAAGGTCAGGCAGTCGCGAGCTGGTCCAGCATATATTCGGCACTGGAGGCACGATACTCGCCGGGGCCTTCGACGTTGAGCTGCTCGACAACGCCGTCGTTGACGATCATCGAATAGCGCTGCGATCGTTGCCCGAGACCGAACTTGCTGCCGTCCATCGTCAGTCCGGTCGCTTCCGCGAATTCGCCATTGCCGTCGGCGAGCATGGTAATGTCCGCGCTTCCGTCGCGCTCGCCCCATGCGGCCATGACGAACGGGTCGTTGACGGAGATGCACGCGATCTCGTCGATGCCCTGGCCTTTGAGCTCGTCCGCTTTGTCGACATAGGACGGCAGGTGGCGAGCCGAGCATGTCGGCGTGAAGGCGCCAGGTACTGCGAACAGCGCGACGCGTTTGTCTTTGAAGAACTCGGCGGTCGTCGTCGGCTTCGGGCCGTCGGCAGCCGCGATCGTCAGCGGAACGTCAGGGAGGCGGTCACCCACTTGAATCGTCATCTTGAAAGCTCCTTCGCGTCAGGATGAGCCGCGCCTTAGGCTCGCCGTGTGACAGTCTCAACTATTGCTCGGCAGAACGTAGCGGCCCATTGGTGAGCCGATGGTGGAACAGCCGACATTCCTCTCGGGCAAGCTCTTGCTGGCCATGCCCGGAATGGCCGATCCACGGTTCGAGCGGGCAGTTATCGCGATGTGCGTCCACGACGAGAATGGCGCGGTCGGAGTTGGTATCGGCCATAAGCGCGCGGGCATCACCTTCCGCGCGCTTCTCCGACAGCTCGAGATCGATCCGGCCGAAGCGCCGGACTGCGCGGTCCATCACGGGGGTCCGGTCGAGCCAGGGAGGGGCTTCGTCCTTCATTCGACTGACTGGGGCGGCCAGGACACGCTGCAGGTGAACGGCGACAGCGGCAAGCTCTTCGCGATGACTGGCACGATCGATATCCTTCGCGCCATCGCCGAAGGTCGAGGGCCCGCAAAATGGATCGCGGCCCTGGGTTATGCCGGCTGGGGCGAGGGTCAGCTCGACGAGGAACTTACCCGCCACGGCTGGTTCACGGCTCGAACCGATCCTCACATCCTCTTCGATACTCCCGCAGACGAGCGCTGGGCCGCCTCGTTCAAGGCGGAAGGGATCGATCCGCGCTTGCTTGCGAGCGAAACCGGCGCGGCCTGATGGAAAGCTCTGCGCTCGCCCGCGTTCGGATGGGATGAGCAGCAACAAAGCCAAGAAGAAAAAGCGGTCGCTCGGGCATAAGATCATCTCGAGCTGGCGGAGCTGGTTTCTCGCGGTTCTGCTGATCGCCGGGCTCGTCATCGCCGTGCTGCATTGGGGTGACGTCAAAAGGTTCGGAAAGCTGATGACGGAGGCCAAGCCGCTCTGGCTGGTAGCCGCGGCGGTGCTCCAACTATGCACCTATTTCGGTCTCGCGGCGCAATGGTGGCTGGTGCTTCGGCGCGGACGCACGCCGGAAGAAGGCACGGACCTCTTCCGGCTGACGCTCGCCAAGCATTTCGCAGACCAGGTGGTTCCGACCGCGGGCATGAGCGGCAACGTGCTGCTCGTCGATCGTCTCGTCTCGTTCGGTGTGCCGCGAGAAAATGCGATCGCGGCGCTGCTGCTGCAGATCATTGCTTATTATTTTTCATATGCGCTTGGGGCGCTGTGGGTGCTCGTCGTGCTCTGGTGGAAGAGCCGGATGAGCCTCTTGCTCACGGGCGCCGTGCTCGCTTTCCTGATTGTGGCGGCAGGCATCCCGGCCCTGACCTTATGGCTCCACAGACGCGGGCAGAAGCGCTTGCCCAAGGTGCTCGCTCGCTGGTCCAAGACGAAGAGATTCTTCGAGATCGTCGGCCAGGCGCCGGCACGGCTCGTGCGCAATCCCCAGCTCATCGCGAGCCTGACCGCGCTCAACCTCGGCGTGTTCATCGCCGACGCGGCGACGATGCAGGCCTGCATTCACGCGCTCGGCGTGCATGCGCCACTCAGCGCGGGCTACGTCGCCTTCATGATGGCGTCGATCGCGGTCATCCTTGGGCCCATCCCGATGGGCCTGGGCTCGTTCGAGGCGGTCAGCATCGCCATGCTCCGGTTGTTCGGCGTGCCGTTCGAAGCCGCGGTCTCCGCGACTTTGCTGTTCCGCGGCTTCACCCTCTGGCTTCCGCTGCTTCCCGGCGGCATCCTGCTCCGACGGGAGCTCAAGGCCTCGAAGCGCTGAATTCAACATATAAAGAATCCTTTATATTTGCCTTTCGAAGCAGTGGCGGCTAACGGCTGCCACGACCCGCGCTGGCGAACGGCGCACATCATTCATTCGGAGACTCTCGACGTGGCGACCCAGGCTGAAACGCGTTTCAACGACTATGTCGTGAAGGATCTCGGCCTTGCCGATTTCGGCCGCAAGGAGATCGAGATCGCCGAGACGGAAATGCCCGGCCTGATGGCGCTGCGCGATGAGTTTGGTGCATCCAAGCCGCTGAAGGGTGCTCGGATCACCGGATCACTCCACATGACGATTCAGACCGCGGTACTTATCGAGACGCTCGTCGAGCTCGGCGCCGAAGTTCGCTGGGCGAGCTGCAATATCTTCTCGACCCAAGACCATGCGGCGGCGGCGATCGCGGCGCGCAACGTCCCCGTGTTTGCGATCAAGGGCGAGACGCTTGACGATTATTGGAACTACGTCGTCCGCATCTTCGACTGGGGCTGCGATACGACCTGCAACATGATCCTCGACGATGGCGGCGACGCGACCATGTTCGCGCTCTGGGGCTACCGGGTCGAGAAGGGTGAGGAGCTGTTCGCTCCGTCAAACGAGGAAGAAGAGATCTTCGTTGCGACACTGAAGCGTTTCCTCGCCGAGCGCCCGGGATACCTCACCAAGACGGTGGAAAACATCAAGGGCGTGTCGGAAGAGACCACGACCGGCGTCCATCGGCTCTACGAACTCGCCAAGACGGGCAAGCTCCCGTTCCCGGCGATCAACGTCAACGATAGCGTCACCAAGTCGAAATTCGACAATCTTTACGGCTGTCGCGAGAGCTTGGTCGACGCGATCCGCCGAGCGACGGATGTCATGCTTGCCGGCAAGGTCGCCTGCGTCGCCGGCTTCGGAGACGTCGGCAAGGGTTCGGCCGCGTCGCTTCGCCAGGGCGGCGCGCGCGTTATCGTGACCGAGATCGACCCTATCTGCGCGCTCCAGGCCGCGATGGAGGGCTATGAGGTTGTGACGATGGAGGAAGCGACCCAGCGCGCCGACATCTTCGTCACCGCCACCGGCAACATGGACGTCATCACGCTCGACCACATGCGGGCGATGAAGAACATGGCGATCGTGTGCAACATCGGCCACTTCGACAGCGAGATCCAGATCGGCGCTCTCGCCAACATGAAGTGGACCGAGATCAAGCCGCAGGTCGACGAGGTCGAGTTCCCGGACGGCAAGAAGATCATTGTCCTCTCCAAGGGCCGTCTAGTGAACCTCGGTAACGCGACCGGTCACCCGAGCTTCGTCATGTCGTCGAGCTTCACCAACCAGGTGCTCGCGCAGATCGAGCTCTACACCAAGGGCGACGACTATAAGAACGAGGTTTATGTGCTGCCCAAGCACCTCGATGAGAAGGTCGCACGGCTGCACCTCGACAAGCTCGGCGTCCACCTGACCAAGCTGAACGACAAGCAGGCCAGCTACATCGGTGTCTCGCTGGAAGGCCCGTTCAAGCCGGACCACTACCGCTACTGATCAGGTGCCGGCGAGCGGTCCAAGCGCTTCGCGCAGGGGGCCGAGCCACTCGGCATAGGGCTTCCACGTTCCCAGCCCCTTGCGGTTAAGGGGCTGGTGAACCTGCTCGACGCTCGGCGTTCGAACTACGCGGTCGGATTCGTAGAACTTCAGCACTGCCGGGTCCCATTCCAGCCCGAGATAATCGAGCGTGGCGCGAAGGATTGGCTCCGGCTCCTCGATCAGCTCTTCGTATCGGATCGAATGGACAAGTCCGGGCGCCACACTGTGCAGGTGCTCCATCAACCGTATCTTGTCGACATAGGCTCGACCGACCGCTTCCAGCGAGAAGGAAGCGGAGTGGGCGCGTGAGAAATAATGAGTGTAGTTTGAGAAGCAGCAATCCATCGGGTTGCGGCGGATCTCGATGAAGCGCGCCTGCGGGAGGGTGCGCCAGATGAACGGAATTTCCGTCCAGTTCATCGGCATCTTGTCGACGAAGTAGTGAGGGCGCCCCTTCCAGTGGAGCGAGGCGCGATTCATATAGTCCTCACCGAACGCGCGCGTCTCCTCAGGCGTCATCTCCAGGACCATCTGCGGCACGGTCACCGGTCGACGCCGCGTGTGCAGTTCGAGCGCGCTGCGGACAAGCGCGCGGACGTATGGCAGCTCGCCGACGGCCTCAATGTCGGGATGTTGGTCGAGCATGGTTTCGAGCAGGGTCGAGCCTGCGCGCGGCATGCTTATCAGGAAGACCGGGATTGGCTGGTCCGTGGCGACGTCCCGCTCGCGATTCTCGAAGAATTTGCGCCCGAAGAGCTGTTTGATCTGGTCGACCTCGGCGCTGAGATCGTCGGGCTTGTAGTTGATGGTTTCGAAGCGGAGGCGATTGCCGGTTTCGAAATGGCTGAAGGCCCGAACATATTCCTGGCGGTCGTGCCACGCTCGACCGAGAGCGAAGTGCAGGGGTATGACGTTGCGTAGATCGACGGCGAGGTTGAGAGCCGCTTCCATGGTCTTAATGTCGTCGTCGGTCAGGACCTTGGATTTGATGTTGGCGAGCGCCCACCAAACGTCGCCGTGCTCCGCATCGATTCCGACCGCGCGGCGGTAAGCTGCGATCGCTTCGTCATTGCGGCCCGCCCAACGAAGGCTGTTTCCGTACCCCAGCCAGGTGCGCGGATTCTCCGGAAAGTCGTCGACGAGCTTTTCTTGCTCTCGCAGGGCTTCATCGTTGCGACCGAGCTTATCGAAGATCAGTGCTTTCGATCCGCGGATCGCGGGGTCCGCAATCCGTTGCTCGAGCGCGCTAAGGAGGGCCAGTGCCTCGCTTAGTCTCTCCTGATGATGGAGAATTGATGCGAGCTCCCGCTGAACTGGGAGTGTGCCGGCGCCTAAACTTATGGCCTGACGCAAGAACTGCTCCGCCTGGACGAGCGCGCCACCCTTGAAAGCAATGGATCCGAGGAGAGCCAACCCGCGCGGTTCGTTGGGATGGGCCCGCAAATGCTGGATCACCAATGTCGACGCCGCTTCCAAGCGGCCATCCGACATTGCCTTTTCGGCCTCGTTCAGGCGGGGGAATGCAGCAATGCTTGTCGCCATCTAACGGTCAGCATAGCCGAGAATGGAGCGCAGGCCAGGCGCGGCATATTCGATCAGGCGGTTGTGTTTTTCGGGAAGAATTTCCGGAATTTCGCGCTTGGTTCCAGTGAGGTTCTCGCGAGCCGTTGCGCTTTGGCGACGGTCGGATCCGACGGCGACGCGCTCACGCCAGTTCGTCGGTACTGTGATTCCGCCGGCCTCGAACAATCTCGAAAAGAAAGATTCCGCTTCCGGCGTGTCGATAGCGCCAGCATGCTGAAGAAGGTCCTCGTACTTCACGGGGAATACGTCCGACGCGAGCCAGGCCACGACGTTGAGCTCGTACATGTCACTAAGCGACGGAACGACGTTACGGATTCCAAAGATCATCAACGTCAGCAAATCGTCGACGCTGATCCTCCCATCCTTGAGATGCTCGAGCTCTCCCTGGAACTCATCCGACAGATAGAAGCGCGCACGGGCCAGCACCCAATCATGAGGGTCGCGGTAGAGCAGTATCTTTCGAACATGCGCGAGCTCGATCGCAGAGCCATCCGTGAAGAACAGATGGCCAAAGCTCATGTAGTTCCGGCTAGGGTCAAAGGCACCCAGATGATGGCGAATGTTCGGCCACTGGATGAACTGCTCTCGATATTGTTGCTCGACCGGCACGAACATCCTCAGGATGTTCTGAAGGAGGTGGCTGCCGCTCTTCGGAATGCTGTTGAGGAACAAGGGCTGCCGAAGCGGTTCGGGCGCGAACCGCGCGGTTTCAGCATCCAATGTGTCGGGCTTCACCCGAATGACGGCTTGCATCGCCAAGGTTCTCAATCGCTCCTAAGAAGAAGGGGCGGCAGAATAATGCCGCCCCCTCCGATTCCAAGCCGCTAAGCTCAGAACTTCTTGGATAGGCTCAGGAAGACTCTGCGTCCCAAGAAGTCATATTGCGACGTGGCAACAACGGGGCCGATTGTACCCGGAATGCCCGTGCCTCCGACAAGGCTCACGCGTGGCGGCTTCTTGTTGAACACGTTCCGAAGACCGAGTGTCAGTTCGAGATTGTTCGGCAGGTCCTTCGTGACCGACGCGTTGTGGTACCACGCAGTCGGCACGGTCACATCGACGCAATAATGACCGCGGATCGGAATGCCCGTGGGATCGCCGTTGATGTCGGTATTGACGGAGTCGCGGCAGAGCGATCCGCCGTTGGCGTCTTCGAACTCCTTGTTGTTGCTGGCGCCGCTGTAGATTTCGGTTCCCCAGAAGAGGCTCCAGCCGCCCGGCACGTTCCAGGTCAGGCGGAAGTCGCCGACCCAACGTCTCGTGCCAGTGCGGGACTGATTGTCGATATCGATGACGCCAAGGAGACTTTCGGTCTGACCGGGGAACAAAGCGAAGGACTGCTTCAGCGTCCAGCTCATGTTCGCAAGGAAGTTCAGCTTCCCGAGATGACCCATGTTGTGCGTGACTAATCCGGTGACATCGATGCCCTTCGTCTCCTGGTCAGCGATGTTGATATACTTGTCGTTGATGTTCGTGATCTGCGCCGGATCTGGCGCACCTGTGCCCGCACGTGAGAACAGGCTGCAGTAAGGGTTCGGGAAGTCTGCCGAATTGTAGCATTGCTGCAGGATCGCCGACGCGCCGAGTTGCGTGACCTCGCCTTTGACACGGATGTCGTACCAATCGACAGCGA
This sequence comes from Sphingomonas sp., assembly GCA_025936675.1. Next base: position 20,844 of record JAICSX010000020.1, read on the forward strand.
CGCTGAGACGTGTTTTCGGGAGGAAGCCGAAAGTTGGCGTAAGGATCACACTGGCTGTCTTGGCCGTCGATGTCTCAGGATTGAGAACGCCGATGCCGCCTTGCGAGTGCACTGTCGCAGTCACAGTGCCGCCAGGATAGGCTCCGGGGTTCGAAATGCCGAGTGCCGTCAATTCGGTGATGCAGCGGTCGTGAACCACCTGGCTGATCGACCCTGCAGCGACACGCGCATCGACCTGGACGCATGGGTCGATCCTCGACGTGGTAACAAAGCCAGTCTCATTCGCCTTGAACTGCTCGAACAGCGCAGGAGCACGGAATGAGGTGCCGTAGGTTCCGCGGAATCGCAGCCAGTTGGTGACTGCCCAGTTGCCGCCGAGCTTGTAAGTCCAGTTGCCCTTATTGGAGTCGGTGATGCCAGTATCTCGCTGAACCGACTTCACATCCGTGATGCGGGCTGCGCCGGAGAAAGATAGGTCCTTGAAGAAAGGTAGATCCTTCAGGATCGGCACCTGGATTTCGCCGAAGGCTTCCTTGGTTATGCTGTGACCGGCAGTTATTCCGCCGGAGCTGACGCCCCAAGCATTGCTGTGGAACTGCTCGCACGGATAATAAGGATAGGCATAATAGTGCTTAGTGCACTGCGGATCCGTCAAGGGTATAGTCGGATCATAATAAGGGTTGGGCGAGTAAGTGATCGGCCCCGGCGTATCGACGATCGAGTCACGGCGAGCGGTTACGCCGAGCGCGAGGCCCACCGGACCAGCGTGGGTCGGCATGTCGAACAGGTGGCCGGAAACTGACGCTTCGCCGCTCAGCTGCTTGTAGATGGTCTTACCGGTTTCCCAGTCGAACATGTAATCGATCTGCTCCGGAGTCATCGCGCCGCGCAGGAAGTTCGGATCAGTCCACGGTAGATCCATGCATTGCTTGCCCGAGAAGGGCAGCGTTTTTCCGACGCACGACGATGTCTGCGAATAGGAAGCGTCATAGACGTCCTGAAGCATCTGCTCGTTCTTGTAGAGGCCCTTGTTGTGGCTGTACTGGACGTAAGCGTCGTACGACCAACCCTTGAACAGGCCGCCGAGGTCACCGCGCAAGCCGCCGACACCGCGCACGTAATCGACCTTCTGCGCCGCATCGAAATGGTTGGTGATGGTCAGCGGGCTGAGCAGGTTGTAGCCGTGCCAGCCCTGGCCCCATGGATTGTCGGGATAGACGTCTTCGCCGTAGCCATACGTCCAGATCTGCCGCCAGCCGTTCTGGTACGTCTTGCGCCGGTTGGCGAGGAACTCGCCATAAGCCTCGATGTGGTCGGTCACCTCATAGGATGCATCGCCGTACAGCGTGTATCGGCTGATCGGCGGAATAATCGACTGCTCGTTGACGAACGGGTGATACGCGTTCTGGACTGCCAGAGATGCGGCGTCGTAACCCGTCGGGTACCAACCCGGAGGCGCCGAGAAGCCCAGCGAAGGGTCGATCGGCGGCAGGTCCAGATTCTCGCCGGGGTACTGATACTGAAGCAGCGTGGGGTTCCCCGTGTAGCGACCGGTCGTGGTGTACAGCTGACCGCTAGATTCGTAGGTCCACACATGTCCCCAGCGAAGATCTTCGCAGTGGTACTTGCCCGTCCTCGGATCGATGAGGTCTGCGCGCGTTTTGTGCGTCTCATCGGTGAAAATGTACGCTTCGGGACAACCCAGATAGGGAAGGTCGCCGCGCTGCAGCTCGTTCTGACGGTAGTAGTCAGCCGCGAGCAGGACGTGTCCCCGGCTGAAGGTTTTTCCCCACGTTGCCGAGATCTGATACTGGTCACCTGAAACTCCGAACGGCTCGGAAACATTGGCGTCCAGTTCCAGACCCTTCGTGTCGGTCTTCGTGATGATGTTCACAACGCCCGCTACAGCGTCCGATCCGTAAATCGACGAGGCGCCGGTCTTCAGGATGTCGACGCGCTTGATGATCGACTGCGGTAGGACGTTGAGGTCGAAGGATGAGACGCCGCCGCGCGTACCAGCGGGGCCTGCTCGCCGGCCGTTGAGGAGCACGAGGGTCCTGTTCGCTCCAAGGCCGCGAAGGTCGATCGTTTGCGCGCCTGGACCGCCATTGGTGACGAGGTTTGCCGAGATCGCTGCGGTCACCTGAGCCGAGCCGGCCGCGATCGGCGAGGACTGAAGGGTTTCGGCGGTGTCGAGCTTGCCCTCCTGGCGCGCGATTTCCGGATCGATCGAGGTGACCGGGTCCACGCTCGTGAATTCGGGCTGCCTGATGCGGGTTCCGGTCACGACGATCTGGTTCTGATCGGTGACGGCCGTATTGCCGTTTGCCGGCGGCGTAGGAGCGACCGTCGTCGGAATCGCCTGCCGTGCCTGCTGCTGCTCAGTGGTCGTGGGCGTTTGGTCCGCCGGGGGCGTCGGCGGCTGATTCGCGGGCTGCGCGAAAGCCGGCGTCGCGACCAACAAAGCGCCGATCGACACGCCAATGAGGAGGTTGGTACGCTTATTGCCGCTGGCCTGAGGTGCCATTTTCATCCCCTGATAATCTGACGAAGACGCCGTCGGATTTGATCGTAATTGGTTCATTTGCCGGACGGCAGTGTCAATCCTCCTGTAACCTGCCGTTCATCATTTCCGATTGGTCACTCGTCGAAAGACAAGGCTGTGTCACCCGGGCGCAACAGCTTTTCGCCGCCGGCGGACGATGTTGGTTCCTGCTTGTCGCAGCGAAGTTCAACGGTGCGGTTGCCCGAGGCGAAGACGAAGAAAGGGGCCGCCTTCGCAGGGCGGCCCCATGACTCTTGGAAGGTACTTACTGGTTATTTGAAGCGGATTTCTGCACCGGCGTAGAAGAAGCGGCCCGTCGGATCATACGGGCTGCCGTTCTCGGTGCCGGTCAGGTCGTAGGGCGGCCGCGCGTTGAAGATGTTGTCGACGCCCGCATAAACCCGCAGCTTCTCCATCGGGTTGACGTTCACCCGGAGGTTGTGGGTGATCTGCGACGGGTACCACTTGATCGGACGCGCATCGGGGTTCGTCGGGCCGCGTCCCTGGTGGGTGAACTGCGTCTCCCACGACAGGATCGTCTGCCGGCCCGTGTACGTGCCGCTGTATGCAATCCCCCAATTCTTGAAGTCGACGTTGGCGTTCCACGAGCCCCTCCACTTCGGGTCGCCGAAGGTCTTGTGATTTAATGTCGATCACCAGACATTTGCTAAGTGCGCGATAAGCGGTAGCCACAATCCCGATGCCGGAGGCATAGAGCCGCAGGTGCTCGCTCTTTTCTTTGAAGTGCTTCGCCCTATGAATTGGCCGAAGGGGGTGACGGCGCGTTCATGAGCGCTTCTGGCGCAACAATTCTGATGATCGCCATTCTGGCGCTGATTTGGCTGGGCATTGCGGTCGCAATGGCCATCGCTGCCGCGCACCGGTTCCGGCTTGCCGAGCAGGTGCTGGAAGCCGCGCAGGCGAATGCGCGGCTGCTGGCGTTGGCGCCCGCGCGCCCGCTAGTCGTCCGAGCGGATAATACCGTTGAAGTCGATCGACAGCTTCTTCGCGACCTTGGACTTCAAGGCTCGCCCGGCAAGTTCGATCAGCTGGTCGGCAATGAGAGCGGCTTCGCTTCCGAGGATCTCCGGACACTTGCGGAGGCGGTCGATGCGGCGCGCGCATCCGCAGGCAGGTTATCGATGAAAGTACGCGCTCAGGGTTCGGCTCGCATCTTCGATGTGCTTGGCGGACCCGCACCCGATGAAGCTCCGGGGACGATGCTCCTTTGGTTCATTGATAGCAGCGCTGGAGAAGAGGAGCGCGCCAAGCTCGCGCTGCGCCTCAAACAGACGGAAGGCGCGCTGGGCTCGCTGACGCAGCTTATCGAGGCTGCGCCCTTCCCGATGTGGTACCGCGGTCCGGATCTCAAGCTCGGCCTGGTCAACAGCGCCTTCGTCCATGCTGTCGAGGGCAAGGATGCCGCTGACGTCATCGAGCGTTCGGCCGAGCTGGTGGACGCGCAAGGTGAGGACAGTGCGTTAGCAACGGCGCGCGAGGCCGTGGAGCACGGCCGGGTCGTGTCGCGCATGCAGCCCGCGATCATTCATGGCGAGCGTCGGATGCTGCGGGTCGTCAACGTGCCGCTCTCGAGTGGCGCAGTCGCTGGATTCGCGGTTGACGTTCAAGACTTGGAAGACGCGCGCGCGGAGCTCGGGCGTTACATCGAATCGCAGCGAGAGCTCGCCGATCGAATGACTGCAGGTACAGCGCAGTTCGATGCCGACCGGACCCTGAGCTTCTTCAATCGTCCGTTCGCAGTCATGACTCAGCTCGACATCGAGTGGCTCTCGGAGCAGCCGGAGTTTGACCGTGTGATCGAACGGATGCGCGAGCTGCACCGGCTTCCCGAGACGCGGGACTTCCCCGCATGGAAAGAGGAGCGGCGCGGATGGTTCACGAGCGCCGAAGAAGTGCTCGAGGAAGAATGGATGCTCGCCAACGGCGACCATATTCGCGTGGTCGCGCAGCCGCTTCCCGACGGCGGCCTTCGGCTGTTCCTCGAAGATCGGACAGAGCAGCTACGGCTCGCGTCCGCACGCGACACGTTGCTCCGTGTCCGCGCCGCGACCTTCGACAATCTCTTCGAGGCGATCAGCGTCTTCGCCAGTGACGGGCGCCTCTATACGTGGAACAGCCGTTTCCTCGAGGATTGGGAACTCGATGAGGAGTGGCTGACGACCCACCCGCGGGTCGATGAGCTCGTGCCGGCGATGGCGCGCAAGCTCGTCAATCCGACGACCGCCGCGCAAATCCGCGAGATGGTTCGCCAGACGACCAACGAGCGTCAGTCGGCAACGGGGCGGATCTCGATGACGGATGGGCGCCACTTCCAGTTCGCCGCAGTGCCGCTGCCCGACGGAAATGCGCTGCTGACGATGGTGGATGTAACGGACTCGACGCGGATCGAAGCGGCGCTTCGAGAGCGCGCAACGGCGCTTGAGGCCGCCGATCGCGTCAAAACGGATTTCGTCGCGAACATGAGCTACGAATTACGTACCCCGCTGACGTCGATCGGCGGGTTCGCCGAGCTCCTCGGCGGTGGCTATGCCGGTGAGCTCTCGCCCCGGGCGCGGGATTATGTCAGCGCGATCCTCGAATCCGTGGACCGGTTGTCGAGGCTGATCAATGACGTGCTCGACCTGACGACCGGCGACACGCGCGGCGTTGCGCTCGAAAAGGAACGCGTCGACATCGCCGGCCTGTGCCGTGCCGCTGCGGAAATCGCGAAGGAAAGGGCAGGCGAAAAGGCGCAGAAGCTGGACGTCGAAATCGCGCCGTCAGCTGGCCACGTCTTCGGCGACGCACGGCGGCTGCGGGAATCCGTCGAGCATGTGCTCCAGAATGCGATCGCCTATACCGACCGAAAGGGCCGGATTTCGCTGACCGCGAGCGGTGACAAGAAGAATGCGCTCGTCCGAATCGAAGACAATGGCTCAGGGATCGATCCGGTGGACTTGCCACGCGTGTTCAATCGCTTCGACAGGGTAGTTGAGGCCGGCGTTCGGGGCGAGGCGGCGCTCGGCCTGGGGCTCCCGCTGACCCAGCAGTTTATCGAGGCGCATGGCGGGACGATCGAGCTCGAGTCCGAGAAGGGCAAAGGCACGATTGTGACGCTTACGATTCCGCGCGGCTCACGATGATCCTGAAGACCGCGGAGGAAACGGCGGCCGTGGGCGCGGCGCTGGCACGCGTCTCGCGGGCAGGGGACGTCATCACGCTTTCGGGTCCTTTGGGCGTAGGGAAGACGGCGCTCGCGCGCGGGCTCATCCAGGCGCTTGGGCACGAGTCCGACGTTCCAAGCCCGACCTTTGCGATCGTCCAGCCCTATGAGGAGCTCGATCCTCCGATCTGGCACGTCGACCTTTATCGGATCGAGAACCGGACCGAGATCGAGGAGCTTGGACTGGATGCGACTGCAGATGCCGTCCTCATCGTCGAATGGCCCGACCACGCCGGAAATGCCGCGTGGCCTGATGCGCTCGCTTTGTCGCTCGACTTGGCTCCAAATGGCGACAGAATCTTGACAGCGAAGGTGCCCCCGTCATGGGAGGGACGATGGCCTCCCCGATGATTCCGCCGCCTCATGCCCCTGATTTCCTTGCAGCTTCGGGGTGGTCTGGCGCCGAGATCCTGCCGCTCGCGGGCGATGCGTCATTCCGGCGGTATTTCCGTGTGGTCCACGGCGATCGAAGTGCGGTGCTGATGGATGCGCCGCCGCCGCACGAGGATCCGCGTCCTTTCATTGCCGTGGCCGAATGGCTGATCGGCCGAGGGCTCAGTGCTCCGGAAATCATCGCGCGCGACCTGGAGAAAGGGCTGCTGCTTCTCGGTGATTTCGGAACGACGCGTTTGCGCGAAACACTCGACACCGATCCTCAGCGCGAACGTGAGCTCTATGAGCTAGCGACCGACGTGCTGGTGGAGTTGCACCTGCATCCGCCGATGGAAGGACTAAAGCCGCACGGGCTCGAGCAATGGCTCGAGGAGCTCAAGCTGTTCACAGAATGGTATTGCCCAGCAGTTGGGGCCGATGTCGATGTGGACTCCTACAACAAGGCATGGCGCGAGGTGCTCGAGCCCGTCGCACGCGACGGTCTTGGTCCGGTCACCGTGCTTCGCGACTATCATGCCGAGAACATCATGCTGGTGGAAGGCCGCCAGGGCGTAGCGCATTTCGGTCTGCTCGATTTCCAGGACGCGCTCGCCGGGCACCCCGCCTACGATCTCGCCTCGGTTCTCGAGGATGCGCGGCGCGACGTCTCGCCGGCGATCGAAAGCGCGATGATCGAACGCTATGTTCGCCAAACCGGCCACTCCGACGCGTTGGAACAGGCATATTGGGCGTTGGCGGCGCAGCGAAACACGCGGATCCTCGGCGTGTTCACGCGCCTGTGGAAGCGCGACGGCAAGCCTGGCTACCGGCGTTTCCAGCCGCGCATGTGGGGTCTCCTGGAACGCGACCTCGCGCATCCCAACCTTCAGCCGGTCCGCGACTGGTTCGACGCGAACATCGCGCGCGAGCATCGGCGTGAGCCTTGGAGGCAAGCGGCTTGAGCCAGGCGAAGCGCGCCCTGCGTCTCCGTGCAGAAGTGCCGGCGAAGGTGCCGGAAACGGCGATGATCATGGCCGCCGGGCTCGGCAAGAGGATGAGGCCGCTGACCGCGACCAAGCCCAAGCCGTTGATTGAGGTAAGCGGCAAGGCCCTGCTCGATCACGTCCTCGAAAAGCTGAGGATCGCAGGGGTCAAAAGAATCGTCGTCAACGTCCATTATCTCGCCGATGCACTCGAGGCGCATCTCGAGAGCCGCGATCACGGCCTCGAGGTCGTGATTTCCGATGAGCGCGACCTTTTGATGGAAACGGGCGGGGGCTTGGTTAAAGCCGCTCCGCTGATCGACTGCGATCCGTTTCTTGCGCTCAACAGCGACAATTTGTGGATCGACGGGCCGGCGGACACCATAAAGTTGCTCGCCTCCCAATGGGACGACAGCAGGATGGACGCGCTGTTGCTTCTCGTGCCGCAGGCGCGCGCCTTGGGGCACAAGGGCATGGGTGACTTCCACATGGATCGCGAGGGGCGCATCCGCCGCCGCGACAAGAGTCACGTTGCGCCCTTCGTGTTCACCGGCATCCAGGTGGCTTCGAAGCGGTTGCTTCGCGATGCTCCCGAGGGGCCGTTCTCAACCAACTTGCTGTGGGACCGGGCGATCGCGGAAGGGCGTGCGTTCGGGGCGGTTCACCAGGGGCTCTGGTTTGACGTCGGAACTCCGCAATCCATTCCATATACGGAAGCGGCGCTCGAGAATGTCTGACCCGCAGCGGGTCGCCGTCTTCACCATTCCGTCGCATCGTTCGTTCGCCGATGCGCTCGCCGCCGGGCTGATTGGGAAATTTGGCAAGAGTCCACTGGGCTTGGCGCAAGGCCGGATCCTGCTGCCGAACAATCGCGCGGTTCGTGCGGTCACGGATGCATTCGTCCGGGCGAGCGGCAGCGGGCTGCTGCTGCCGCGTCTGATCCCGGTCGGCGACCCCGAGCTTGACGAGCGGCTTGGCGGCGCGCTCGATCGCATTGACGAGGGCGAGCCCGTGCCGCCCGCGGTCGACCCGATGGAGCGGCTGCTCACGCTTGCTTCGATCGTCCGCGGCGAAGAGGCAGCGGAGAGCCTGCGCTTAGCTGCGGACCTGGCGCGAACGCTCGACGCGCTGACCATCGAAGAGGTCGATCCAACGCGGCTTCGCGATGCCGTGAACGAGACCACAAATCTTGCGCGCCACTGGGAAAAGTCGCTCGAGAAGCTACAGCTGATCTACGAGAATTGGCCGGAAATTCTCGCCGATGAGGGCAAGATCGACCTCGCCGAGCGCCGCAACCGTTTGCTCCACCGGATCGCCGACAGGTGGAGGGATGAACCACCGGCCGGCTTCACGGTGGCCGCAGGTATTACGACCAGCGCACCTGCGATTGCCGCGCTCGTTAGACGTGTTGCGCGCATGCCCCAGGGAATGGTGGTTCTGCCAGGCCTGTGGCTCGCCGACATCTTCCCCGACGAGGAATGGGATGCGCTCGGGCCGGATGAAAAAGGCCGCGGCGAAGCGACGCATCCCCAGTTTCACCTGAAGCTGCTGCTCGACCGGATGGGAATCGGTCGCGGCGAGGTCGAAAGGTGGCCGGCGGCGGGCCGGGCCTCCTCGCCCGCGGCGCGCGCGCGGGCCGTCGTGAACGCGATGAGCGCACCGCAGTTCAGCGACAAATGGCAGCGGCTGAAACCCGCCGAGCGCCGCCTGACGGGTGTGCGCGCGATCGAGCTTGCCGATGCCGCGTCAGAGGCCCAGGCGATCGCGCTTGCGCTTCGGGGTGCACTCGAAACACCCGGCGAGACGGCGGCGCTGGTCACGCCCGACCGATCGCTTGCGCGGCGAGTTTCGGCGCTGCTCAAGCGCTGGGAGATCGAGGCGGACGACAGCGCGGGGCGAGCGCTATCCGAGACTCCTCCCGGGACGCTGCTGCTGGGCATCGCTGCGGCGGTCGCGGAGGAGCTTGCGCCCGTGCCCTTGCTCGCGGTGCTGAAGCATCCGCTGGTCGGCGGCACCGACGATGAGCGGGTGAACTGGCTGGGTTCGGTCCGACTACTCGACCTCGCATTGCGCGGACCACGGCCGGCGCCCGGCGTCGACGGGATCGACCGCCTTATCGAGGAACGGAAAAAGGAGCGGCGCTATCGCGGTTGCGACAGTGCCTGGAGGAAGCTCAAGCCATTCGCTTCGGCGATCGGCGGCGAGCCCGCGCCCGGCTCCGTGCCGCTTTCGGCCGTTGCCGAGCGGCTGGCGACTGTGGCCGGGAAGCTCGCCGGGGACCGGCCGTGGCGGGGGGCGGACGGGCGCATGGCTGCTGAGCTGCTGGCCGAGCTTCAGGTCTCAGAGGCCGCCGCGCGACTGCAGGTACGGCCCGCTGACGCGGTGCCGATCCTGCGCCACCTGCTCGACGAGCGAGCTGTGCGGCTAGCCTATGGCGGGCACCCGCGAATCTTCATCTGGGGCCTGCTCGAAGCGCGGCTTCAACGCGCCGACCTTATCGTTCTCGGCGGGCTCAACGAAACGGTTTGGCCCGCGGCTCCCGCACCGGACCCGTGGCTGGCGCCGAAGATCCGGAGCAAGCTAGGACTGTCGACGCTCGAATATCGCGTCGGCCTCGCCGCACATGATTTCGCCTCGGCACTCGGTGCGCCAAAGGTGCTGATCACGCGCGCCCGGCGCGATGCCAAGTCGCCGACGGTCGCCTCGCGCCTTTGGCTGCGCCTCGAAGCGATGACCGGCGGCGTGACGCGCGATACTCGGCTCGAGCGAATCGCGCCGATGCTCGACGATGCCGGTGCACAGGAGCCGGTATCCAAGCCGGGCCCGCGGCCCCCGATCGCGGCGCGGCCGAAGGACATTTCGGTGACCTCCGTGGACCGTCTGAAGGCCGATCCGTTCGCTTTCTATGCGCGCGAAATCCTGAAGCTCCCGAACCTCGATCCAGTCGACGCCGATCACAGCGCGGCATGGAAAGGGAGCGCGGTCCACGAAGTGCTCGAACAATGGCTGAATGAGGACGGCTGCGATCCTAACAGGCTGATGGCGCGCGCCGAGCGGCTGATCGCCGACGAGACCATCCACCCCATGCTCCGCGCTTTCTGGGCGCCGCGGCTGATCGAGGCGATCCGCTGGGTCGAGAGCGAGGAACGGTCCAACCAGGAGGCGGGCAGGAAGCCATTAAGGGCCGAATGGAAGGGCGAGGCGCCGATCGAAGGCGTGAGGCTGCGGGGACGTGCCGACCGCATCGACGTGCTTGCCGACGGGTCCTTGGCGATCGTCGACTACAAGACCGGCAAGGCGCCGGCGGCAAAGGCGGTGCTCGAAGGCTTCGCGCTTCAGCTGGGGCTTCTTGGGCTGATCGCAGAAGCGGGCGGGTTCCCCGAGATCGCGGGATCTGCGCGGACGTTCGAATATTGGTCGCTGACGAAATATGCTGACAAGTTCGGCCGCTGTGTCCGCCCGGACAAGGACGTCGGCCCCGACGACTTCCTGCAAAGGGCGAAGTCGGCATTCGCGGAAGCGGCGGCGAAATGGCTGCTCGGGCACGAGCCGTTCTGGGCCAAGCTCAATCCGGCGTATGCGCCCTACGGCGAATATGATCAGCTGATGCGGCTGGAAGAATGGTACGGCAGATGAGCCTAGCGTCGCGGCCGCTTCTTCACCTTGGAGGCGTAGAGCAAAGCGGCGACTATCGCTGCCGAGCCGATTCCGACGGCCACTCCTGCCTTGACCAGCTTGGCGCGCCGCTCTTCGTTTGCCCTGTCGTTCTCGTCGCTCATGCCGACGTCTCTATGGGCTTCGGCGGCGCTTTGGAAGCGGTCCGCTGATGCGCCGGCGATACAAGCCGCTGCCGCTGCTGGAGGGTGGGCAGGCGGACGCCGTCGATCCCGCGATCAACGCATCGGTTTCCGCCTCGGCGGGCAGCGGCAAGACCCAGGTCCTGACCGGCCGCGTCCTCAATCTCCTGCTTTCCGGAGCGCCGGCCGAGACCATCCTGTGCCTGACCTTCACCAAGGCCGGTGCCGCTGAGATGGCGAACCGGATCGGTAAGCAGCTCGCCGACTGGGTGAGGCTGCCCAACAAGGACCTTAGGAAGGACCTGTTCGCGCTTCGGGTGCGCGACACGCCGGAGATAATGGAGCGCTCGCGGCGGCTCTTCGCGCAAGTGCTGGAAGCGCCAGGCGGCCTTCGCATCCAGACGATCCACAGCTTCGCGCAGACCCTGCTTGCATCCTTTCCGGCCGAGGCGGGGATCGCGCCGGGCTTGCGTCCGATCGAAGGCCGGGCGGAACAGGAGCTTGCGGGCACGACGCTCGCCAATTTGCTCGCCGATGCCGATGCGCGGGGCGAGAAGTGGCTGCTAGACGACGTCCGCTGCCTCAGTCTCCGCCTTGGCGAGGGCGGAGCGGTCCGGTACCTGATGCGCTGCGCCGCCGCGCCTGAGGCGATGGAGGCGCTGGGCCCGGCCGACGGCATTGAAGCAAGGTCGTTCGGCCTCATGGGCCTGCCGGAAGGCGGGGTCGACGCGTACCTGGAAACGCATTGCGCCGATGATCGCTTCGATTGCGATCTGCTGCGCGCGATCGCCGACATCAACCGGCAGTGGAGCACAAAGGAGGGCGCGGAGCATGTCGAGCGCGTCGAGCGCTGGCTGGCGCTTGCCCCGACCGAGCGGGCAAGCGAGCTGCCGGAGCTTGCGCTGCTGGTCTTCACCAAGAGCGGCGAGCGGCGAAAGCCAAAGGGACAAGTGAAGATCGACCCCGCCTACCAGTCGCACAGCGAGCGGCTGGCGGAGGCGATCGGCGGGTTGCTGGCGGTCAAGTCGGGATCGAAGCTCGCTCGTGAAATGGCGGCCGGGCTGCGCGCGGGGCAAGCCTTCTCGGCAGCCTACGAGAGCGCCAAGCGAAGCGCCGGAGCGACCGATTTCAACGATCTCATCCGCTGGACCTGCCGGCTGCTGGCGACTCCGGGCATGGGCGAATGGGTGCGCTACAAGCTCGACCGACGCACCGACCACATCCTGGTCGACGAATCGCAGGATACCAACCGCCAGCAGTGGCAGATCGTGCAGGCGCTGGCGGTGGAATATTTCGCTGGGATGAGCGCTGCCGAGCGAAAGCACCGGACCATGTTCCTGGTCGGCGACTTCAAGCAGGCGATCTTCCGGTTCCAGGGGACGAACCCGACGGAGTTCGACCGCGCAAGAGCCTGGCTGCGCGACAACTCCGAGGCGATCCGCGCGAGCGCGGAGGAGAATGAGGAAAGCTGGGCTCCGCCCGAGTTCAAGGACCTATCCATCGACCGCAGTTACCGCTCGGCGCCGGCAATCCTCGACGCGGTCGATGCTACCATCCGCGAGGTCGGCTACCGCCAAATGGGCCTGTCGGAAGAGCCGCGGACGCACCGCGCTTTCCACGACAATCGGCCTGGGGTCGTCGAATTGTGGGCGCCTTTTTCCGCCGCCGAGGAGCAGGAGGACGAGGGCGAGGAAGGCTGGATCACCGAGGACGAGCGGCTCTACGCGACGCAGCTCGCGAAGCAGGTGCGCGGCTGGCTCGTGGCGCCGCCGGTGCTGGGGTCGACCGGACGACCATTAAATGCCGGTGACATCCTGATCCTGGTCCGCAGCCGCTCGCGCGACATCGCGTCGCTGATCGTCGCGCGGTTGTTCGAGGAGGGGGTGCCGGTCGCGGGCATCGACCGGCTGCAGCTGCACAAACCGTTCGCGGTGCGCGACCTGCTCGCTGCGATCGCCTTCGCGGTGCAGCCGTTCGACGACCTCAACCTCGCGAACCTGCTGGTCTCGCCGCTGATCGGCTGGAGCCAGGAGCAGCTGTTCGACCTCGCCTACGATCGCAAGGCGAGCTTGTGGGAGGCACTGCGTAGCCGGGCCGGTGAGCGCGCGGAGTTCGGGACTGCAGACGAGGCCCTGCGCGAGCTGCTGCGGATTGCCGACTTCACGACGCCGCACCAGTTTCTGGAGACGGTGCTTGCCGGGCCGATGCAGGGCCGCCGCAAGCTGTACAAGAGGCTCGGAAATTCGGCTCGCGATCCGATCGACGAGCTGGTCAGCAGCGCGCTCGAGTTCGAGCGGAACGAGACCGCCTCGCTCGGCCGGTTCCTGACGTGGTTCTCTCGCGGCGAGGTCGAGGTAATGCGCGAGGCCGGCGAGCGCGGGAGTGCGGTGCGGGTGATGACTGTGCACGGCGCAAAGGGGCTCGAGGCGCCCGTCGTGATCCTCGCCGATGCCACTCTCGACCCATCGAAGCTCGGCGGCGTGCGCCAATCGATCGACGTGGCGGTCGATGGCGCGAAGGTGCCTTTGATCCGGCCGCGAAAGGCGGAACGCGTCGCTGCCTTCGACAAGGTCATGGCCGAGGAAGAAGCCCTAGACCTCGAGGAGCATTGGCGGCTGCTTTACGTCGCAATGACCAGGGCGATGGAGCGGCTGGTCGTCGCCGGCATCGACAAGGGCGAGCGCAAGGAGAATTGCTGGCACCTGAGGGTGGAGCGGGCGCTCCATGCGCTCGGCGCGGAATGGGAGGAGGGTGAGGGCTGGCCGCAGAGGCTTGTCTACCGTGGGAAGGTACTGGCGCGAGCGACCAAGCCGAAGCCGCCGCGGACCGTTTTTCCGGGCCCGTCGCTGCCGGGCTGGGCGAGGACCCCGGCGCCGCCGGAATCCCGGCCGCCGCGGCCGCTTGCTCCATCCGCCATCGCTGTCGATGACGAAAGCGCGCCCCCGCCGAGCGATGCGATGCGCGCGGCAGCGCAGCGAGGCACGTGGATCCACCAGCTTCTCGAGCGCCTGCCGTCCATCGATGCTGCTGCTCGGGCAATCGCTGCCACGAAATGGCTGGAGCGGTCTGCCGGTGTCGCAGATGCCGCCTTGCGCGATGAAATGGTCGCCCAGGTCTGCGGCATTTTATCGGACCCGCGTTTCGGCGCGCTGTTCGGTCCCGGGTCGCTTGGTGAAGCGCCGCTCGCCGCGACTCTTCCCGACGGACGAGTGATCGCCGGCACGGTCGACCGGCTGCTGGTAGAGGAGGGGCGAGTTGCTGTCATCGACTTCAAAACGGGGAGGGTGCCCCAGACCGACGCCGAAATCCCAAACTCCCACCGCGCTCAGATGGCGGCTTATGCCGACGCCTTGCGGGTCATCTTCCCGGGACGCCGGATCAGTGCTTCTCTCTTGTACACAGCCGGTCCGAAACTCATCGACCTGATGCCTTGAGTGCTCATGACCGAGCGCCCATATGCCTGTTAAACTTTGAACCCCCGCGTGGAGATTCGCCCGCCATGGCCACTAAGACCGTCACCGACCAGAGCTTTGCAACCGACGTCCTCGGCTCTGAAAGCCCCGTCCTCGTCGATTTTTGGGCGGAGTGGTGCGGCCCGTGCCGGATGATTGCGCCTGCGCTGGAAGAGATCGCCGGAGAGCTGGGCGACAAAGTCACCATTGCCAAGCTCAACATCGACGAGAATCCGGATATTCCCAGCCGCTACGGCGTTCGCGGCATTCCCACGATGCTGCTGTTTAAAGGCGGCCAGCCGGTCGCCCAGAAGGTCGGGGCTGCGCCGCGCAGCCAGATCCAGCAATGGCTTGAGGGCAACCTCTAGGTCTTATTCGGCGGGAGGCTCGATCCCATTCAGGCCGCGCGTGTCCGGCCGGAACTTATCGTGTCGAGGAAGTTCGTCCTTCGGTTCGAACCAGCCGATGCGGCTGCCCCAGAAGATGTGGAATTCCGGAGCGATGGCTTCGGGATCGTCGAGCGTCGCAACGCTGAAATCGACTGTTTCCGGCTGATGATCGACCTTCATCAAGAATGGGGTTCCGCATTCGCCGCAAAACTCGCGGTGGCCGAAGCTCGACGACGGGACGGATCGCACCTTCTCGGCGCCCTCAGTCCACACGAAATCGCCATCGGGAACACTTGCGAAGACCATCGCCGCAGCACCGCTGCTTAGCTGGCAGGTGCGGCAGTGGCACCAGCCGCAGTCGAATGGTTCGCTTTTCAGCTCGTAGCGTACCGTTCCGCACATGCATCCGCCCTTCAGTCCGGCCATTTGTTCACGGTCCCTTTAATTGACTACGGCTAGGGGGCTCCTTACATCGCCCGCCACAGTTTCCCAGAGCGTCGGCGAGCGGTTTTCTCGCCTTTCACAACGCCCGGGTATTTAAGGGAATTCCATGTTCGCCGCAGTGGCAAAGAGCATCTTCGGATCGGCCAACGATCGCTATGTCCGGGGTCTCGGTAAATATGTCGACGCCGTCAACGCGCTTGAGACCAATATCCACGCGCTCAATGACGAAGAGCTGAAGGGCCAAACGGAGCGCTTCCGGCAGCGGCTGGCTAATGGAGAGAAGCTGGACGATCTGCTTCCTGAAGCTTTCGCGACGGTTCGCGAGGCGGCCATCCGAACGCTCGGTCAGCGCCATTACGACGTCCAGCTGATCGGCGGCATCGCGCTTCATCGCGGCGAGATCGCTGAGATGAAGACCGGCGAAGGAAAGACGCTGGTCGCGACGCTCGCGGTCTATCTGAACGCCCTTGAGGGCAAGGGCGTCCACGTGGTCACCGTCAACGACTATCTCGCCCGGCGCGACGCCGACTGGATGGGCCAGATCTACCGCTTTCTCGGCATGAGCGTCGGAGTCATCGTACCGAACCTGACGGATCAGGAGCGCCGTGAGGCTTACGGTTCCGATATCACCTACGGGACGAACAACGAATTCGGCTTCGATTATCTGCGCGACAACATGAAATTCCGCCTGGAAGACTACGTCCAGAGGGATTTCAACTTCGCCATTGTGGACGAAGTGGACT
>JAICSX010000034.1 GCA_025936675.1 Sphingomonas sp.
CATGGCCAGGTGCTTTCGCGCCGCGAGTTGTTCGACCATTTGTGGGGCAATGCGCAGGTCGGTGACGACAGCCTCAACCGCCTGGTCGGGAGCCTCCGCAAGGCGCTCGATCAAGCAGGTGACTGCGGGGTGCTGATCGAGACGGTTCCGCGGGTTGGCTATCGGCTGATCGTCGAAGCGGCTGATGGCGAGGCGGCGCCGCTGATCTCGCGCCGAACCGTGATCGCGGGCGGCGCTTCCCTGTTGCTCGCAGGCGGCGGAGCGCTGATCTGGCGCAGTCGCACCAACGCCCGCGCGGCCGAGGCGCAGCGCTGGATCGACCGTGGCGACACCCTGCTTCGCGACGCCGTTCCGATCCAGGCCGGCGAGGCGTCGCCCGCGCTCAGGACCGCGCTTGCTATCGATCCCGGCAATGCCCAGGCGCTCGGCCTTCTCGCGCTCGCCGAGGAGACGCGCGCCAATAATGGCGGTAGCGCCGATGCCGGTGAGACCTTGCGATTTGCGGCGCAGGCCGCGCGGACAGCGCTGCAGCGCGACCGCAACGAGCCCCACGCACGATTGGCTATGATCGACATTACGGCGGCGAGCCTCGACTGGGGCCAGATGGAGGACCGGCTTCAGGCGTTGCGGGCATCGGCGCCGGCAAACCTTCATGTGCTTGGCAGCCTCACTTCCTTTTACGAGGCGGCAGGGCGCACGTCGGAATCGTGGCTGTACAACGAGCAGGCGGCGGCGGCCGCTCCGGCCTCGCCGACTCCGCAATGGCGGCGAGTATTCCGCCTGTGGACGGCCGGTCGCACTGAGCAGGCGCTAAACTTGAGCGAGCGGCTGCTGCCGCTGTGGCCCTTGCACGCGCTGGTGTGGAATGCGCGGTTCACCCTTCTCGCGTTCACGGGTCGAACGAGAGCGGCAGCGGCGATGCTCCATGGCGTGGCGCCGCCCGGCAACGCGCACCCGGCGCGACCCGAGCAGTGGCTACCGACGTTCGAGGCATTCGCCGACCCGATCCCAGCGCGGATCGCCAAGGCGCGGGATGCGAACCTCGCGGCTGCGCAGCGCAACCCGGGCCAGGCGATCTATGCTGCGATGGCGCTCAGCTACCTGCGCGAAACCGACGCGGCGTTCGACGTGATCAACGCACTACTGCTGAGCAAAGGACCGCTCGTAGCGCACCGGCCGATCGTCCCGCGCAGCTTCGCCGCTAACTCGCTTAGCTGGTGCCGCACGCAGTGGCTGTTCATGCCCCCGCTTACCGCGGTGCGCAGCGATCCGCGCTTCGCAAGCTTATGCGAGGAGATCGGCCTTGCGCGCTACTGGCGGCAGCGGGGCGTCCAGCCGGACAGTCGAATCGCTTAACCGAATTCGCGACGCGGCCAGCTATTTCTTCTTGGCTGAGCCGGTCTTACTCGAGCTCGACTTGCTGGAGTTGCTGCTGCTCTTCGATCCGGAGCTTTTCGATCCGCCAGATTTGGACGCCGCTTTGGCCATCTCATGCTCTCCTCTCAACAGCGGGCTACAACCGCCGACTCCCGACGCCGGTTCCGCCGCTCCTCACCCTCGCGTTCGTTCTCCTCTTGTTCTAGTAGAACAAATGGGATACGAGCGAGTCTCTGAGGCGGGGCTCGGCCGTCCGGTGAATGCGAGAAGACCGCTTGCAAAGACAAGGGAGACAGGGGACATGGCAGCGCAGTTGAAAGTCATCGGTAGCGGATTGGAATCGGGCAACTTGGCAACCTCAGGAATGGACCGTCAGAAGGCGCTCGAAGCCGCGCTCGCACAGATCGATCGGGCGTTCGGCAAAGGCTCGGCGATGAAGCTCGGCAGCCGCGAGAAGATGGAGGTCGAGACCATCTCCACTGGCAGCCTCGGCCTCGACATCGCGCTTGGAGTTGGCGGATTGCCGCGCGGGCGGGTGATCGAAATCTACGGGCCAGAGAGCTCGGGCAAGACAACGCTCGCGCTGCACGCGATCGCGGAGGCGCAGCGGGGCGGCGGAACTGCGGCATTCGTCGATGCCGAGCATGCTCTCGACCCAGTTTATGCCAAGAAGCTTGGAGTCGACATCGACGAGCTGATCGTGTCGCAGCCTGACACGGGCGAGCAGGCGCTCGAGATCGTCGATACTCTGGTGCGGTCGAATGCGGTTGACGTTCTGGTCGTCGATTCGGTCGCCGCGCTGGTTCCCCGCGCAGAGATCGAGGGCGAGATGGGTGACAGCCACGTCGGCCTCCAGGCGCGGCTGATGAGCCAGGCGCTGAGGAAGCTCACCGGTTCGATCAGCCGCTCGCGCTGCATGGTCATTTTCATCAACCAGGTCCGGATGAAGATCGGGGTCATGTACGGGAACCCGGAGACGACGACTGGCGGCAATGCGCTGAAGTTCTACGCATCGGTGCGCCTCGACATTCGCCGCACCGGGCAGATCAAGGACCGCGACGACATCGTCGGCAACACCACGCGAGTGAAGGTCGTCAAGAACAAGGTCGCGCCACCATTCAAGCAGGTCGAGTTCGACATCATGTACGGCGAGGGTGTTTCGAAGGTCGGCGAGGTGCTCGACCTCGGCGTCAAAGCGGGCCTGATCGAGAAATCGGGCGCCTGGTTCAGCTACGACAGCATCCGCATCGGCCAGGGCCGCGAGAACGCCAAGGTCTACCTCAAGGAAAATCCCGATGTCGCCAAACGGATCGAAAATGCGATCCGGGGCAAGACCGAGGAAGTCGGCGAGGCTTTGATGGTAGGCGCCGGTTCCGACGACGACGGCGGCGAACTAGCGGAATAAAGCTCCCCAGCGGCGGGCGGACTCCACGCGTTCCGCCCGCCGCCCCCCGAAGCGCGCCGGCAGTCCGGGGGACTGCCGAGCACTGAAGGTGTTCAGTTACGCAAGGTCCTCGGGGATGGCCGGCGATTCCCGCGCGGCTTCCTGCCCATGCGGGTCGGCGTCAATCGCGGCGAACAGCCGTTTTGGCTCCGTCATCAGGAGCACGATGAAGCCACCGGCCGCGCAAAGGGCCGTTCCGACCAGATAGGGCTGGACCGTCCCGTCAAAATGTTGCCCGATGATGAAGCCGAGGATCGCCCCGCCGATGGTGCCGATCATCCCTTGGACTGACGAAGCCGTGCCAGCGATTGGCGCCATATGCTCCATCGCCAGGGTGCTGAGGTTCGAGGAGGTGAAAGCGAAGGCGCACATTGTCAGCGCCTGCAGGATGATGAATGTCGCGAGAGTCTCGCGGCCGGCGAGCGCGATGGCGACGTGAACCAGCGCGATGATCATGAAGGCGAGCGTTGCGATGTGCCCGACCCGGCGCAGTCCAAAGCTTCCGACGACCCGCGAGTTGGTCCAGGATGCGAGCGCCATTGGCGCTGCAATCGCGGCGAACACCAGGCCGATGAGATGCGGTCTGTGGAATGCCTCGAATACGATCTGCTGGATCGAGGCGATGTAGGCGACGAGGGCCCCGAAGCTGATCGTCAGCGCAGCGGTGTAACCGCGGGACTGCGGCTCGCGGAGCGTTTCCCAGATCGCCCCGCTCATGTCTCGCAACTTCAGGCTTCGGCGAAATTCCGGGTGCAGCGTCTCCGGCAGCCGCATCCCTGACCAGAGCAACATCACAAGCGCATAGGCCGCGAGCGCCCAGAAGATCGCTTGCCACGGAGCGACGTGGAGGATCGCAAGGCCGATGTTGGGAGCGAGAACCGGCATCAGCATGAAGACCATGAAGACGAGGCTCATCACGCGCGCCATGGCTTCCCGCTCGAACAGGTCGCGGACCATCGCGACGACCAGGACGCGGGTTACGGCCGCCGAGGCGCCCATCGCGAAGCGCGAGACGATCAGCAGCGCGAAGCTGCTGGCGAATGCGCACAGTAGCGCGAAGACGCCATAGAGGATGATCCCCGCGGCGAGGATCGGCTTGCGGCCGAACCGGTCGGCGAGCGGCCCCCACACGAGCTGGGTCGACGCAAAGCCGATGAAATAGGCTACAACCACCAGCTGGCGGTCATTCTCGTTGAGAACATGCAGCGACCGGCCGATCGCCGGCAGCGCCGGGATCATCGCGTCGATGGCGAACGAATTGAGGCCCATGAGCGCGGCAAGCATCAGCGTCATCTCGCGGGTGCCGGGGCGCTTCACGCCATCATGAGCCATCGAATCGAACATGGGACGCGCCTGCTGGCTGATCCGCCCGAGCCGTGCAACAGTGGTTCGGACGAAAAGGGGGCGATATGATTCAGCGGCGCAATTTTCTGATGGGTGCGGGGGCGACGGCGGCGATGATGAGCTTGCCGGTCGATCGCGTGATCGCCGCTGCAGCGGAAGCGCTGAAGCCGGTCGCGCTTCCGCCTCCGATCAGCCAGGCGGAGCGGCTGCAGCGCATCGCCAAGGCGCGGGTGCTGATGCAGCAGAACGGGATCGGCGCCGTTGTCGTCGAATCCGGTTCCAGCCTTGATTACCTGACCGGCGTCCAGTGGCACCGCTCCGAGCGCCTGACCGCCGCGGTGATCCCGGCGCAAGGCGACCCGATCATCGTCACCCCGTTCTTCGAGAGCCCCTCGGTCAAGGAGACGCTGGCGATCCCGGCCGAGATCCGGACCTGGGACGAAGACCAGGAGCCGTTGAAGCTCGTCGCCGATTTTCTGCGCGAGCGCGGAGTCGCCGCGCAGCCGATCTCGTTCGAGGAGACCGACCGTTACTTCATCGTCGACCGCCTCGGCCAGCAGCTTCCCGGGATGAAGCCGGTGAGCGCGCACGAGGTCGTTCGTGCGCTTCGACTCATCAAGTCGCCGGCCGAGATCGCCTTGATGCAGGCCGCCAACGACATCACCATCCTGGCGATGCGCCACGCGGCAGAAGCGACGAAGCCCGGCATGACTCCGGCCGATTTCGGCGCCGCGATCGATGCCGCGACGGCGACGCTCGGCGGAAGTGCCGAATTCTCCTTGGTGTTGATCGATGAAGCCGCCGCTCTACCGCACGGTTCGCGCAAGCCGCAGCTGGTGAAGCGCGGCAGCACGATCCTGTTCGACTGCGGCTGCACCGTCCACGGCTACCAGTCCGACATCTCACGCACCTTTGTTTGGGGCGCCGCTCCAACGGCCGACCAGCGCAAGGTCTGGAACCAGGTTCATGAAGGCCAGCAGATCGCGATCCGCGCGGCGAAGATCGGCGCACCCTGCGGCAGCATCGACGACGCGGTGCGCGCCGCCTACACGAGCTGGGGCTATGGTCCGGGGTACAAGCTTCCGGGACTCCCGCACCGCACGGGCCACGGCATCGGCATGGACGGGCACGAGCCCGCCTATTTGGTGCACGGCGACATGACGCCGCTCGCGCCGGGAATGTGCTTTTCGGACGAGCCCGGGATCTACATCCCCGGCAAGTTCGGCGTCCGGCTCGAGGACTGCTGGCACATGACCGCGGCGGGACCGAAATTCTTCACCGAGCCGCCGCCTAGCATCGACAACCCATTCGGCTGATCAGAAATGGTCTTCGGCTGGTCCGCTGCGCTTTACATGTGACGGTGCGTGCGGCGGCTCGATGTCCGGCGGTTCCTCGCTGATCAGCCCGCCTTCCCACTGCGCGACGACGCTCGCAGCGACGGCGTTGCCGACGACGTTCGTCCCCGAACGGCCCATGTCGAGGAAATGGTCGACCGCGAGGATCAGGAGCAATCCTGCCTCCGGGATCCGGAACATTGGCATGATGGCAGCGATGACGACGAGGCTAGCGCGCGGAACTCCGGCCATGCCCTTGGACGTCACCATCAGCACCAACAGCATCGTGATTTCCTGGCCGAGGCTGAGGTGGATGCCATAGGCCTGCGCGATGAACATGGTCGCGAAGGTCATGTACATCATCGACCCGTCGAGATTGAACGAATAGCCGAGCGGGAGGACGAAGCTGGCGATGCGGGCGGGGACTCCGAACCGATCGAGAGCTTCGAGGGTCCGCGGGTAGGCGGCTTCCGATGATGCGGTCGAGAAAGCGAGCACCATGGGATCGCGGATGTAGCGGACGAGATGCCGCGTCCTGGGTCCGACGATGAGGAAGCAGACGCCGATAAGCAGCGCCCAGAGGATCACGAGTCCAAGGTAGAAGCTGCCGACGAACTTCCCAAGCGTCGCGATGATCTGCGGCCCGCGTTCGGCCAGCGCGCTGGCGACGGCGCTGAACACCGCAAGCGGCGCGAAGCGCATCACATAATCGGTGACCTGCAGCATCACCCGAACCAGCGCTTCGACGCCATGCACGATCGGGCGGCCCCTTTCCCCGACGGCGGTCAGGGCGATCCCGAAGAACATCGAGAATATGACGATCGGCAGGATCTCGTTGGTGCTCATCGCTTCGAAGATCGACTGCGGCACCACGTGCGACACGAAGTCCTTGAGGTTGAACGCGCCGGTCTGGACCCCGCTCGCGGCAGTGCTCGGCGGAATAGCCAGATTGAGCCCGACGCCGGGGTGAAGCAGTGTCACGAGGATGAGCCCGAGCGTCAGTGAGACGAGGCTCGCGAGGATAAACCACAGGAGCGAACGCACGCCCACCCGGCCGAGCGCCGCGACGTCGCCCATGTGCGCGATTCCCGCAACCAGCGTCGAAAAGACCAGCGGTGCGATGATCATCTTGATGAGGCGCAGGAACAGCGCCGTGACGATGCTGAGATAGTCGGCGATCGACTTCAAATGGGCGGCGCTCGCCGGCGTACCGTCGTCGATTGCGGCATTAATCGACCAGCCGGCAATGATGCCGAGCACGAGGGCGATCAATATGTAACGCGTCAGTCGTTTGGCCATGAGTTCCCCTGTGTGCGGCGACCCAAGCCGGTGGTTCAGCGCGCGTCAAGCGCTTGCGCAGCCGCTCAGTCGCTCGCTAGGGCGTTCGAAATGGCCGCAGACAATGCCTCTCCCATCGGGGTTCTCGAGTTCGGACGCGCGATCCTTCACGACGAGGCCCGCGCCCTCGATGCCCTGGCAGACAATCTCGGCGAATCATTCCAGCGCGCCGTGGACTTGATTTTCGCTTGCGAGGGCAAGCTGATCGTCAGCGGTCTGGGAAAGTCGGGACATGTAGCGCGGAAGATCGCGGCGACCTTCGCATCGACGGGTACGACTGCGGTGTTCCTGCACTTGGCGGAGGCAATTCACGGCGACCTCGGAATGGCGGCCAGCGGTGATGTCGCGATCCTGATCTCCCAGAGCGGGGAAACGGCCGAGCTCGAGGCGGTGATCGATCACTTCGAGGGCGTGAACATCCCGATCATCGGGATCACGGGGCATTCTGGAACGATGCTTGCCGAAGCCTCAACGGCGGCGCTCGTGCTTCCGCATTGGGCGGAGGTCGGGCCGGAATCGGTTGCTCCGACGACATCCACGACGATGACACTGGCACTCGGCGATGCGCTGGCGATGACCGTTATGCGGCAAAAGGGATTCACCCGGCAGGACTTCGGCCGCCTCCACCCCGGCGGTTCGCTCGGCGCGAGGCTCAAGCCGGTCCGGAGGCTGATGCATGGCGGCAAGAGCCTGCCGCTGACCCGCGCCGACAGCTCGATGCACGACACGATTGTCGAGATGACGGCGAAGCGGCTCGGCGTCATCGGGGTGACGGATTCCGACGGCTATCTCGTTGGGGTGATCACCGACGGCGACCTGAGGCGCAACGTTGAACGCGGGCTCGACCATAGCGCCGCCGAGTTCATGACCGGCGATCCGAAGACGGTCAGCGCCGACGACCTCGTCGATGATGCGCTGGTGCTCTTCGACGAATATAAGATCACGGCGCTGTTCGTGGTCGAGCATGACGGGCAGGGGAAGAAGCCGGTCGGCGTCCTTCATATCCACGACTGCCCCGTCTCTCGATGAACTCAGTCATCCTGATCCCGGCGCGCTATCAATCGTCGCGCTACCCGGGAAAGCCGCTGGCGCCGCTCAAGGGCGCCACGGGAATCGCAAAGCCTTTGATCCACCGCAGCGTCGAGGCGGCGCGCCGGGTGAACGGCATATCGGGCGTCTATGTCGTCACCGACGACGAGCGGATAGCCCAGTCCTGCAGAGAGGCAAAAGTCGGCGTGATCATGACCTCGCCCGCATGCCGCAACGGTACCGAGCGCTGCGCCGAGGCGCTTACAGAGCTCCATGAGCCGGACCTGGTCATTAACTTCCAGGGCGATGCCTTGCTGACGCCTCCTGGCTTCGTCGAAGCTTTGATCGCGCGGATGGACTCTGACCGCGATGCGCTCGTCGCCACGCCCGCCATGCGCTTGAGGAGCGACGAAGTCCGAGCCTTGCAGGCGGAAGAGAATGCGGGCCGGGTCGGCGGGACCACCGTCGTCATGAACGACGCCGGTCACGCGCTCTATTTTTCGAAGCGGCTGATCCCGCATTTGCCGCCGGCCGCGCTCGACGGAGTGATGGCGCCGGTGCACCTCCATGTCGGCGTCTATGCCTACAGGCCCCAAGCGCTCGAGCGTTACGTGACAACCCCTGTCAGCGAACTCGAGACCCTCGAAGGCCTGGAGCAGTTGCGTTTCCTTGCGGCTGGCATTCCGATGGCCGTGGTCGAGGTCGAGACGCCGCCCTTCACGCTGCGCGAGCTCAACAATCCCGAAGACGTGGCGCCGATTGAGCAGGCATTGGCCGAGGCGGGGCTCGAGTGAGTGCCCTCGACTCGCTCGATCCCAAATATGAGCTGATTCTCTGCGACGTCTGGGGTGTCGTCCATGACGGCGTGAATCTCTATCCCGGAGCGGCCGAGCGGCTTCGACGATGGAAAGACGAGGGCCGCTGTGTCGCGCTGATTACCAATGCGCCGCGGACTGCCGAAGCTGTCGAGCGACAGCTGGAGCGCATCGGACTGCCGCGTGATGCTTATGACTTCGTCGTCACCAGCGGAGAAGCGGGGATCGAGGCGCTGAAGGCGGTGACCGAGCCGGTAGGGTTCATTGGCACGGCCGGCGATCGCGCAATCCTGGAAGGCCGTGGCGTCCGGATTGCCGCCGCCGAGACGTTCACCCACTTGGCCTGCACAGGGGTCACGCAGGAGCGGCCTCAGCCGAGCGACTATCGCGCCGACCTCGAACGATGGGCGGCCCGCGGCGTGAACATGCATTGCCTCAACCCGGACCGCCTCGTGATCCGCGGTGGGGTTCCCGAGGCCTGTGCGGGCGCGATCGCGGATCTCTATGAAGAGCTCGGCGGCAAAGTCACCTGGTATGGCAAGCCGCACGAGGCGATTTACCGGCACGCGCTGAAGCGGGCAGGCGATCCAGCCCCGGCAGATGTGCTGGCGGTTGGCGATGGGCTTCAGACCGACATCCTTGGAGCCGCGCGCATGGGGTTTGACGCTGTCTTCGTGGCTGGCGGTATCCACGCGGGCGAGCCGTTCCCGGACGATTTTGCCGCGAAGAACGACTTGGGCAACTGGGCGCCGATCGCGGCGATCGAGGGCCTTCGCTAGAAAGGTCTTGGCTCTGGCTTGCGGCGCACGCGCCGATGTTCAGCCTTTAGCTGGACCATCATGGCGGTTGCATTCGCAAGGTTCCCAAGCACAAGTGCTATTGCGGCGCCGATTACCCCCCACGCCCACGATAAGGGCGTGACGCTAAGGAAGAAGACCGCACTGCCGAGAAACTTGGCCTTGAGCGGAGCATCGGACCGGCCGAGCGCATAGAGCATCGGCGACAAGGAAAAGCTGAAGATGCCGATGAACGGTACCGCCATCAGGATCATCAGGGGTGCATACGCGCCAATCGCCGCGTTGCCGAAGATGAGCTTCAAAAGTGGCTTGCCACCAACGATGAGGACGAGGATCGCAAGCACTGCAAGAGCGCTGATGAATGCAGTTGCGCGCAACATCAGCTTCCATGGCTTCTTCGAGGAAAGGTCCATCCGAACGACTTCCGGATAGAAGGCTTTGCCAAGGAGATCGGCCGGGCGCTGAGCGCCTTCTGCGAGCGTTGAAGCAACCCGGAACAGCCCCGCATTTGCTGGCCCTAACAGACCCCCCACAACAAGTCGGCCGATCGGTCCCCAAACCGCCTGAACGCTGCTCGCGAGGTTCACGTCGATAGCGAAGCGCCATGCACCGGGGAGAACGTCGGGCCTAAGCGTGGGGCGAATACCGACGTGAAGGCCATGGCGATTGAGCTCGCGCCAACCAAGATACCAGGGATAGATGTTGCCGATCAGATCGGTGGCGAACCAGATGACAACATAAACCGTGAATGAAGATCCGGTGACGAATGCGGCCGCGCAAAGGACCGCTCGCAAAATCGGCAGCAGTGTTGAAGACCAGCTAAGGAGGTCGAAGCGGTCGAGGACGCGCAATACCCCGTCCGGCGTCGCGGAACTCATGACCGGAACCACGGTGCAATAAAGCATCCCAAGCCACAGATATTGCGGCTGGATGCCGGCCCAGGTGCCGATAAATGGGAGGAGTGCCGCCCCGATAATCATGCCGCCGATGCCGCTGACGACGTCCAGTGCGAAGGCAAAGCCTGTCGCGACCTTGAAATGTTCAGGGTCGCCGTGGGCGACTCCGTGGCCACCATAACGCACGATCAGCTGCCACGACTGGAACTTGGCGATCCCGCTCACCGCCTTGACGTAGCTGGTGATGAGGATGAGCGTTCCGAACATGATGACGCCCAAATCGCGGAAGGCGAGGGCAACAGTGGCAATGCCGGCAATTCCGGCGATGATCTTCGACACGCCGAGATAGCTCGTGTTTTTCAGCACCGAGCGGAAATGTTGGTCTTTGAACCAATGCTTCATTGCCGCTTGGCCTAAACCAGACGGCAACAGCTGTCAGTCAATTTGCCTCGGCGTCAGGCGGGTTCGGGCACCCGTTGCTGGATCACCTTGTCGGCAAGCGGCCCATTGAGCTCGGCCAAGTGGTCAAACTCCGCTTCATAGGTCGCCAGGCCCTGGCTTTGCGCCCGGAGCTCGGCCTCGAGGCCTGACAGCTCCGCCTCCGGGATCAAGGCGTCGATGCGGTCCCAGCCGGCCCAGCCGTCGCGCGGGGCCATGCCGAGCATCTGCCCGCGTCGGCCCGCGACCGCCGAGGTGATCCGGCTCGTTGCGCTCGATGGGCAGACGACAGTCAGTTTGTGCATCGGCTCGAGAAGGTGCGGCTGCGCAGCCGCAAGCGCTTCCTGCATCGCGATCCGGCCGGCAAGGCGGAACGCAAGCTCGGAACTGTCGACGCTGTGATAGCTGCCGTCGACCAACGCTACCGCGCAATCGACGACCTGGAAGCCGAGCGGACCCTTGATCATTGCTTCCTTGACGCCGTCTTCGACGGCCGGGATCCATTGCTTGGGTACCGATCCGCCGTGGATGCGCTCTTCGAAGACGAAGCCGGAGCCGCGGGGCAGGGGCTTCACTTCGATGATCACGTCGCCGAACTGGCCGTGGCCGCCCGACTGCTTCTTGTGGCGGCCCTTCTGCGTGACAGGCTTTCGGATCGACTCCCGGTACCCGACGGTCGGCTGGTGGCTCTTCACCTCGACTCCGTAGCGGCGCTTCAGCCGCGCGAGCACCGTGTTGAGATGCTCGTCGTTCACTCCGCGAAGGCGGATTTCATGATTGGCATCGTCATGCTCGACGACCAGCGCACCGTCCTCCTCGCTCAACCGCTGTAAAGCACCGGACAGCTTGACGTCGTCCTTGCGGTCGGCAGGCTCGATCGCGATCGCGCAATTGCGCGCCGGATAGCCGATGTCGATGGGCGGCGGCAGCTGCCCCGCGCCGAGCCATTGACCGGCTTTGACGGTGTCGATCTTGGCCACGGCGACAATGTCCCCTTCAGCCGCTTCATTGACCTTCGTCGTCTTCTCGCCCTGCACCTTGAACAACGAGCCGACGCGGGCGTGATCGCCATCCTCCGCCTTCAGGTCCGTTCCTTCCGAGATCCTGCCTCCAAGGACGCGGGACAATGCGAGGCGTCCGATCGAGCCATGAATGATCTTGAACACGTAGAGCGACGGATCGGAGACGCTCAGGCGATCGGCGCTGGCCTGTGGCGCCGGAACTTCATGGCGCATGGCCTTGAGCAGGCGGCGAACGCCCCAGGAGCTGCTTGCCGAGCCGAACAGGACGGAGACGCCGAGGTTGCCGCCGGTCTCTTTTGCGAGGTCCTGCAGCACCTTCTCGCGGGTCGGCGCTTGGTCCATCAGCAATTGTTCGAGGAGTTCGTCGTCATGATCGGCAAGCTGTTCGAGCATCTGGGTGCGCGCTTCATGTTCGCGGTCTTGGAGGTCGGCGGGAATGTCGATCCGCTCCGATTCCTGGCCCGGGCGGTACTTAAACGCATATTCGAGCGCGAGGTCGACGAAGCCGCTGATCCGCTCGCCGTCGCGGATCGGGATTTGCCGGGCGATCAGGGGCGAAACGCTCATCGGCTGGAGCGCCGAGAGGAGGTCGCGAATTCGGCCGTGCGCCTGGTCGATGCGGTTCACGAAGATGAGGTGTGGAATCCCAAGCTCGTCGAGCGCACGCAGCGCTGGCGCGGCGAGCGGCGCGCGAGCGGAATCAGGGTCGACGACAACGATCGCGACGTCGGCAATGGCCAGCGCTTTCGCGCCGTCAGCAGCAAAGCCGACCGAACCGGGAACATCGAGAATGGCGAACTGATCGCCGAGATAAGTGAAATTGTAGAGGTTGAGCTCGGTCGATCCGCCGCGCTGGCGACTTTCCGGGCTTGAGTCGCCGATGCTGGAGCCGTTGGCCGTCGATCCCAATCGGTCGGTGGCGCCGGCTGCAAACAGCATGGCTTCGGCAAGGCTGGTCTTTCCTGCGCCGGCGGGTCCCACCAGCGCGATTACTCGGGTGCCTTTGGATGGTTGTCCGGCCACGCGACTCTCCTTCGTCCGGGTTGCGGGCGTTCGAGTCGCTGAAGGCGCCCCGAAGCGCTCTTCGTTGAAATATTCACCGTCCGCCTGTTTTCAGCAGTTGGCAAGAGGGCTCTTTTGAGTGTCGGAAATCCTGCCGTGGATGTGAGTTAGAACGGCATGGTCGATGCCAAAGGTCATCAGGCGCGCTCGCCTGCGGAGATGCCGCCGCCTGCGTGGAAGGATATCGTCAAGCGGACCTACAAGCGCGTGTGGGATGACAATGTCGGCCTGGTTGCCGCAGGCGTCGCTTTTTACAGTTTCTTCGCGCTTCTCTCGCTGCTCGGCCTGATCGTGCTCGTCTATGGCTTCGTCGCGGACCCGGCGACGGTCATCGAGCATATGTGGTCGCTGACCGCCGTCCTCCCGAGCGACGTCGCAAAGATCATCGGCGACCAGCTGATGACATCGGTCGAGGCATCGAAGGGAACGAAGGGCTTCGCGATCTTGCTCGCATTCCTTGTCGCGACCTACGGCGGCACGAATGGAGCGGCCGCAATCATCACCGCTCTCAACATCGCTTATGAGGAGAAGGAGAAGAGGAGCCTGTTCCGCTTTTACCTCCTCGCGGTTGCGCTGACGCTCAGCGCGCTGGTGGTTGCGCTGTGCGCTATTGCGGGGAC
Organism: Sphingomonas sp.; assembly: GCA_025936675.1. The sequence continues at coordinate 13,517 of JAICSX010000034.1, forward strand.
CGCGGCGGTTGCCTTCCTGCAGCGCCTTCTTCCCAAGGCTTCTACCGGCGCGCTCATCGCAGGAAAATTCGCCGGCTATCTGCTGTTGATTCTCTTTGCGGCGCTCATCGCGTCGGCGCTTTACCGGTTCGGGCCCTCACGCGAAGATGCGAAGTGGAAGTGGATCACTCCGGGTTCGACTTTTGCAGCGGTGACCTGGCTGCTCCTCACCATCGCCTTCGGCTTCTACGTCGGCCATTTCACCAATTATCATGCGAGCTACGGCTCGTTGGGCGCCGTCGTGGCCCTGCTGACCTGGATCTATTTCTCGGCCTACGCCTTCATCATCGGTGCCGAGCTCAACAGCGAGATCGAGCACCAAACGGCGAAGGACAGCACGACCGGCTCACCAGAACCGATGGGCGATCGGGGGGCCTGGGCCGCCGATAACGTTGCCAGCGACGACACGGTGCAAGATCGGCCGGAGGAGCAGCGCGAAGGCGAGCGGCTGACGAGCGCCGCGCCGAAGGTCGCGAAGGAAAAGGGTTAGGCTGCCGGCAGCAGTCGCCGCTCGCCGGCGAGGCGAAGCAGCGCCGACTGAAGCTTCTCGAATGCCCTGACCTCGATCTGCCGGATGCGCTCGCGGCTGACGCCATAGACCTGGGAAAGCTCTTCAAGCGTCTTCGGGTCGTCGGCGAGGCGCCGCTCCATCAGGATGTGCTTCTCGCGGTCGTTGAGGCTCTCCAGCGCAGTCACCAGCAGATCGTGGCGAACGCGGCTTTCCTCGTCCTCCGCGATCATCTCGTCCTGCAGCGGTCCGCTGTCGACGAGGAAATCCTGCCACTGGTTCTCGGCGCCTTCGTCGCCCTTGAGCGGGGCATTGAGGCTGGTGTCGCCGCCCATCGCCATTCGACGGTTCATTGAGATGACTTCATCCTCGGTGACGCCGAGATCGGTCGCGATCTTGGTCACGTCCTGTGGCTTGAGGTCACCTTCCTCAAAGGCGTCGATCTGGTTCTTCATCCGCCTGAGGTTGAAGAAAAGCTTCTTCTGCGCTGCGGTTGTGCCCATCTTCACCAGGCTCCACGAGCGCAGGATGAATTCCTGAATCGACGCCCTGATCCACCACATCGCATAAGTGGCGAGGCGGAAGCCGCGATCGGGCTCGAACTTCTTCACGCCCTGCATCAGGCCGATATTTCCCTCGCTGATCAGCTCGCTGACGGGCAGCCCATAGCCGCGATAGCCCATGGCGATTTTCGCCACGAGCCGGAGGTGCGAGTTCACGAGCTTCGCCGCGGCCTCGGTATCACCATGCTCGCGCCAGCGCTTGGCGAGCATGTACTCCTCCTCAGGGCTGAGGATCGGGAACTTCTTGATCTCCGCGAGATAGCGGTTGAGTCCGGCCTCCCCACCGGACGAGGGGAGCGAGACGATCCCTTTTTGTGTAGCCATTCTTTGCGTCTTCTCCCTTTTGCAGGGCGGCTTTTAGCCGACCTAACGAGTTAAATCCTATACACCAAGCGCGTTGAACAGTTCCTGCATGTCAGGCGGCATGGGACTTGAGAACGATAGCCTGTTCTTCGTGACCGGATGGGTGAACCCAAGTTCAGCCGCGTGCAGCGCCTGGCGGTGAAAACCTAAGTCCTTCAGCAGTTTCCCGTGGGTCTTTCCCGAACGGCCGTAGACCGGGTCGCCGAGCAGCGGGTGGCCGATCGAAGCCATGTGGACCCGAACCTGGTGCGTGCGTCCGGTTTCGAGCCGGCATTCGAGCAGCGCCCCGTCCGCGAGGACCTTTAATCGCTTCCAGTGAGTGACGGCCCGCTTGCCGCGGTTGCCTTCGACAATCGCGATCTTCTTTCGATTCGTGGCTGAACGAGCGAGCGCCGCGTCGACCTTGCCTCCGCTCGCCTTCGGCACGCCGCTGACGATCGCGAGATATCGGCGGTCGATCGAATGGGCAGCGAACTGCTTTGCCAGGCCTTCGTGAGCGACATCGGTCTTCGCGACGACCAGCAAGCCCGACGTATCCTTGTCGATCCGGTGGACGATCCCGGGACGTGCGACGCCGCCGATGCCCGACAGCTTCCCGGCGCAATGGTGCAGCAAGGCATTGACCAACGTACCGTCGAGATTGCCCGCCGCCGGGTGGACCACCAGGCCGGCGGGCTTGTCGACGACCAGCAGATGCTCGTCTTCGAACACAATGTTCAGCGGGATGTCCTGAGCCTCGTTATGAGCAGGTATCGGCTCAGGAACCGCGACGCGCAGCGCTTCCTCGCCTTTCACCTTCGTCGCGGGGTCGCGAATCGGCTTGCCGCTGGCTTCGACCGCGCCGCTTCGGATCAGCGACTTGAGCCTCTCACGCGAAAGCGTGGGAACGGCCGCGGCGAGCGCGCGGTCGAGTCGCCAGCCCGCGTGGGCGGCGTCCAGGCGCACGTCGATCGTCTGAATTCCCCCCATCTTCCGTTTGAATATGGGAATCAGCCGAAGCGCCTTCAATGTCGCGAAGCTTGCGCGGGCTGAAACTCTGCCCCATCAACGGCTTGCGATGGATTCACTCGATCTAGCCAGCCTGCTTTGCTCCCGGCTTTGCCACGATCTCATGTCACCGGTCGGTGCGCTCAACAACGGAATTGAGTTGCTCGCCGATGAAACCGATCCTGAAATGCGCGAGAAATGCCTCGAGCTGCTCGCAGAGAGCGCTCGAGCTTCTGCCAACAAGCTCAAGTTCTTCCGTCTCGCTTTCGGAGCGGGGGGCGGCTTTGGCGAAGAAATCGATACGCACGAAGCTGAAACGGCGCTCGGAGGGCTGTTCGGTGCCGAGCGCCGGATCGAGCTCGGCTGGATGGTAGCCGACAAGAAGCTTCCGAAGCCTGCAGTGAAGCTTCTGCTCAACCTCGCGCTCCTGGCAGGCGACGCGCTGGTTCGGGGCGGACGCCTGGACGTCGGCAGCGAGCGACGCGACGGCGAGATCGAGCTCGCTGTCCGCGCTGAAGGGCCGCGAATTCTGCTGGACCCAGCGTTGCGCGACATGCTCGAAGGACAGGAAAGCGATGGCCAGATCGAACCGCGCGCGGCGGGCGCCTGGCTCGCTCGAAAGCTCGTCTCCGACGCGGGTGGGTCGATCCGCTTGTCCGAGCCGGCGAGCGAAGCGCTCCTCATCGGTGCCAATCTACCGCTGAGGTAACCGCTCGCCAGGGTGGCAACCGGTTTGAAATGCGAATAGCTTTCCCGCATGATCGAAACCGAACTCTACGGGTTCATTCCAGCTGACGTGGCTGGCCCTCTCCCGACGGTCGACGTTCGCAATCCGCCGCCTCCTCGAAACACAAACTTCCCGCCGATCGAGATCCGCGACGCTCGCCAATTACAGCGCCAGGGAGAATCCGAAGCCCAATTCTTTGCCGAAAATGGGTTCGTGCTTCTCAGCCACAGGACTGTGGTCAAGGACTGGGACAATGTCCCGCAGGCTTTCTGCGACGAGATCGACGAGATCATTCGGACGCGCCTCCTTCCCGGACGCCGCGTCGAGATTCAGCAGCGTCCGACCCCGTTGCGCCGTGGTCGCGGTACGGGGACTCCACAATATGCCCAGGGTGTCCATTCAGATGGACCGCTCACCGCCGAACTGTACGCCGCGAATGTGGGGGCATTCGCGGGCGAGCGGGCGCGGAAATGGTGGCTCGATCGCTATTCGCGCGCCGATGTTACCGGCTTCATGTCGATCGATTTCTGGCGCGTCACCAACATGCAACGGCCGCTTCAGCACATGCCGCTCGCGCTTTGTGCACCCAAGAGTCTGCAGCGCAGCGACATCCTGCCGATGGAGTTCGTCGGAATTGCTCCCGATGGCCACGTGAGCCATCATCTGGCGCTTCGCTTCAGCGCCGCGCACCACTGGTATTTCTATCCCGAGATGACGTGCGACGAGGTGCTCGCATTCAAGCTTTGTGAGTTTTGGAAGGATGATCCTGACGCACAGCCGCAGAACTGCTTCCACACGGCGTTCGCCCATCCTGGAACGCCTGCTGATGCCGAGGAAAGGCAAAGCTGTGAGCATCGCGTCGGAGTTCTGGTTCTGCGCGACTGAGCGACACAGTTTCACGGATAACGCCGCATTAACTCCTCCCCGGCATAAGCACCTCGGACCAGCGCTGAGGGGCGATTTCGCCGATGGACGACCTGATTGCCGATTTCGTAGCCGAATGCCGCGAAATGCTCGAAGCTCTGGGCGGCGAGATCGTCGCGTGGGAAGCGCAGCCGGACGACCGCGCCCGGCTCGACAGCATTTTCCGCTTCGTCCACACCGTTAAAGGAAATTGTGGCTTCTTCGAATTCCCGCGGCTCGAGGCGCTGAGCCATGCCGCCGAAGATGCGCTCGCCGATTGCCGCGCGGGGCGCAGAGTGCCCGACGGAGCTCTGGTTAGCGCAGTCCTGTCTGTCATCGACCGGATCGGCGAGATGGTCGCTGCCATCGAGGCGGGCGAAGACATGCCGACCGGTGACGACAATCACCTGATCGATGCCCTTGCACCCGGCGCGGAAGGTGCCGTTGCGCCGGTCGTTGCCGCGGCCGGCGACGCTGCGACAAAGTCATCGGTCGCACCACGCACGATCCGCCTTTCGGTGGAGTTGCTCGACCGCGTGATGAGCACCGTCTCCGACATGGTGCTGGCGCGCAACGAGCTTGCCCGCCGCCTTCGCGAATCTGAAGGTGACGTCCACGTCGATGGCGCATTTGAGCGCCTCTCGTCGATCATCGCCGAGATGCGCGACGCGATCACCCGGACGCGGATGCAGCGGATCGAAAATCTGTTCGTCGGCCTTCCGCGCATGGTCCGGGATCTATCTGCGGAGCTTGGCAAGCAAGTGTTGGTCGATGTCGAGGGCGGCGACGTGGAGCTTGATCGTGAGATGATCGAGATGATCCGCGATCCGTTGACGCACATCATCCGCAATGCAGTCGACCATGGCATCGAAAAGCCGGCTGAGCGTCTTGCCGCCGGAAAGCGCGAAATCGGCGTCCTGTCGGTGTCGGCGCGCCAATCGGGCAACCAGATCCTGATCGACATCCACGACGACGGCCGCGGAATCGACGGCAAGAGGCTGGTCGAAAAGGCGATCGCCAACGGCGTCATTTCAAAGAGCGATGCGGCGGAGCTTACGCCGCGCGAGCAGTTGGCGTTGATCTTCGAGGCTGGCCTATCGACGGCCAAGGAAGTCACCGCGATCTCCGGACGCGGCGTCGGCATGGACGTCGTCCGCTCGAACGTCGAGCGGATTGGCGGAATCGTCGAGGTCGACAGCAAGCCGGGCGAGGGGACCCGGATGACTCTGCGGGTTCCGCTCACGCTGACGATCATCCCGGCGCTCACCGTTTCCATTGCCGGCCAGCATTTCGCGATCCCGCGCTCGGCGATTGAGGAGATCGTCCGTGCCAATGGCGAAAGCGTCACGCTCGAGCATCTGGGCGGTGCCGGCGTTGCAACGATCCGCGGCCGCCGCGTACCCGAGGTTTCGCTCGCGAAGATCCTGGGTCTCGACAGCAATGTCGACGAGAAGGACCGCACCTTAATCGTGCTCCGACCCGCCGGAGGCGATGTCTACGCGCTGTCGGTCGATCGGATTCACGATCATGAGGAACTGGTGGTGAAGCCCGCCGCGCCCGCGGTCATGGCGACGGGGCTTTATGCGGGCACTACGCTTGCCGATGACGGAAGCCCGATCCTGTTGTTTGACCCGGCGGGAATTGCCGAAGTGGGCGGCGTTCGCCTGGAGATGCAGGAACGCACTGCGCGCATTGCCGAGGGTCCCAGCGCGGAGCTCACGAAAGCAACCCCGGTATTGCTGTTCCGGGCGCTCGACGGCGGCCGCAGGGCTCTTCGCCTCGCTGTGGTCGACCGGATCGAGGAAGTTCCGTCATCCGCGGTCAAGGACACAGCTGGTCAGCTTCGCGTGCAAGTCGGCGACGCGATCCTTCCGCTCGCTGGCGCGGTCAAAGCCGAAATCGGCGAAGGAAAGGTGAGGGTTTTCCGCCTCAGCGACGGAGTTCACGAGATCGGATACGCCTTCGCTGAGGTCATCGACTTCGCGACGATCGAGCATGACGTCATCCATGCCGAGCGTCCGGGTGAGATCAGCGGCGTTTCGCTCATCAACAATGAGCCCGCCGAACTGGTCGATGCCCATTGGCTCTTCTCCAACCACGTCGGCGCCGCGGTGCGCAGGACCGAGCAGCGGGTGTGCCTGGTGCCCGTATGGGATCCGTGGATGCAGAACATGCTTCGCCCGCTGGTCGAGGCCGCTGGGTATCGCGTCATCGACGACCCGCAGGACGAAGCTGCGGACGTCGTCATCGCCAGCCTTGGCGAAGAGTTGCCGGAAGATGCGAGCGGCAAGACCATTTGGCTCCGAAGCGAGCCTGAGTCCGCCGGGAAGAAGGACCAAAGCATCTATCGCTATGACCGGGCAGCCTTGCTGATGGCGCTCAAGACCGCCGGTGGGGGGAGGGGCAAGTGAAAGAGCTATTGCTGATCGTCACGATCGCGAACGAACGCGTTGCGCTTCCTGCCGCGGCGGTGGAATCGGTCGTCGAGCTTGATGCGCTGACCCCGGTGCCGCGTGCGGCTCGACATGTTGCCGGCCTTTCGGCTCTCCGCAGCCGAGTGCTGACGGTGATCGACTGCATGCGTTCGCTCGAGCTCGGTACCACCGATTGTTCGGACGGGATTCGCGAAGCTGCGGTCGTGGAGCTCGATGGTCACCATTACGCGCTGATCGTCGACCTCGTCGAAGACGTGGTCGAGGCTCTGTCGGATCCTGCGCCCGTTCGTGCCTCAATGGGCGCCGGCTGGGAGCGGGTGTCGCAAGGCATGGTGGAAACGGAGCAAGGGCCTTTGTTGCTGGTCGACGTCGCGGCGCTCGTCGCGGGCGTTGCCGATGCCAAGGCGGCTTAAGCTCTTCGTTACCCTTATCGTTTAGTAACGTGCCCATCGAAGCGGGGAAGCTCCAGGCATGAAAAGCTGTTTGATCGTCGATGACTCCAAGGTGATCCGCAAGGTCGCGAGACACATTTTGGAGACGCTCGAATTCGAGGTCGATGAGGCCGGTGACGGCCAGGAAGCCTTGTCCCGCTGTGAAGCCAAGATGCCCGATGTGGTGCTTCTCGATTGGAACATGCCCGTGATGAGTGGCATGGAGTTTCTGCGTTTGCTTCGGCAGCGCGGCCACGGCGATCAGCCGAAGGTCGTGTTCTGCACCACCGAAAATGACATGGCGCATATCCGCGCTGCGCTCGAAGCGGGCGCGGACGAATATGTCATGAAGCCCTTCGACCGCGAAACGCTCCACATCAAGCTCCAGCTCGTCGGCGTCGCCTGAGAGGCCGGATCATGGAGCGGGCGCTCGCCAGATCGCGGGACCGCTTTTCGGAGACCCGCTCGGCCAACCGGCGCAGGATCCGGCTGATGATCGTCGATGATTCGACGGTCGCTCGAGCGGTTCTGTCGCGGATGGTCGAGACCGACCCTTCCTTCGAGATCACCGCCGTCGCCGGAACTGCAGAAGACGCGATCGAGGCGCTCGCCGAATGCCGCGTCGACATTGTCGTGCTCGACCTCGAAATGCCGGGCGCCGGCGGATTGAAGTCGATCCCGCGGATCATCGCTGCGGCCGGAGGCGCCAAGGTCATGATCGTCTCGTCGGTTGCCGAAGATGGTGCCGAACAGACGGTCGCGGCGCTCGGGCTCGGCGCCGCCGATACGATGCCGAAGCCGGGGACAGGCCGGTTTAACGGCAAGTTTTCCGAAGTCCTGCTGAGCAAGCTAAAGGCGCTTGGCTACGCGGCGGAGCCGATTGCGGAACGAGCCCCAGCAAAGAACGACGACGGCTATTTATACCTTCGAGCGACGCCCACCGATCCAATCGACATATTGGCGATTGGCGCATCGACCGGTGGAATCCACGCCGTCGGGGCGCTGTTCAGCAATTTGCCCAAGCGGATCGGCGTGCCGATCCTGGTCACGCAACATTTGCCCGTTCCCTTCATGAGCGTTTTCGCGCGTCAGCTCGGCGTCGTTGCCGGCCGCGAAACCCTGGTTGCGGAAGAGGGCATGGAGCTGGCGCCCGACCGCATTCTCGTCGCGCCAGGCGATGCGCATCTGACCCTCGATCCGACGCCAGCAGGACCGGTCGTCCGGCTGACCAAGGGCCGAAGCAGCAGCGGCTGCATGCCCTCACTCGATCCGATGTTCGCCTCCGTGGGGGCCATTTTCGGCGCGGGTGCGCTTGGGGTCGTTCTAACCGGAATCGGACGCGACGGTGTCGAAGGGTCGACCCGGCTGGTGGCCTGCGGCGGTTCGATCATCGCCCAGGACGAGGCGAGCTGCGCGGTATGGGGAATGCCGCGCGCTGTTCTCGAAGCGGGCCTCGCGTCAGCGGTACTGTCGCCGGAAAAAATCGCCCGCCGGATTGCCTCGCGTACAGAGGAATGCCCACGTGCAAATAAGCGATAGTTCCAGCCGCATCCTCGCGGGATTGCTCGAGGCACGTACCGGCCAGCAGCTGACGATGAGCCGGCGATGGCGGATCGAGACTGCGCTCGCCGCACTTCTGCGCGAGCGCGGCATCTCCACCCTCGACGAACTCATCACCATTCTCGTCATGGGCAAGGAGCCGAGCTTGTCGCAACAGGTCGTCGAAGCCTTGCTCAACAACGAAACCTATTTCTTCCGCGACCGGGCGCCGTTCGACGTCCTTCAGCGCCATGCGCTGGTCGAGCTATCGCAGCGCCGAGCCAAGTCGAAGCGCCTCCGGATCTGGTCGGCCGGATGCTCGACTGGGCAGGAAGTCTATTCGCTGTCCATGCTGTTCGCCGAAGAGCCGGAGAAATGGCGCGGCTGGACCATCGACATCCTGGGCACGGACGTGTCAACCGGCTGCATCGATCGCGCTCGGGCCGGTGCCTACAGCCAGTTCGAGGTTCAGCGCGGCCTTGGTATCAACCAGATGATCCGCTGGTTCGAGGAGACGCCGGATGGATGGCGCGCTGTCGAGCCGCTGCGGAAGCCCGTGCGCTTCCAGGTCCACAACATCCTGGAGCCTGCGCCCCATCCCGGCGATTTCGACATTGTCCTGTGCCGCAACGTCCTGCTGTATCTCAGCCCCGAGAAGAAGACGCTCGCGTTCGAGCGGATCGCTGGAGCCATGGCCGAGGACGGCTGGCTGATGCTCGGCGCTGGCGAAACGGTGATCGGCCAGACCGGCAAGCTCGGATCCGACATCAATGCACGCGGCCTTTATCGCCTCGTTGGAGACGGCAATCGCGTTGAAAAACGCGCAGGGCCAGACCGCCGCTCCGCAACGGGGGCTTGACCGCAACAGCCGTCTCATGCGCCTTAGTGCGCGTGGAGCTGGATTTCATCGAGAGACCGTCGCCGAATTTCGATGATCGGGAGCTGCCGGTCTCGATGATCGTGCTTCACTATACCGGGATGCCCGACGCCGAAGGCGCGCTCGATCGCCTGACGTCCCCGGAAGCCAAGGTCTCGTGTCACTATCTCGTCGATGAAGACGGGAGCGTGTACCGGCTCGTCGACGAGCGGAAGCGCGCGTGGCATGCAGGCAAGTCGCGCTGGCGGGGCGTCAGCGACGTCAATTCGGCGAGCGTCGGCATCGAGATCGTCAATCCCGGCCATGAGTTCGGCTACCGGCCGTTCCCCGACGAGCAGATCGCGTCGCTGATCCCGCTCGTCGCCGACATCAAGGAGCGGCACGGCATCGGCCGCGGCAACGTCGTCGGCCATTCCGACGTCGCGCCCGCGCGCAAGGAGGACCCCGGCGAGCTGTTCCCGTGGCACGCGCTCGCCAAGCGCCGCCTCGCGCTCCCGAGCCCCACGCGCGACCTCATCGACCCGTACTGGACCGACGCCGGCTTCCTTCTGGCGCTCGAGCGGTTCGGTTATGACGTGACCGATCCGCAGAAGGCGGTGATTGCCTTCCAGCGGCGGTTCCGTCCCGATCTCATCGACGGACTTATCGACGGCGAATGCCGGGCAAAGCTGCTCGCGCTGCTGCTTCCGCGCCCGCAGTAGCGCGGAGTGTCTGCTTTCGACCCATTCCTGCCGTTTCCGTTTGGAGCTACGAAAGCACGATGAGGACCGTCGTTTTCATCACGCCGATACTGATGCTCCTAACAGCGGCGAGCAGCCCGTCTGACGCTTGGCATGAGTGGACGACCGAGCTTCACCGCGAATGTCCTTCCCGCAATGTTGAGATGATGGCCGATGAAGGATTTCTCGATTTCCTCGACCAGTTCTCCCGGACGCTGCCACGATCGACAAGACAGCGTTTCGACCGCGTCGCTGACATTGGCCGACAATGCGCCAAGGAGCAGCTCGGCTTCTACTGCGACATGGGCCAGAGCCTCTTTGCCGCACAAAAACTGGGATTGATGCACAAGATAGTTTCGTTCGGCTGCCACACGGTCAAATGCGAGGAACCGGCACTGTGCAGTCGTTTTCCTGGACGTCGGCCCGGCTAGTGCGAATGTCAGCTTTCCACCCAAAGCAGACATTCGGCACAAGGCGTGCGGCCGGTTGAGAGCCTAATCTCCGGCTTCGGAAGTCATTGCCAGATGCCGCCGCACCACTTTCGCCAGCCTGTTGCCGGCCTCGACGACCGCGTCGACCGCCTCCTGGCCTTCGGCGTCTAAAGTTGCAGCCTCAAGGCTGATCGCAGTGGCGATGGCCTGGAGCGCAGTGACCTGCCTCGGCAAGAGATCGGACATTCCCGATGCTGCCGCCGGATCGCGGGCCCAGGCGATCGCCTGTGCGACCTTATCGGTAATGATCTCGATCGCGTTGAGCTCATCCTTCGCGGGACCGCTGATGGTGCGGTGATAAATGGCGAATGTGCCCATGACATCGCCGCCGTCCTGCCTGATCGGGGTCGACCAGCAGGATCTGAGACCGTGCGGAAGTGCCACTTCGCGATCAGCCGCCCACAATGGATCAGTCGCAATATCGCTCACGTAAACCGGCCGCCCGAGATAGGCGGCAGTACCGCATGAGCCGGCAGCGGGGCCAATCTCGGCTCCGTCGATCGCTTCCCGGTATTCCAGCGGCAGGCTTGGAGCCGCACCATGCGTAAGATGCTTTCCGTCAGGACTGAGCAGCAGGATGGAAGTGAGGATCTCGCCATCCGACATCTGCTCGACGGTCAGCAAATGCTTGTTGAGGATCTCTTCAAGGCTGTCGCCGTGCCTAAGCTCGGAAATGACATCTAGCTGGCGAAGGTCGAGCGCCTGCTGCAGTCCGGCCAGAAAAGACATTCAGCCCTCCCGCGTTGGAATTGCGCCGCCGATTTACCGCAGCAGCGGCCATCTACAAAGCGCACGATGACTGACTCGAACAAATCGGAGCTTTTCCCTATATGCCTCCGCGCCAGAGGGCTGGGCGGTCGCGGCGGAGCTTGCTCCGACGAGGAAAGTCCGGGCTCCATGGAACCACGGTGCCGGGTAACGCCCGGCGGTTCTCCGTAGCTTCGCGCGAAGGAGGATCAGGGAGAGTGCCACAGAAAGGATACCGCCTCGCTTCGGCGGGGTAAGGTCGAAAGGGTGCGGCAAAAGCGCACCGCGGCTCTGGCGACAGGGTCGGCACGGTAAACCCCACCGGGTGCAAGACCGAATAGGGGCGGCACATGGGCCTGGTTCCGGCTCGTCGCCCGGGTTGGTTGCTGGAGGGGCGGGGCAACCCGCCCCCTAGAGGAATGGCCGCACATCCGCTTTCGCCTGCAGACGAAAGCGGAGGACAGAACCCGGCTTACAGGCCCTCTGGCATCATTTTCTTCGTTGGGCCGGCTCCTGCCTTCGCAGGAGTGGGTTCTGCCACTATCGGAGCGTCATGGCGAAGCAGAAGAGATCGGACGATTGGGGATTACCG
>JAICSX010000060.1 GCA_025936675.1 Sphingomonas sp.
GCGAGCCTTTCAGGACACACCCTCATGCCCATCGAACTCAAGATGCCCGCCCTTTCGCCGACGATGGAGGAGGGCACGCTCGCCAAATGGCTAGTGAAGGAGGGGGACAAGGTCGCTTCGGGCGACATCCTCGCGGAGATCGAGACCGACAAGGCGACCATGGAGTTCGAGGCCGTCGACGAGGGCACGGTAGCGAAGATCCTGGTGCCGGAGGGCAGCGAAGGGGTGAAGGTCGGCGCTCCAATCGCAATTCTTGCAGGCGAGGATGAGGAGGCGTCGAAGGCCGCGAGTGCTGCCCCAAAGGCCGACACGGCGGCAGCTGCTCCGCCCAAGGCAGCGCCTGAACCAAAAGCGGACGCGACGCCGAAGGCTGCTCCGCCACCTCAAGCTCCAGTCGAAACGCCGGCTGCTCCGGCTCAGCAAGCCGCGGCTCCCCGAGCCGAAGGCGATCGCGTGAAAGCTTCGCCACTCGCGCGGCGATTGGCGCAGGCTCAGAATATCGATCTTTCGACCGTGCAGGGTAGTGGGCCCGGCGGCCGGATCGTCCGGGCGGACATCGACACAGCCGTTGGCAAGGCGCCCGCTGCGGCTCCTCCCACTGGCGGGCCAGCAGCTGCTGCCGCACCAGCGACTCATCTCGTCATGCCCGGTCCGATCGAGCAGGCGATCCCGCACGAGGCGATCAAGCTGTCGAACGTCCGCAAGACGATCGCCCGCCGCCTGAGCGAGTCCAAGCAGCAAATCCCGCACATCTATCTAACGGTCGACATCAACCTCGATGCGCTGCTGAAGCTCCGCGGAGAGCTCAACAAAGGCCTCGAAAGCCGCGGCGTGAAGCTCAGCGTCAACGATCTGCTGATCAAGGCTCTCGCCCAAGCGCTGATTGAAGTGCCCGAGTGCAACGTCGCATTCGCCGGCGATCAGATGATGAAATACAGCCGCGCCGACATCTCGGTCGCTGTTTCGGTCCCCACCGGTCTGATCACGCCGATCATCGTCGATGCCGGAAGCAAGAGCGTCTCCGCCATCTCCACCGAGATGAAGGACCTCGCCGCCCGCGCTCGCGATGGCAAGCTACAGCCCCAGGAATATCAGGGGGGCACCGCCTCGCTGAGCAACATGGGAATGTACGGGATCAAGCAGTTCGAAGCGGTCATCAACCCGCCGCAGGGCATGATCATGGCGATCGGCGCCGGCGAGAAGCGTCCCTACGTCATCAATGACTCGCTGCAGATCGCGACGGTGATGAGCGCCACCGGAAGCTTCGACCACCGCGCGATCGACGGCGCCGACGGCGCCAAGTTGATGCAGGCGTTCAAGCGGCTGGTCGAGAACCCGCTGGGGATGCTGGCTTGAGCCGAGAGGCGGTGATCCGAGTCACCGCCATGCCGTCCGACACCAACCCATATGGAGGCGTGTTCGGCGGCTGGCTGATGGGCCAGATGGGGCTCGCCTGCGGGTCGTTCGTGTCGCGGCGGACGCACGGCAAGGCGCTGCTGGTCGCGGCGGACGCGATCAAATTCCCCGGCCAGATGGCGGTCGGCGACGAGCTCAGCGTTTATGTCGACTTGCTGAAGCAGGGCCGCACGTCGCTGCGGCTCAAGGCCGAAGCCGTGGGACGCCAGCGCGACAGCGAGACTGAAACCGTCGTGGCGGAGGGAGAGTTCACCTTCGTGGCGCTCGACGAACAAGGAAAGCCGCGGGCCATCGCGACAGAGGAAAAAACGAATGGCTGACAATTACGATGTAGTGGTGCTCGGCTCTGGCCCCGGGGGCTACGTCGCGGCGATCCGGGCGGCGCAGCTCGGCCTGAAAACGGCAATTGTCGAGCGCGAAAATCTGGGCGGGATCTGCCTCAACTGGGGCTGCATCCCGACCAAGGCGCTGCTCAGGACTGCCGAGGTCTATCACTATCTCCAGCACGCCGAGGCCTACGGCCTCAGCAACGAGAAGCCGTCGTTCGACATCGGCAAGGTTGTCACGCGCAGCCGCGCCGTCGCAAAGCAGCTTAACCAGGGCGTCGCGCACCTGATGAAGAAGAACAAGATCGCGGTCGTGATGGGCGAGGGGAAGCTGACCGGGAAGGGCAAGCTCTCGGTCACGGGCGCGGACGGGAAGACGACCGAGCTCGCGGCCAAGCACATCATTCTCGCCACCGGCGCCCGGGCGCGCGAGTTGCCGTTCGCCAAGGCCGACGGCAAGCACATCTGGACCTATCGCCACGCCATGACTCCGGCGGAAATGCCGACCGAGTTGTTGGTCATCGGATCGGGTGCGATCGGGATCGAATTCGCGAGCTTCTTCGCCGATCTGGGCGCGAAAGTGACGGTGGTGGAAATGCTCGACCGGGTCGTCCCCGTCGAGGACGCCGAGGTCAGCGCGCAGCTTGCGAAGAGCCTAACTAAGCAGGGGCTGACGATCCTCACCAGCGCCGGGGTCGAAACCCTCAAGGCGGATGCGAAGGGTGTCGCCGCGAAGATCAAGACCAGCGACGGCAAGTCCAGCGAGCAGCGCTTCAGCCACTGCATCGTCGCGGTCGGCATTGTTCCGAACACCGAGAACATCGGGCTCGAGGCGCTCGGCGTGAAGATGGACCGCGGGCATGTGCAGGTCGACAAATATGGCCGCACCGGCGTCCCGGGCATCTGGGCGATCGGCGACATCACGGGTCCGCCCTGGCTCGCGCACAAGGCGAGCCACGAAGGCGTTACCGCCGCGGAAGCGATTGCGCAGGAACTCGGGAACAACGACGTCCATCCGCATTATACCGACCCGAAGAACATCCCGGGATGCACTTACTGCCGTCCCCAGGTCGCCAGCGTCGGCCTCAGCGAGGCCGCGGCCAAGGAAAAGGGCTATTCGGTCAAGGTCGGCAAGTTCCCCTTTATCGGCAACGGCAAGGCCATCGCGCTCGGAGAAACCGACGGATTCGTTAAGACGGTGTTCGACGCGAAGACCGGCGAGCTGCTCGGCGCGCACATGATCGGCGCCGAGGTCACCGAGCTGATCCAGGGCTATACGATCGGCAAGACAGCCGAGCTGGTCGAGACGGATTTCATCCAGACCGTCTTCCCGCACCCGACCTTGTCCGAGATGATGCATGAAAGCGTGCTCGCCGCGTTCGGGCGCGTCATCCACATCTGAGCCGACCGGCGAAAGCCTGGATTAGCGGCGGCGCGGTCGCCCTGCTCATCACCGCCGTGGCCGCCGTCTTCTGGCCCGGCATCGCGATGTACGACACCGTCTCGCAATACGATCAGGTGCTGAGCAATGAGCTCACGGACTGGCACCCGCCGGTCATGGTTCGGCTGTGGCAGTTGCTGCATCCCTTGGCGGCAGGAACAGCGCCGATGTTCGTGCTGCAGGTCGCGCTCTACGCCCTCGGTTTCGGTTTGATTTTCGCGGCTTTGGTGAGATGCGCCCGTCCATTTGCCGCTATGACATGCGCGATTGTAGCGCTCTCGCCCCTGCTTCTCGGCTGGCAGATGGTGGTGCTCAAGGACTGCCAGATGCTGGGTACGTTGATCGCTGCGATCGCGATAGTCGCTTATTACCGCCTCTCCTCGCGCCCGGTACCTTTGATCGCCGCAGCAGCCGCAGCGCTGCTGTTCGCCTATGCGACGCTGGTGCGCGCCAATGCTGTGTTCGCGACAGCGCCGCTCGTCGCGCTATTGGTGCCGTTTCCACGATCGATGATCGCACGGGGCGCAGTTGCGCTGGCAGCCATCGTCCCGCTTCTGCTCGTTTCGCCGTTTCTCGATCATCGAGTCTTCCGCGCGGAGCCCAGCGGCGTTGAGAAGAGCTTGCCGGTGTTCGACCTCGCGGCGATTGCGGTGGCGTCACCAGCATCGCCAAGTCGCTTCACTGCTGCCGAGCGCGCGGAGATCGCTCGCCGCCATTGCGTAAAGGCTTACTTCTGGGATCCGCTTGGCGACCCGAATGCGTGCGGACCGGCGACTGCAAGGCTGCAGAGCGAAAGCGATCGCGCATTGTACCTGGACTGGGGAGAAGCAGTCGTGGCGCGCCCACTTGCTTACGCAGAGCATCGGCTGCAGCACTGGAATTCAACCGAGCGGTGGCTGGTCCCGCCGAACCTGCAGGAAGCCGCTCCGCCCGACGAGGCAGAGCCGAACGACCTCGGCCTTAATACCCCATCGAACGCGCTCATGCCCGCGTGGCAATCGCTAGCCGCGGCAGAAGCTGGAACTCCATTTGGCTGGCCGATCCTCTGGACCGTCATTGCACTGGCGATCGTGCCCATCGCATGGCGCCGCCGCCACGGTGCGGAAGGCGGCATCGCACTTGCACTGATAGCGTCGGTCCTGACGCTTGAGGCGAGCTTCCTCGTGGTCAGCATCGCGTCCGATATTCGCTACCACCTGTGGTCGATGGCGGCGTCAGCGCTCGCCCTTATCCTGCTTAGCGGCGATCTGCGGCTGTCGCGCCGTGAAGTGATCGTCGGCACAGCACTGATCGTGCTCGTCATCGGTGGCGGACTCGTCACGCGCTGGACCTTGCCACCCGCGCCGGACACCTATGAAGGAATGATTGTCGCGCCATCTGGATGAACCAAGCGCTCCCAGCTATCGCGCAATCATGAGCACGCACACGACCAGCACCCGGACGCTCGTCGTCGCGCTTGCCGCCAATCTTGGCATCGCCGCGTCGAAGTTCGTTGCGGCCGCGATTACCGGCTCGTCGGCGATGCTGACCGAGGGCGTCCACAGCGTGGTCGATTCGACCAATCAGCTGCTGCTGATGTGGGGCCGCCGCGCGGCCAAGCGGCCACCCGACCGGCTGCATCCCTTCGGCTATGGCCGCGAGCTTTATTTCTGGAGCTTCGTCGTCGCTGTTCTCGTCTTTTCGCTCGGCGCCGGTGTGTCAGTCTACGAGGGGATTCTCCACATCGCGCACCCGGAGCCAGCAGTTTCCCGGGTAATCGCTTACGCTGTCCTGCTGGTCGCCTTCCTGCTCGAGGGCTGGTCGACGGTCGAGGCGTACCGCGATTTCCGAAAAGCCAAGGGCAAGCTCGGCTGGTTCGAAGCCATCCGGCGATCGAAGGACCCGCCAGCGTTCATCGTTCTGCTGGAGAACGGCGCTGCGATGGCCGGAATCATCGCCGCCGCGCTTGGGCTCCTGCTATCACAGCTGACCCATGATCCGTTCTATGACGGGGCTGCGTCGATCGTCATCGGCATCATCTTGGGATTCACGGCCGCGCTCCTCGCCTTCGAATCGAAGGCGCTGCTCATCGGCGAAGCGGCCGATCCCGAGCTCGTCGCCGCGCTCCACGATATGGTTCAGTCGAAAAAAGGCGTCACCGCCGTCGGCCAGGTGCTTACTATTCACAGCGCCCCGGACCAGATCACGGCGATGCTCTCGGTCGATTTCGACGACGATATCACGGCGCGTGACGTGGAAGCACTGGTTTGGGGTATCGAGCAGGAGGCTGCCGAGCGGTTTCCGATGGTTCGACGGCTCTATCTTCGGCCCCGAAGTCCCGTGGATGCCTAGCGACCTCAGGCGGTCTCCAAAACGGCGCTTGTGTTTCGGCGAAGCGGCGATCTGAAGCGCGGCCATTCCGTTCCGAACTTCCTCGCCAGCAGATATGTCGCAACCAACGCTGCTGTCGCCGGAATGATCGCGACCAGGGTCGGATAGGGCTGGTAGTAGAAATACATGTAGGTCAGCAGCGACAGGAAGGATGCGAGCTGCACCGCGACCGCAACGAAGATGGCCGGACGCGAGCGGAAAGAAACCGCAGCGGCGAGCGACAGCAGGTCGCCCAGAAAATAATATCGCTCGAGCATCTTCGGGAAGAAGAATGGCAGCGCCAGCGATGAAAGCAGCGCCAGCATCAGCATCCCTTTCGACTTGCCAACCGACTTGCTGGTGAGCGCCGCAATGGCAACCGAGCACAGGCCGACCGCTGCAAATCCGAGCCAATAGAAGTTCTTGGCGGTCTCCGGCGTGTAGACTGTCGCCAGCATCCATGGATTGGCAAGTCGCCCGGGAAACGGGATCCACGAGGGCTGTGAAGGGTAGACCATTGCTAAGTCCCATGCCGGCCATCCCGCGAGCCACGCCGGCAGCATGATCGCGACGAAGGACAGTGCCGGGATTGCCCAGTGCCACCAGGGCGAGCGGCGGCCGATCAGCGCACCGATGATGAAGGGGGCAATGAAAACAGACTGCGCCTTGAATGCGATCGCTACCCCGCACCAGATGAGCGAGGACACCGAACGGCCACGGATTATCGAGGCAACGGCGAAGACGCAGGCTCCGGCCCAAAGCGCATCGCATTGGGCGAGCAACGCCGAATTGATCACGGCCGACGGCAAGAGGAACAGCAGTAGCGCTCCTCTTGGATTGCCGCCCGTCGCCTTGATGAGATCGGCGACGGCAACAGCCGCGAACGCCGTTCCCGCAACCGAAAGCAGCTTGATGAGGTACATCGGCGCCATCGTGCCGTGGAACAGCGACGCGATCGCAAGCAGGTACAAATACGCCGGTGTGTAATTGCTGAACGGGTGGGCGAATGCGCCAACGGGCCCGTATTGAACGATGTGCTCGAACCACGGGCGCTGGAACAGGCTCATGTCCCTCGGCTCGGTCCACCACAGAAGCGAGTGCAGGTAGATCGATAGCGATACGATTGCGGCGAGTTGGACGGGCCAAGAGAGTATCGGACGTGCTTGCGCCGGCCGCTCGGCGGCCTGAGCGATACGCAACTGGCTCATACGCCTTCCATGAACAACATTGGTTAAGAATTCATATTGCTGCAGCGCTCGGTCAGGGAGCCCATCGGCGCGAGCGTCGCTAATGCAGTTGCCAACGACGCGCCGTGGCTGCACCGTCACCACATGGCTCAGTCGATGCACGACGTCTCCGATCCGCGGAACGCCTCGATCCTGATCAACGTGAACGGCGAGCTGAAGCCGCGCGCGGAAGCCGTCGTCTCGGTGTTCGACAGCGGCTTCATGCTCGGGGACGGCGTGTGGGAGGGATTGCGGGTCCACAAAGGCAAGCTGCTTTTCCTCGACCGGCATCTCGACCGCTTGTTCGAGGGAGCGAAGGCAGTTGCGATGGAGCTTGGCGTGTCCCCGGAGGAGCTGACGAAACGGCTCTACGAAACGCTCGGCGCCAATGACATGAGCGAGGGTGTCCACGTCCGGTTGATGATCACACGAGGCGTTCGCGCGACACCCTATCAGGACCCGCGGGTGGTGGTCGGTGGCCCGACGATCGTGATCATACCGGAATACAAAGAACCGGACCCGGCGATTTACGAGCGCGGGCTCAAACTTTTCACGGTCCATGTCCGCCGCGGTGACCCCGCAGTGCAGGACCAGAAGATCAACTCGCATTCGAAGCTCAACTGCATCCTCGCTTCGGTCCAGGCGACACAGGCGGGCGCGGATGAGGCGCTGATGCTCGATCCGCACGGCTTTGTTGCCACGTGCAACTCGACGCACTTCTTCATTGTCCGCAAAAGCGAGGTCTGGACCTCGAGCGGCAATTATTGCCTCGGCGGGATCACGCGTGGGCTGGCGCTCGAGGTCGCTCGCGAGGCCGGCATCCCGGCGATCGAAAAGGATTTCTCGCTGACCGACGTCTACGGTGCCGATGAGGCGTTCGTCACCGGCACCTTCGCGGGAATCGTTCCGGTTCGCGAGATCGACGGCCGCAAGCTTACGTGCCGCGGGCCGATGGTCGAACGGCTGCAGAAACTTTACGCTGCTCGGATCGAGCGCGACGCGGAGGAACAGATTCGGCCGTGACCGTCCGCATTGCGATGTGGTCGGGTCCGCGAAACCTTTCCACGGCGATGATGCGCAGCTTCGGGAGCAGGACCGATACGTTCGTCTCGGACGAGCCCTTCTACGGCTGTTTCCTCAAGACCACCGGCGCCAATCATCCGATGCGGGATCAGGTCATTGCTGCCATGGACTGCGACTGGGACAGCGTGATGAAGACGCTTCGCGGCGATGCGCCAAGCGGCTCTCCAATCTGGTACCAGAAGCAGATGTGGCACCATATGGCGGGGCCAATTGGCTACGAAGATTTCGCCGGCTTCACTCACGCTTTCCTGATCCGCGAGCCTGAGCGGATGATCGCTTCGTACTTGAGGAAACGCGAAGCAGCGCATTTCGAGGATTTCGGATTGGAGAAGCAGGCCGAATTCTTCGAGCGCGAGGCGCAGCGCCTCGGCCACGCGCCGGCGGTGATCGACGCAAACGATGTTCTTGCCGATCCTGATGGAGTCCTGTCGAAGCTCTGCGGAGCGCTGGGCATCGCATGGGATGCAGCAATGCTGAGCTGGGCTCCCGGGCGGCGGCAGACCGACGGCCCGTGGGCGCCGCATTGGTATGGCGCAGTCGACAAAAGCACAGGCTTCGGTCCGCCCGAGACTAACGCGGTCGACCTGCCCGACGAAGCGCGCCGTCTCGCCGACCGCTGCCGCCCTTATTACCAGGGTCTCGCCGCACATCGAATAGAGGCGGGGCCGTGATGGACGCCTTCAGCTACCTGTCAGTCCTGCTGTCGATCATCCTCGGACTGGCCATCGCGCAGGTCCTCCAGGGCTATCGCGCCCTGCTGCTCGCGCGCGGGCGGATTCACGCGGACGCGGCACCGCTGATTTGGAGCGGCCTCATCCTGCTGTTCGCCGCCCAGGCCTGGTGGGCGAGCTTCGGGCTGAATGCGCGGCAGAACTGGGACTTCCTCGATTTCTTCGCCATCCTCGTCCAGATGGGGCTGCTGTACATGCTGTCGGCCCTTGTCCTGCCCGACGTCCCTGCAGAGCAGCCGGTCGACCTCGCGCGTCACTTCGAGCGTCATCGAAAGGCGTTCTTCGCCTTCCTGATCGCCATGCTTGCAAGCAGCATCCTCAAGGAAGCCGTGCTGGAGCATCGGCTCACGTCGCCGCTCAACCTCGCCTTTCACCTCCTGCTTGCAGCGATTGGCCTCGCAGGCATGGTTTTCGCGGGCAAGAAGGTTCAGCTCTGGCTAGCCTTGTTCGCTGTTGCTGGCTTTCTCACTTACGTCGCGCTGCTGTTCGCGCGGCTTTAACGGCTAGCCGATGACCTTCACGCCATTCTTGACCCATTCCTTGTCCACGTCGACGTCCTGGTCCGCCCATTCCGCGCGCGTCCAACATTGGATGGTTTGGACGTTGCTGCCGGTGACCGGGTCGACATGCATGCAGTAGAGCGTGCGTGGGCTTCCAGGCGGCGCGGTGCTTGGTTCGCTCTGCTGGATGCTTGCGGCAAACAGCGGCGATCCAGCCGCAAGCAAGACGAAGGATAGCAATCTCTTTCGTGCCATGTCGTTTCTCCTCATGGCCGAACCCCTCGACGGGACATTCTAGCGGCAGTTGCAGTCGGATGCGAGCTAAGCGACGTTCGTACGTTGCTGGCTGCATTGCTTCACCAACGACGCTTCGCCTAGGCTCTTCGGATCGAGATAGGGGGAATCATGCGCGCATGGCTACTAAGCGGCATTGGCTTTGCCGCAACGATGGTCACGGCTCCGGCCGCGGCACAGGTCTATGACGAACGACCTGCCCACGTCACGCAAGCAACGACGGGCTGGGATTATGAGCGCCGCACGGCCGAGATACCGATGCGCGACGGCGTGAAGCTGCACACCGTCATCCTCATTCCGAAGGGCGCCATGAATGCCGGGATCGTGCTGACGCGGACGCCCTACAATGCCGATGCGCTGACCAGTAACGTCAAGAGTGGGCACCTCGTCGCCGCGCTCGACGGTTACGACAATGCCGCGGACGTTATCGTCGACGGCGGCTATATCCGCGTCATTCAGGATATCCGCGGCAAGTACGGGTCCGAGGGGACCTACGTGATGAACCGGCCGCTGGTCGGAAATCCGCTCAATCCCACCAAGGTCGACGATTCGACCGACGCGTACGACACGATCGATTGGCTGGTGAAGCATGTGCCAGAGAGCAACGGGCGCGTCGGCATCATCGGCATCAGCTATGACGGCTACGAGCCTTTGGTTGCGCTCGTGAATCCGCATCCGGCCCTAAAGGTCTCGGTGCCAATGAACCCGATGGTCGACGGCTGGCGCGGCGACGACTGGTTCCACAACGGCGCTTTTCGCCAGACCGGCACCGATTACGTCTTCGAACAGGAAGCGACCCGCGACAACAGCGCGCCGTTCAACTGGAACACGTACGACATCTATGAC